>CAYGIT010000032.1:0-21736 GCA_964349955.1 uncultured bacterium
GCGACATCCTGCATGTGGATGTGATGGACGGCCACTTTGTGCCCAATCTCACGATCGGCCCCGTGGTCGTGAAATCATTCCGGAAAGTTACGAAGCTGCCGCTGGATGTGCATTTGATGATCGACGAGCCCATGAATTATCTCGAGGATTTCAAAAAAGCCGGTTCCGACTGGATCACGGTGCATGTGGAAGCCAGCAAAAAAATCGGCGAAACTTTGGCGATGATTAAAAAGCTGGGAGCCAAACCCGGCATCTCAATCCGTCCGAAGACCCCGCTTTCGAGCATCTTTCCTTATCTGGATCAGGTGGAACTGGTTTTGATCATGTCTGTGGAGCCCGGTTTTGGCGGGCAATCGTTTATGCCGGAAATGATGCAAAAAGTCCGCGAGCTGCGGCCGCGATTCAAGGGCCTTATTTCCGTGGATGGCGGGGTCAATCGCGATACCGCCGGCCAGGCATTAGGCGCCGGCGCCGATATTCTTGTGGCGGGCACCGCGGTTTTTGGGCAAAAAGACCGTGGGGCCGCGATTGAAGAATTAAGAAATGCGAAAAGTTGATGATCGACTCCTCGAAAATCCGTAATTTTTCCATTATTGCGCATATTGACCACGGAAAATCCACGCTTGCCGACCGGCTTTTGCTGGATACGAATGCGATTTCCAAACGCGAATTCCGCGAGCAGATCCTGGATGACATGGATCTTGAGCGCGAGCGCGGCATCACGATCAAAGCGCGCGCGGTGCGCATCAAATTCGGCGAATATTATCTGAACCTGATCGACACGCCGGGGCATGTGGATTTTACTTACGAGGTTTCCAAAAGCCTGGCCGCTTGCGAAGGCGTGCTCCTGCTGGTGGATGCCGGGCAGGGAATCCAGGCCCAGACGGTCAGCAATCTTTACCTTGCGATGGAAAGAAATCTCGTGATCATTCCGGTGGTGACGAAAATCGATCTCCCCATTGCCGCGCCCGAAAAAGTCCGGGACGAAGTCAGTGAGTTTCTTGGCGTGGACCCGTCTGAAATTATTTTTTCGAGCGCGAAATCCGGCGTCGGGACCGCGGAAATTCTCAAAGCGATCATCGACCGGATTCCTCCGCCGAAAGGGGACAAAGACAAACCCTTCAAGGCGCTTGTTTTTGATTCCAAGTTCGATACTTATCAAGGCGTGATTGCCTATGTCCGCGTTTTTGACGGGGAGATCAAGAAAAATGATCATTTTTCCATGATGGCCACAGGCAATACGCAGGAAGCCCTTCAGCTTTGTATTTTTAATCCGCAGCCCGAAGAAGTGCAAAAATTGAGTGTCGGAGAAGTGGGATACATTGCCGCCAACATCAAGGATGTCTCGCTCATCAAAATCGGCGATACGGCGACGCTGGCCAACAATCCTGCAGCCGAACCGCTCGAAGGATACCGCGAGGCCAAGCCCATGGTTTTCTGCGGCCTTTATCCGATCCAGACCAAGGATTTTGCGCTCCTGCGCGAAGCGCTCGGAAAATTGCGCCTGAATGATTCCTCTTTTACTTATGAACCCGAAACTTCAGCTTCGCTCGGTTACGGTTTCCGCTGCGGATTCTTGGGACTCCTTCATATGGAAATTGCCAAAGAAAGGCTCGAGCGGGAATTCGGGCTTGAGTTGATCATCACGGCGCCGAACGTGGTTTATCGCGTGACCGACACGAAAGGCAAAGTCCAGGAACTGGAGAACCCTTCAGAAATGCCGCCCGTGCAAAACATCGCGAAAATCGAAGAGCCCTACATTCTAGCCAATCTCATGATTCCGGTGGCCAATCTTGGCCCCATGATGCAGCTTTGCCAGGACCGGCGGGGGATATACAAGAGCACGGAATACCTGGACGCGAAACGCGCCATTCTTATTTATGAAATGCCGTTCGGTGAAATCGTCATGGATTTTTATGATAAAATCAAATCCATGACTTCAGGCTATGGCTCCCTGAATTATGATTTCATCGGGTTTCAGGAGGCTGAAGTGGTCAAGCTGGACATTCTGATCAATGATGAGCCGGTGGACGCGCTTTCGAGCATTGTTTTTCGTGAAAAGGCGCATCCCCGCGGTAAAAAAATGGCGGAAAAGTTGAAGGAAGTGATTCCCAAGCAGCTTTTCGAAGTGGTCATCCAGGCGGCCATCGGCAGTAAGATCGTGGCCCGCGAAACGGTCAGCGCGATGCGAAAAAACGTGCTCGAAAAATGTTATGGCGGCGACATCAGTCGCAAACGCAAACTTCTGGAAAAGCAAAAGGAAGGAAAGAAGCGCATGAAGAAAATCGGGCATATTGATTTGCCGCAGGAAGCGTTTATCACCGTCTTGAGGGTGGACGAATGAACCCCTGGATTTGGGCCCCCGTTGCCGGGATTGTTCTTCTTTTCCTTTACCGCCAAAAACTCGAACAGGAATGGCAGGCTTTTCAGACCCGCCGCAAGGAATGGCTTCATGAAAAATGGAAAAACTGGGGCGAACCTTTTCTTGTTGCCGCCGTGCTGGCTTTCGGCATCCGGACCTTTTTGCTCGGCCCCTATAAAATTCCCACAGGTTCGATGCGCCCCACATTTATGGAAGGCGACAGAATCTTCGTAGACAAAGTTTCCTACCGTTTTCATGTGCCCCAGCGCGGCGACATCATTGTTTTTAAATATCCGGAAGACAAGAAAAAAGATTTTGTCAAACGCCTGGCCGCGCTTCCTGGCGAAAAACTTGAAATCAAAGACGGTAAGATCCTTATTAATGGAAAGGTGCTGGATGAGCCGCCTTTTTCCGAGCACTACTACTACAATCGCGAGGACTGGCTGTATGCGAAAGAAGGCCAGGTCATCAGCGTGCCGGAAGGTAATTATTTTACCATGGGCGATAACTCCGCCCAATCTTCCGACAGCCGGAACTGGGGTTTTGTGCCTCAGGGCAATATGGTGGGCAAAGCCTTCTTTATCTGGTGGCCCCCGAAACGGATGAAATTCGTCAAATAATGCCTGAAACGCCTTCTTTTCTCTGGGGATCGGCCACCAGTTCCCATCAAATCGAAGGCAATAACTGCGCCAATGACTGGTGGGCTTGGGAAACCCAGGGCCGCCTGAAAATTCCTTCGGGTCTTGCCTGTGACAGTTACACCCGCTTTCGCGAAGATTTCGAAATCGTTTCCCGCCTCGGCCATAATTCTCACCGGTTTTCGCTGGAGTGGAGCCGCTTTGAACCGGAAGAAAATGTCTGGAATGAAGAAGCCTTCCGGCATTACGACGAGGTTTTTCGCGAACTCCAGGCTCGCAAAATCGAGCCGGTCGTTACGCTCCATCATTTCACGAATCCCGAATGGTTTTCGAAAAAGGGCGGATGGCTTTCGGACCAAACTGTTCTTCTGTTTTCCCGGTACGTGGACCGGATGGTACGCGCTTACGGAAAATATGTTCGTTTCTGGATCACCATCAATGAGCCGCTGATTTATCTCTACCATGGTTTTTTTTCCGGGCTTTGGCCGCCGGGCATTAAGTCTTACCGCGATTCCCTGACAGTTTTCAAAAACCAGATTTACGCCCATGTCGGCGCTTACCGCACGATCCATTCCTGGTATGAAGCCAATCTGAAACACCGTCCCGCGGTTTCCCTGGCCATGCATATGACGCATTTCACACCCTGCAATCCCGGTTCGGCAAGGGACCGCCTGGCAGCCTTCACCCGGAACTGGTTTGTGAACATGCTTTTTCCGGAAGCGCTCAAGACCGGTTATCTTTTTTATCCCGGTGTTTTTTCCGAGTTCCTGCCTTTGAAAAATACACTGGATTACATCGGCCTCAATTACTACACCCGTGATTTTATCCGCTATCAGGGCCTTTTCGCGGAAGGAGCTTTTCTCGGCCGTATCGCTTCCGCGGAAGAATGCGGACGCCCCAAAGGGGAGAGAAACGAAATGGGATGGGAAGTTTACCCCGAAGGCCTTTACCGTATCCTGAAGAACCTTGCCCGGTTCAAGCTTCCCATTCTCGTAACTGAAAACGGGATTTGCGCGAAGGAAGATACCCAGAGGGTGAGGTTCATCCGGAACCATCTGGAATCGGTTTCCCGGGCCCGGCGCGAAGGGGTGCCGGTGGAAGGGTATTTTTACTGGTCTCTTCTGGACAATTTCGAATGGGCGCACGGTTTTGAGCCCCGTTTCGGGATTGTAGAAGTCGATTACAATACCCAGCAAAGAAAAATTCGTCCAAGCGCTCATGTCCTGACCGAAATGTGCCGTAAAATGACAAACGAGGGTTGATCGGTCATTCCCGCACGATTTAGGCGGGAATCCACGACTCTCTGATCCCCGACAAAAGCATTCGGGGATGACAAAAAACGTCATTTTTACGGAGATATTTCACATGCAAAAAGAACTTTTCGCCGCCGTTCCGGTGGCCGCCCTTTCCGATTCCTTTTCCCAGCAAAAGAATTCGTTTCTGGACCGTACCCGTTTGAGTCTGCGTCTCGATCAACTGCTGGCCCTCATGATCGGGCTTCTTGTCGTTTATGTGCTTGTTTTTTCTTTCGGAGTCGAAACGGGAAAACGTTATTCCATGGCCGAACTCCGGGCCGAACGCTCGAAGCGCGAGCGCATGACCCAGGAACTCAGCAAAAAACTGGTCGAGGCCCAGCAGAATGGGGTAGCGTCCGCCAAAGCTCTAGTGCAGACGTCTGCTCCCACCGTTCCAGCAACGGCAACTCCCGCCACTTTGTTGCCGGCGAAAAAAGAAACGGCCGCTCTTGTACCGGCCAAACCGGAGTCGGGAAAGCCTGCGGGCCGGTACACGATCCAGACTGTCACCGTTGCTTCGAAAAATACGGCGGAGCGGGAAATTAAAAAACTGGCGGGCAAGGGGCATAAAGCTTTCGTCATTCCCGGAGGCAAAATGCTCCAGATTTGCGTGGATGGGTTTGAGTCTCACAAAGAGGCCAATCGCACGATGAAACAGCTCAAAAACCAGGGGCTGATTCCTGCGGATGCCTATGTCCGCACCCTCGCCTAGCCCGCATTTCTCATCAATTGTCTACTGCGTTGACGTATCCGCATGCGTCTGCTTCGTTATGCTCCGTCGGCTATCCTCAACGTACTTGTTCAGTACGTTTCCGGTAGCCTCGGTCGCAAGCCTCGCATCCACACGCGGCTACGCCAACTCGTGACGACAACTGATGAGAAACGCGGGCTGAATACCTGATTTTACTAGCCAAATCACCGTGAGTCCGGTATAATCCCACCGAATTTCGGAATCTCCAGAACTCATTTCAGAAAGGAATACAAATTCATGTCGCAACATCCCAGTCTCCGCGAGGATAGTGTCGGTGCCAAGCACCGGAATGTTTTGAAACGCTTCGAAAGAATCAATAAAATGCAGGAGCAAAACAAGTGGCTGGACCGTTCTTCGGTTTTTGGCCTTCCCAAGGTCAAATCCATGAAGATCAAGGTCAAGAAAACCAAGGAAGGTCCCGCGGAAGGCGCTGCAGGCGAAGCCGTTGCTGCCGGAACCGCCGCCAAACCCGCGGCTGGCGCCGGCGCAAAGCCGGGAGCCCCTGCTGCCGGAAAAGCCGCCGCACCCGCGGCAAAAGCTCCGGCCGCAAAAGCGCCCGCCGCCAAACCTGCTGATAAAGGGAAGAAATAACGGACGCGATGATTACCATCCGCCGTGTGACTCCGGAAGATCAGTCTCAGGTCGTTCAGTTAATTCATGAAATCATGGAGCAGGAATTCAAGGATGACCGTTCCGCCTATCCCACGCAAGACATCGAAACTATTTCTCAAACCTATGGGCGCCTCGGCGAAGCTTTTTTTGTGGCCGTGATCGACCATCAGGTGGTGGGAACAGCCGCCATTAAGAAGGAAGATGACCGCGTAGCCCTTCTTCGCCGGCTCTTTGTCGCGGCGGCCTATCGGAAACAGGACATCGGCTTGAAATTGATTGATACCGCGCTTCAATTTTGCGATAAAATGGGGTATCAGGAAGTGATTTTTAAAACAACTTCCAGAATGCAAGCGGCCGCCAAAACCTGCCAAAAGCGGGGATTTGTGCAGCGCGCGAAATTGCAACTCGGCAATGTCGAGCTGCTGAAATTTGTTTGTGCTTTACCGAAGTCGCATCAAAAAAAATAAAAAAAGGATGGTTTTACCGACCATGGGATTTTTTGCAACCAGGAAAAAAAAGCCGGACAATGTCAAAACGTTAAGCGAAACCGAAATTCAGCAGAGGCTCTACGGGCATCTGCGTATTCCCAGCACGACGGTGGAGGATTCCACTTTTACTCACCGCCGGCCTGCTGAACCCTCAAAAGATTTTTTTCAGAAATCCCAAAGCCTTTCTGAAACTTCAAAGACCCAGGAATCTGCTGTTGCCCAGAAGACGATGTCCACGGGAATTCCCGCAGGCCCGACGCGTTCCAGGGCCGGATGGACGGATTCCGCTTCCGCAACCCAGGCTTCTTTCAAACCCAAACGGGAAGCCCGGAAAAATCCGCTGGCCGCTTTTCCCGGCGCGCTTTTGGTTTTCTTCAAGAGGATCTTATTCGTTTCTTTATCGGCTCTTTTTAAATTAGCAGGCTCCGTATTCCGTCTTTTCATCTCCATTGATTTTCGCAAGCCCCAAGTCCAGAAAATCGCCTCGACTCTGGGGGCCGCGGCTTTTGTGGGCCTTCTTTTCTTAAGCACCCATTACCTGAATGTCGGCCGGGAAGCGGCCATGAAGTCTCCCCATCCTAAAACCACCCCGGAGATTGTGAAAAGAAAAGTTCCCTTTGCGCCTCATGTGAAACCGGTCGCAAAAGCCCCCGAAGCCGTTTCTGCCGCGGATTCCAGTCGTGTGGCGGAAGTCCCTGCGGCCGTTCTTCCGGCGGACACAGAGGCTCCGGTATCCCCGCCGGCGGCGGTTGCCAAGCCAAAACCCGCGGAACAAGGCGCTTATTCGATTCAGATTGCCACTTTTGCGGGCCCGGAAGATGCGGGCAGACTGGTGGCCAAACTTCGGGCCCAGGATGCGGATGCGTTTATCAAGGAGCTCGACCGGCCCGGCGGAAGGACGTATTACTGCGTTTTTGTCGGCCATTATAAAGATTTTCGCGAAGGGGAAGAAAGCCTTTCCCGGTTCAAGAAGAAATCTCTCGCAAAACCTTTTTTAGACGCCTTTGTGCGGGTTTTGAAACCGGAGTAGGAATTTTTCAATGTCCATGTGGGACGGATTTAATCAGAGAAAATTTCCGCGGGTCAGCCTTCAGTGCGAAATTTTGATCCAGTCAGCGGATTCGGGCGCGCCGATTCCCGCCGTCACGGAAAATGTGGGCGCCGGCGGCGTTTGCGTGATTCTCGACAAATCGCTGGAAAGATTTTCCAAATGCAGAGTCAAGCTCCATCTCGACGAAAAAGATCCTGCCATTGACTGCGAAGGCAAAGTGGTTTGGGCGGTTCCTACCCAGGAACTCAAAAGTTCGCAGACACGCTTTGACACCGGCATTCAATTTGTAGAACTGGAATCTTCCGGCAGCCAGAGAATCCGCGAATTCATCGAAGCCCGCGCCGCCAAGAAACTTTAAACTCCCGCCTGATGGCACAACAACCTTCTTTTGATATTGTTTCCACCGTTGATTTCCAGGAAATCGACAATGCGGTCAATCAGGCCATCAAGGAACTTTCGACGCGTTTTGATTTTAAAGGTTCCAAAAGTTCTATCGAATTTCTCAAGGCAGAGAAAAAATTAAAAATCGTCGCGGATGATGATCTCAAACTTAGAAATCTGCAGGATATTTTAAAAACACGCCTTGTGGCCCGGAGAATTCCCATGAAATCCCTCGAGTTTGGCGACCCCGAAAAAGCCTTTGAAGGAACTTTGCGCCAGGAGGTCACTTTTGTGAACGGAGTTCCGGCGAACAAGGCACGGGAAATCGTTAAGCGCATCAAAGACGCGAAATTCAAGGTCCAGGCCGCCATTCAGGGAGATGAAATCCGGGTGAGCGCCAAGAGCAGGGATGAGCTTCAATCCGTGATTCAATTCCTGCGGCAAAACCCTTCTGAAATTCCTCTTCAATTCGTCAATTTTCGCCAATAGGTCCCTGGCCTCTTTTTGCTAGATCTATAACTCATTGAAATTAAATGAGTTGTAAATATTTAATCCTGCCTTATATATATTTTTCCATGCCCTTGTAAATCTAAAACCCGTGTGTTATATTTCTGTTGGTAGCGTGGTCACGATTGTGCTTACTTAAATTAAGACATTGTGAAAGTCTATAATGACCCACCAACCAGGAAAGAGGTGGAACGTGGATAAAGATCGCAGAAAATTCAAACGCTTTGACGCATTTATGAGTGTGAAGTATCAGGTTACCGGTGAGCATGTTGACAAGGGCATCAGCTTAAGCCGCGACCTTTCCCGTGAAGGCCTCAAAATCAATTCCAACATGGAGTTCAAAAAAGGGACGCTTGTGGATCTTGAAATCACGATCCCAGATGATCCCAAACCCGTTCATACTTCCGGCAAGGTCATGTGGTCGCATGCATCGGAAGGCCAGAACCAGGGCTATGACCAGGGCGTCCGGTTCATGATGATGGATCCGGTCGATAAATTCAGGATTCTGGATTATGCGTACAATCACTGGCTTGAAACCAAGGTCAATGATTTCAGCGATCCCGAAGAAATCCCTGAAGCGGGTTAAAAATCCTTCAGGCAATTCTCGCCATTGATCAAGGCACCACCGGCACGCGTGCCCTGTTGTACGATAAACGGGGGCGCGTTCTGGCTTCCGCTTACGAAGAGTTTCCCCAGTATTTCCCGCAGCCCGGATGGGTGGAGCACGATCCCGGAAAAATCTGGAAATCCGTTCTGAATGTCATTGCCGGCGCGTGCTCGCGCGCCCGGCTTTCTTTTTCCCAAATTGCCGCCATTGGAATTACCAACCAGCGCGAAACCACTTTGCTGTGGGACCGGAAAACCTCCCGTCCCGTTTATCCGGCCATTGTCTGGCAGGACCGGCGCACTTCGTCTTTCTGCGAGGCTTTGAAAAAACGGGGGCTTGAAGAAAAAATCCGCTCCAAAACCGGCCTTGTGCTTGATCCTTATTTTTCCGCCACGAAAATCCGCTGGATACTGGACCATGTTCCCGGCCTCCGCGCAAAAGCGGAACGCGGGGAAATTCTTTTTGGTACCATGGATACCTGGTTGCTCTGGAAATTGACAGGCAGCAAAGCGCATGCCACGGATTTTACCAATGCTTCGCGTACGCTTCTTTTCAATATCCGCACCAAAACCTGGGACAAGGAACTTCTCCGCCTTTTCAGGATTCCTGAAAAAATTCTTCCGCAAGCGTATGAATCTGCGTCTTTATTTGGAAAGACGGTTGCGTCCGGCGTCCTGAAAGAGGGGATTCCCATTCATGCAATCATGGGGGACCAGCAGGCGGCGCTTTATGGCCAGGCCTGTTATCACGCGGGGGATGTGAAAAATACTTACGGGACCGGCTGTTTTGTGATGATCAATCTCGGGCATAAGCCGCTGAAACCTCCCTTTGGACTTCTCGAAACGCTTGCCTGCGATCAATCGGGAAAACCGGTGTATGCCCTGGAAGGCGCTATTTTCATTGCGGGAGCAGCGATTCAGTGGTTGCGGGACGGACTCGGTTTTTTTAAAAAGGCGAGTGAAACCGAATCCATGATACGAAAATTGCGGGACAACGGAGGAGTGACCATGGTGCCGGCTTTTGCGGGGCTGGGTTCTCCGTACTGGAACTCGAATGTCCGGGGCATGATCACGGGCCTTACGCGAGGAACCAAACGGGAGCATATCGTGCGCGCGGCCCTGGAATCACTGGCCCATCAGAGCGCCGATGTGATTGAAGCGATGAAGACTCAAGGAAGGACCTCGCTTTCATCCTTAAAAGTCGACGGGGGCGCAACGCGAAACCGCTTTTTGATGCAATTCCAGGCCGATCTTCTGCGAATTCCCGTCCTGGTCTCGGACATTTCCGAATCCACGGCCTGGGGCGTGGCCAAGCTGGCGGGGAAGGCCTCGCAGTTTTGGGATTCGCTGCATGCGCTTGACCGGCACCGGCGCTATCAAAAATTTCTTCCCCGTATGGCGCGGCGCCAGGCGGCCGCCCTTCGGGCATCCTGGAAAAAGGAAATCCGGCGCCTTATTTCCTGATTTTGTTTTTTCATTTTCAGCCGATACTTAGATGTCATGGCTTTCTTCCAGTTTGGCCGAAAAATCGAGCTTGCCAAGGAATATTCCCTCGAGGAAATTCCGGTATTCTCTTCGCTGACGCCTGCCGAGCAAAAACTCATTGAAAAAAAGGCCCGTCTCATTCAATTCAAGCGTGGGGACAAAGTCTATGAAGAGGCCACCGCGGCCGAGGCCTTTTATGTGGTGGTGGCCGGCCGCTTCCGTCTTTACAATAAAGCCAAAAGCGGGGGCGGGGAGCATACCCTCATTCATTTCTACCGCGGAGACCATTTCGGCGAAACTTCCCTTCTGACCGGGCGTCTTCACAGCGCGTCAGTCGAGGCCCTCAAAGACGGCGTCATTCTCAAACTCGAAAAAGAAGATTTTCTAAGACTCGTCAATGACATTCCTTCCATTTCGCTTTATCTGAACCGTTCCCTCGGGCATCGCCTCACCGGGCATTTGAACCATGCGGCGCAACGGCGTGAAGTCAAGATTGCCGCGCTCCACGCCCGGGTCCATACGCCCGAAGTTTTTCAATTCTGGAGGGATCTTGCTGCCGAGGTGGTCACTCAAACAAAACGCAATGTCGTGATTGTTGATTTTCTTAGCCCTCCGCTTGCCCCTTCTCTTTTTAAATCGGAGTTTCATCATGCGGCCATCCACTCTTTCGATCTTTCGGCCATGGACCCTTCCTCCGATGCGGATTTGAAGGCTTGTTTGGTCAAGCATCCGGCAGGATTTTCGTACCTTCATTTACTGGCCAAGGAAGCCGGCGACAAAAAAGTTTCGACCCTTCTTACGTTCCTGACCTACCGGTTTGAATTCCTTTTGCTCCGGTTGCCTGCGGAAATCAATGATTATGCTTTTAAAGCGCTCAAACAGTCGGATACGGTATATCTCTATTCGCCGGGGGGGGCCGCGGAGCTTATGGAATGCTCCGAAATTGTCAATGAGCTTCAGCAAGGTTTTAGTTTCGGGAGGACCGACATTCGCGTGATCGTTCCCGATGAGGGAGAGAAAAAGCACGGTGCTTTTGAGGAAAGAGAAAGCATTTCAGGGGTCCGGATTTTTTCTCTTCTTCCCTCGGCCGCGATGGAACCGGAACGCTATCGGGATGTTTTGCGTTACCTGGGCAAGGAAATGTCGGGCACTTTGCTTGGGCTGGCTTTGGGCAGCGGTGCCGCTTATGGCTTGGCGCATATCGGCGTGATCAAAGTCCTCGAGCGGGAAGGCATTATTCCGGATGTGGTGGTGGGGTCCAGCATCGGGGCACTGGTGGGCGGGCTGTGGGCCGCGGGTTTTAACGGAAATGAAATGGAAGACGTGGCGAAGAGCATTGACAAGCGAAGCGGTTTTTTCAAACTGCTCGGGTTTCGCGACATGTCGGTTGCGCATCATGGATTTTTCAAGGGCAATCAAGTCACCCGTTTTTTGGAAACATACATCGGCGATAAAACCTTCCGGGATTTGAAAAGGCCGCTGAAAATCATCGCCGCCGATCTTTTTACTTCCGAAGAAGTCGTTCTCGAAAGCGGAAAAGTTTCTGAGGCAATCCGGGCCAGCAGCTCCATTCCGGGAATCTTCCGTCCCTTATGGCATCAAGGGCGTTATTTGATCGATGGCGGCGTCATTGACCCGCTTCCGATCCGAATTTTGACCGCGGCAGGAGTCAAAAAAATCATTGCCGTGAATGTTCTTCCGGGTCCCCATGACCGGGTGGAGCGCAACACCCTGCGTGAGGAAATGAACCGGCAGGAGCAGGTCCTGTTGAAGAAAGCTCCTTTTTATAAACGGCTTCTCGCAAGAGGGTTTCATAAAGTGTATAATCGCTATGCCGTTAATATCTTCAATGTCATCATGAGCACCATTCAGTTTATGGAATACGAAATGGCGCAGTCCTGGGGCACCCAGGCCGATATTTTGATCCATCCGATTGTCAAGGAAGCGCATTGGGCTGAATTTTACTCGCCGGAAAAATTCATCAGGATCGGCGAGCAAAAAACGGAAGAACAACTCGACGAAATCAAACGTTTGATTCAGGAGTAAGTGCCTGTCATTCCCGCGAAAGCGGGAATCCATTGGAGAGGGAGGATTTTGTGGCTGAAATTGTCATTGCCGGAGCGGTGCGCACGCCTCAGGGGAATTTGGGCGGCGCTCTCAAAGATTTCACGAACCATAAATTGGGCGAAGTCGTGGTCCGGGCGCTTCTCGAGCGCACCAAACTTGACCCCAAAGGCATTGACGAAGTGATTTTCGGATGTGTCGGCCAGCAATCGGATGCGGCGAATGTGGCTCGCGTGATTGCGCTTCTGGCCGGGATTCCCAAAGAAGTGACCGCCTATACTGTTGCCCGCAATTGCGCTTCCGGCCTTCAATCCATTGTCAACGCTTGCCAGATGATTGCGGCGGGCGATGCCTCGCTTGTATTGGCCGGCGGTGTTGAAGTGATGTCCGCTTCGCCTTTTGTGAACCGCGACCTGCGTTTTGGCAAGCGCCTAAAAAATTCCACCTTGATCGATACGATTTGGGAAGGGCTCACCGATCCGATTTCGGGTTTGATCATGGGCGGTACCGCCGAAAATCTTGCCGCCGAATTCGGGATCACCCGCAAAGAGCAGGATGATTTTTCGGTGCTTTCTCATCAGCGCGCTTTCCGCGCCACGCGGGAAGGCAAATTCAAGGATGAAATCGTCAAAGTCATGGTGCCCAAGAAAATCATGGGCAAGGAATTGCCGCCCGAAACCTTCATTAATGATGAGGGGATCAATCCGGCCATCAATGCGCAAACCCTGTCTCAATACCCCACTATTTTTAAAGAGAATGGCTCGGTGACTCCGGGCAATTCCTGTCCCATTTCCGACGGGGCCGCGGCGGTCATTGTGACGACGGCCGAAAAAGCAAAAGCTTTGGGGCTCGAGATTCTCGGTACGGTCCGCGGTTATGGTTTTGCCGGTGTTGAACCCGAAAGAATGGGAATCGGTCCGGCGCATTCCACGCCTGTGGCGCTGAAGAAGGCAAATGTAACGCTGAAAGACATCCAGTTGATGGAAATTAATGAGGCTTTTGCGGCGCAGTACCTGGCGGTGGAGAAAAAACTTGGGCTGAACCGGGAAATCGTGAACGTGAACGGCGGCGCGATTGCGCTCGGGCATCCGGTGGGCGCAACGGGCACGCGGCTTGTCGTGACGCTTCTTTATGAAATGAAACGCAGAAACCTTTCGCTCGGGCTTGCTTCGATGTGCATTGGGGGCGGTCTCGGCGGTACGATTGTCCTGGAGAGAAAATAATATGTATATTTACAAGGCAGGTGTCGTGGGCGCGGGAACCATGGGCGCTGAAATTGCCCAGGTGATTACGTATGCCGGGCTTCCGGTTTGTCTCAAAGATATGTCGGACGAGCTGGTTCAAAAAGGCGTGGCGAAAGTCCGCGCGATTTATCAGCGGCGCGTCGACAAGGGGAAAATGACGGCCCAGGAAATGGAAAACAAAATGGCGCTTGTGATTCCCACCACGAGTTATGATGATTTCAAGGATGTCGATCTCGTGATCGAAGCCGTGCCTGAAAAAATGGAGCTGAAAAAGAAGGTTTTTCAGGACCTGGACAAAGTGGTGGGGGAATCCACCATCCTTGCGAGCAATACTTCCGCCTTGTCGATTTCCGAAATGGGCTCGGCCACCAAACGCCCTGAAAAATTTATCGGCATCCACTTTTTTTATCCGGCTTCAGTCATGAAATTAATCGAAGTCATTCCGGGCCTTGCGACTTCCGCGGAGACGGTCGAGGATGCCATCAGCTTTTCGGAGTCATTGCGAAAAATTCCCGTGAGGGTCAATGAATGCGCGGGATTTCTTGTGAACCGACTTCTCATGCCCTACCTGAATGAAGCTGCGTATTGCCTCCAGGAAGGGGCCGCCACCCGTGAGCAAATCGATGATGCCGTGCGTGCCTTTGGCCTTCCGATGGGGCCGTTTACTCTGGTAGACAATTTGGGTCTGGATGTTTGCCTGGATGCGACCAAAGTGCTTCTGGATGCCTACGGCAACCGCATGAAACCGGCGGAAATCTGGGATGAGCTTTATAAAGCGGGGTATTACGGGACCAAGAGTGGCGGAGGTTTTTATTCCTACGATGCCGCTAAACCCGACATCCTTGCAAAATCCATTTCAGAAGTTCAGAAAAAAACCGGAAAAAAGGGAACGGCTTTTTCGATTGAACGGTTGATTTACCCGATGATCAATGAAGCAATTTATTGCCTGGAAGAAAATGTGGCCAAGGCGGCCGACATCGATATCGGCATGCTGGCCGGTGTCGGGTTTCCTCAAGACAAAGGAGGCCCTTTAAAGTATGCGGATGAAATCGGCCTGGACCGTGTTTTGGCAGTACTTCAGGAACTTTACAAAACCCACGGAGACCGATTTTGGCCCGCGCCCCGACTCAAGAGGATGGCTGGCGCCAAGTTTTTAGGCAAAAAAAGCGGCCGCGGATTTTTCGAATACACGGCTTAGGATTAGAAAGGAAAACCATGGAATCCCAATTCATTAAAACGAAAATCGAAGATCAAATTGCGGTGCTCACTCTCGACAATCCTCCGGTCAATATTTTGACGCCGAAAGTCATCGAAGAAATCGACGCTGTTTTTCGTGAGCTCGAAGCCAATCCCCATGTCAAAGTCATTATTTTTACAAGCGCGGGCACGAATGCTTTTATTGCCGGGGCCGACATCAAGGTCATCGGCCAAATCAATTCCCCGGCCGATGCCGAAAAACTGGCGCTGATGGGGCAAGGGGTTTTTAACCGGATTGAAAATTCAAAAAAAGTCACGATTGCGGCCATTCACGGGGTTTGCGTGGGCGGAGGATGCGAACTGGTCATGGCCTTTCATATTCGAGTGGCTTCTGAAAGGGCCAAATTCGGGCAGCCGGAAATCAATCTTGGCATTACTCCCGGTTTTGGCGGGACCCAGCGCCTGGCCCGGATTGTAGGGCTTTCGAAAGCCCGGGAACTCATTTTGACCGGGGATATGATCAATTCCCAGGAAGCCTTCCGCCTCGGCCTTGTCGACCGCCTGGTGCCGGACGGGGAGCTGATCAAACAAACCATGGGGCTTGCGAAAAAAATCGCGTCCAAGAGCATGGTGACCATTCAGTATGCCCAACAGGCGATGGGCGAAGGATATGAAATGAGCCTTGAAGCCGGATTAAAACTCGAAGCCGCGCTTTTTGGAAAAGTCGCTCAAAGCGAAGATATGAAAGAAGGCATCAAAGCCTTTCTTGAAAAGAGACAGCCTAAATTTCAGGACAAGTAAGGGTGCTACCGTTTCTTCGAAATGACAAACTGTTCCTTGCAGGCGCTATAAGCCTGTTTTATTTTGTGCCGTTCACCGCTTTTGCCGTTTTGGATTCAAAAAATCCCCAGGAAATCGAAAATCTCAAAAAACAAATTCAGCAGATCCTGCAAATCAATGAAAAAGTGAAAGCTAAAAATGAGGCGCAGGTCCAGGAAGTGAAAAGGATTATTGAACAAGCCCGGATCGACCAGCAAATTCTTGCCAAAATCGAAACACAGGATGCCTCGAAAGCGTTTAAAAAAGACATGACCAACGAGCTTCTCCGCCAGGAAAAAATCCGCCTCATCCAGGAGCAGAGCCTTCGGAACATCAACGCCCTGCAAAATATTAATCCATTGCCTGCTGTTTCCAAACCGATGCCCGAAGAAAGCGCGCGGAAGTAATGGTTTCAAGCTCGACAAGTCTTATCCATCTCTTTTTGACGCAGGTCAAAAAAAATTCGGAAGCCATTGCGCTTTCCTTGCTTGACCCAATCCTTGGAAAATTCACTGGCATCTCCCGGAAGCAATTGCTGGAAAGTGTTGAACAAGCCGCTTTGGGTCTTCATTCCCTTGGTGTAAGAAAGGGAGACCGGGTAGGAATTCTTGCTGAAAACCGCCCTGAATGGGTGATGGCCGACCTTGCCATTTTAAGCCTGGGAGGGGTGGTGGTTCCCATCTATCCGACTTCTTCCGTGGAGGAAACCCGCTATTTGATGGAAAATGCGGGCAGTGAGATCCTTTTTTTATCAACGCCCGGTCAGCTTTCACGCCTCGCGCAACTATTTTCTCCCGGATGCCGGATTCGTAAAATCATTTTGTTCGATTCTCTGGTCCCGTCTGCGGATGCACGCGTTCTGGGATTCACGCAACTTCTGGATGCCGGGCGTTTGGAAAAGATGAATGATGCGAATTTATACCCAAACCTGGTGGATGCCCTGAAGCCGGAGGATCTGGCAACCCTGATTTACACTTCGGGCACCACGGGGCCGCCCAAAGGGGTAATGCTGACGCATCGCAATTTTCTTGAAAACGCGGCCGGAGCCTCCGAATTCATCAAGATTTCGGAATCTGATTGTTCTATTTCGTTTCTTCCCTTGAGCCATGTTTTTGAGCGTCTTGCCGGCTATTATTTCATGCTGGCCCATGGAGCCACGATTGCGTATGCGCAAAACATGCAAACCGTGGTCGATGACATGCGGGAAATACGGCCGACGGTTGCCTGCGCCGTTCCCCGGTTTTACGAGAAATTTCATGCCCGCGTTCTCGAAAAAGTGGAACAGGCCTCTTCGCTTCGAAAAAAAATTTTCCATTGGGCTCTTGCTGTCGGGAAAAGCCGGCTTGAGCTTAAAGGAAATAAAGCGACCCTGTTTCTTTCCTTGAAGCTGGCGCTGGCAAAATTACTTGTTTTCAACAAAATCAAAAGACAGCTTGGGGGACGGATGCGGTTTTTCATTTCAGGCGGGGCGCCGCTTTCCCGCGAGCTGGCCGAATTTTTTTATGCCCTGGACATTCTCATTCTCGAAGGCTACGGCCTTACGGAAACTTCTCCGGTGATGACGGTCAATTCCCCCGAGCATTTTTGTTTTGGCACGGTGGGACGCCCGCTTCGGAACGTGGAAGTGCGCATTGACGCTGACGGAGAAATTTTGACGCGCGGCCCCTGCGTGATGCAGGGCTATTACGAGAATCCCCAGGCAACCCGGGAAGCAATCCATGACGGCTGGTTTCATACCGGAGATGTGGGGTGTTTCACCGAGGATGGATTCCTGAAAATCACGGACCGTAAAAAAGACATCATCAAAACATCGGGCGGCAAGATGATCTCCCCGCAAAATATTGAGGGGATGATCCTCGCGGACCCGCTTTTTTCCCAGGCCATTGTGATTGGGGACAAACGCAATTATCTGGTGGCGCTGCTTGTGCCGAACCGCACGGAAGTCGAAGCGCATGCCCGCGAAATGGGAATTTTATGTCCGTCGTATGAAGAGTTGCTGCGTCACGCCAAAATTCAGGATTGGATTGAAGTGCGGTTCCGGGAAAAGACGCGCGCGCTGGCTCCCTTTGAGCAAATAAAATATTATGCGCTTCTTCCTGCGGAATTAACACTGGCGGCCGGTGAAATTACGCCGACTTTGAAAGTAAAACGCAAAATCGTGTGCGAAAAATTCAAGGATACGATCGAAGAACTGTACCGGAGGGGTGAGGCCCGCCCGCGATGACCGGACATTTTCAAGGCGTAGGCGGGGTGCAGCTCTTCTACCGTTATTTCGAATGCCCCGGGGCGCTGGATACCCTGGTTATTTTGCACGGCCACGGCGAGCATTCGGGCCGTTACGAAAAATTCGTAGAAAAATTGAAAGGAGTGCGCCTCTCAATTGCGGTTTATGACGGTCGCGGCTACGGGCTCTCTGAAGGCCGGGATGTTTATGTGGATTCCTTTGAGGAATTCATCGGCGATGTGACGGACTTTCTCAATGTTTTAAAGCAAAAGCACGGTCAAAAAGGAAAAATCTTTTTATTGGGACATAGCCTTGGAGGCCTGGTCGCCGTTCACTGGGCTTTGCGCTTTCCCGAAAACCTCAAAGCGCTTTTTCTGTCTTCTCCCTTTCTGGGGTTGCGCTTGCCCCGGCCTCTCATTTGGCTCAATACCTTTTTGAACTGCGTCAAACCGGATTTTATTTACCAAAACCCGGTTTATCCGCCCCATCTGACCCACAATCCCGAAGAGGTCCGGAACTACAAAGCGGACAAGTTGATCAAGCGAAAAATTTCTGTAAGATTAATACATGAAGTGCTATCATACCAGGCCAAACTCAAGGCACAGGAACAAGTTAGGTTTCCTTTTCCGGTTTACATGATGCTCGCCGGCCTGGAAAAAGTGGTGGATTTGAGTCGCAGCCAGGCCTTTTATGAAAAAGTGCAGGCCCCGCGCAAGAAAATGAAGCTTTTTGAAGGTTTTTACCACGAAATTTTCAATGAGCTCGAACAGGACAAGGCCTTTGAGTTTTTGAGGGATTGCGTGGAGGATGCGCGGAAGTAACTTGTGCGTTTGCTTTCATTAGTTTTCCCTCTCCCTTTTTAGGGAGAGGGGTAGGGTGAGGGTAGAATTGCAGAGATTTGTGGTATTGCCTGACGCGTGTCGGCCCGCCCCTAAAGGGGCGGCGATGCAAAGAGATGTGAGTTGAATTACCGTTACGACTGCATGACCGGTTAGTGAGCAATATTACCGCTTGTGGGCCCGTAGCTCAGCTGGGAGAGCGCTACATTCGCATTGTAGAGGTCAGGAGTTCGATCCTCCTCGGGTCCAATAAATCAATGCAAAAATCAAAATGCAAAATTCAAAAGGGCAAGAAATTCGGATCGCGATAGGGCAGATGAATCCGACGGTGGGGGATTACCCTGCCAATGCAAAAAAAATCATCCGCTGGATCCATGAAGCGGAAACCGAAGGCTCGGATATCATTGTTTTTCCCGAATGCGCTCTCTCCGGTTATCCGGTTTGGGACCTTGCCAATAAAAAGCAATTTGTCGAAGAAGGCCTTCAATGGCTGAGAAAAATTGCCGCGGCCACGCGGGGTAAAAAAATCACGGCCGTAGTCGGCACGATTGACCGCTCTCAAATCCCGGCAAAACCGGATTCGACATTTTCCAAAACTTCCCACCGCCCCTTTCGGAGCCAGAATTGCATGGCTTGGATCGCTGGCGGAAAAATCCTCCATCGCTATGCCAAAAGGCTTTTACCGACCTATGATGTTTTTCTCGAAAATATTTTTTTTGAGCCCGGCCGGGAAAGCCGTGTCATTGCCTGGAAGCATTCGAAAATAGGCCCGACCATTTGCGAAGACATTTGGGATTTTCGCTACGATGAAAAACCCGTTCAGGATCTGGCCCGCCAAAAGGCAGATTGGATCCTGAATATTTCTGCTTCGCCTTTCTTTAACGGGGTGGCGGAAATTCGTGACGGGCTGCTGAAAAAGCATGCCCGGCAATCGCATTTGCCCATTCTTTATGTAAATCAAGTGGGGGCACAGGATGATTTGATTTTCGACGGCCGCAGCGTTTTTATGAATGCCGCCGGGCGCATGCTTTTTCGCGCGCCGGCCTTCGAGGAAGATCTTTTCTTTTTCGATTGGGACCCCGCTGAAAAGGGAATGGAAGTTCCTCTTGAGGAAATATCCAAAGCCGAAGAAGTTTATCAAGCTTTGGTGCTGGGCATACGGGATTATTGCCGGAAGAATAGTTTTCATAAAGCCGTGATCGGCCTGAGCGGAGGCATTGATTCCGCTCTTGTCGCCGCGCTGGCGGCCGATGCCTTGGGCCCGGAAGTTGTTTGCGGGGTGGCCATGCCCGGCCCCTATTCTTCCTGTGGAAGCTGGGAGGATGCCGAAGAACTTGCCCAAAGGCTCGGCATTGAATTCCGGGTTTATCCGATCCGTGAAAAATATGCGTTTATCGAAAAAGCTTACCGGATTCAGCGCAGTCAAACCGAAGACGAGCAAAAATTGACCCTGGCCCATCAAAACCTGCAGGCCCGTTTGCGCGGCCTCGAGTTGATGTTTATTTCCAATGACGAAAACCGCCTTCTGCTTTCTACCGGAAATAAATCGGAATTGGCCATGGGGTATTGCACGCTTTACGGAGATATGGCGGGCGGGCTTTCTGTCTTAGGCGATGTTTACAAAACCGATGTGTATGCCCTCGCGCGCTGGCGCAACCGCCAAAAGGAAGTCATTCCCAAAGCAACGATGCAAAAAGCGCCTTCGGCCGAGCTTGCCCCGGGCCAAAAAGACGAAGACAGCCTTCCGCCGTATGCGGTTTTGGATGAAATTCTTTCGCTTTTGATCGAGCAAAATAAATCTGCTGATGAAATTGCGCTTTTGATGAAGAAAAAAAAGGTAAGCCCCGAAACCGTTGCAGAAGTGGTCCGCCGCGTGGACCACAATGAATACAAAAGGCGCCAGACCCCGCCGATTTTGAGAGTCACGGAAAAAGCCTGGTTTGGCCGCCGGATGCCCATCACCAACCGCTTTGAAATTTAAATGGAAAGGAACTGATGCAAGCTAAAAAAATAGCATTACTGGCCCGCGACCTGGCCCTGGATAAAAAGGCCGAATCGCCGGTGATCCTGGATTTGAGCAAACTGACAAGCGTGGCCCATTATTTCGTGATTTTGCATGGCAATTCCGACCGGCATGTGCGCGCCATTGCCCATCACATTGTGGATTCCCTGAAAGACAAGAAAATCAAGGTTTGGCACATGGAAGGCCTGGATACCGGACAGTGGGTGCTGCTGGATTTTGGCGATGTGATCGTGCATGTTTTTTATGCGTCGGTTCGCGAATTTTACAGCCTTGAACGCTTGTGGGGAGATGCGCCTCTGGTATGAAGAATGTGGTCAAAGAGGTCATGGACCAGAGTGTCCGGCAATTTGTCACGCACAAGGGAATTGATCTGCCCGCAAATTTTGATTATGACATTGTTCTTACCAAAGACCGCACGCACGGGGATTTTGCTGCCAATGTGGCTTTTAAACTGGCAAAGTTAGCGGGGGAACGCCCCGCCCTTGTGGCCGATGAGCTGGTAAAGATCATTGCAAACGAAAGCCCGGGCGCGAAAAGCGGAATCATCCGCAAAGTGGAAGTGGCCGGAGCCGGATTCATTAATTTTTATCTTTCCCAGTCGTCCCTGGCCGGGGTGCTTCTCGAAGTGCATCAGAAGGACCGGTATTACGGAGAATCGGATTTCGGCAAAGGCAAAAATGTCCTGATCGAATATGTCAGCGCAAATCCCACGGGCCCGCTCACGATCGCGCATGGGAGGCAGGCGGCGGTTGGCGATTGCCTGGTGCGCATCTTGAAAGCCACGGGCCATGCCGTTCAGGCGGAATATTATCTCAATGACGCCGGCCGGCAAATGAACCTCCTTGGCGCAAGCCTGTATGCCCGGTATGCCCAGGAATTAAAGCAGGAAATGCTGCTACCGGAAGATGGATACCAAGGCGACTACTTGATCGAGCTTGCGCAAAAACTCATTGCCGAAAAAGGGGAGTCATTGCTTTCGATGGATCGCCCGAAAGCCCTGGATTTCTGCCGTCACTACGCGGGCGATGAAATCATGAAAGGCATCCGCGAAGACCTGAAGGCTGTCGATGTGCATTTTGATCATTATTTCAACGAATCTTCGCTGTATGAAAAAGGTGCCGTGGACAAGGTCCTCAACGAATTGAAAGAC
>CAYGIT010000033.1:0-21712 GCA_964349955.1 uncultured bacterium
ATTTTATGCACAAAAAAAATAGTTTTGAAACTCTTCCTGATGAAATTATTCAAGCTAGAATTTATCTTTTTCGAGGCTATAAAGTTATGCTTGACCGTGATTTGGCATTCCTTTATGGAGTCTCCACCAAGGTTTTAAATCAAACTGTGAAACGCAATTGGGAACGTTTCCCAAGCGATTTCATGTTTCAATTAAACCAAAAAGAAAAAGAAAATTGGAGGTCACAAATTGTGACATCCAATTCTGAGAAGATGGGAATTCGACGCGTGCCTTATGCTTTTACGGAAAATGGGGTGGCAATGCTTTCCGGGGTTTTAAACAGTCTTCGCGCGGTACAAGTGAATATTCAAATTATGCGAACATTCACTAAACTGAGGCGAATGTTGGAGACGCATAAAGACGTCAGGGAAAAGATCGAATTGATGGAAAAAAAGTACGATCACCAGTTCAAAGTTGTCTTCGATGCTCTCCGGGAACTGCTCGAACCGCCTGTGAAACCTCGGCGGAAAATTGGTTTTCACTCCCGGCCATGATTTGTGAAAATAGGTGGGCACAATTTGTGACTACCTAAAAAAACTAATATACCGGACATGATGGTATTTGACATTCTCTATGCGGAGTCACTGTCAAAATAGGGAGAAAATGATGAATTTCACCGCTTTTTAACCTTGAAAACATTGAGGATTTGCTGGGATTGACAGGCTCATGGCATGTGCTATAATCGCCCGAATTGCCTGGCTTTTGACTCGTTTTTCATCCGCTTCAACCAGCAGATTGAACACATAATAATGAAAACTATGAATAGAAAATTTTGTGCCCTTTTTTTGCTTTTTTTGCAAGTTTTTAGCGGCTGCGGGCAGAACCCTTCAGCGGGCGGCCCGACCCCAATTAAAATTGCTTTTTGGGGCAGCCCCGAAGAAATTGAAATCATTACCAATTCCATCAAGGATTGGCAGACGGCCCACCCTGAAATCAAACTTGTTTTCGAGCATACTCCCTATACCGGTTACGACAGCAAGATCCTGACCCGCATTGCAGGCGGCGCGGCGCCGGACATTATCGCGACCGAAGCGGATTATTTTGTAACCTTCGCCACGAAGAATGTGCTTGAAGACCTGACTCCCTATGCCGAGAAAGACTCGGCATTTGTGAAGGCTGATTTCTTCCAGACGATTCTCGAACGGTTTACCGTAAATGGGAGGCTTTTGGCGGTTCCTCGCGATGTGGCCCCGTTCGCCTGCGTTTTTTATAACAAAAAACTTTTTGATGAAGCGGGAATTGCTTACCCAACCGATCAATGGACCTGGGATGATCTTTTGCGCATTGCGCGCACGTTGACCAAGAAAGATGCGTCCGGTCGAATCACGCAGTACGGTTTCTACGGCTGGGCGTGGCAGGATTTTGTGTACGGCAACGGCGGCGCCCTTGTGGATGATGTGAAAAATCCGAAACGCACGCTGATCGATGACCCCAAGACCATTCAGGGCCTGCAATTTTACGCGGATATGATCAATCTCTATAAAGTGATGCCGACGCCTGTTGCTCTGTCGAACCTCGGCATGGGCGTGGATTTGATGTTCGCGAGCGGCCGTCTCGGAATGTTTCTTTCCGGGATCTGGGAAAGTCCGGGCCTGCGGCGTTATGATTTCGGATGGGATGTGGCCATGTTTCCAAAAAATCCGCAAGGAGTTCGCGCATTTGGTTCCGGCGGTTCCGGGTATGCGATTTTAAAATCTTCCCGGCAAAAGAAAGAAGCCTGGGAAGTGATCAAGGCGCTCACGGGCCCGCGGGGCCAGGAACGGCTTGCGAAGCAGGGGCTTGCTCAGCCCTCCCGCGTGGCGGTATCTGAAGGCGAAAACTGGGCGAAAGATCCCCAACCGCCGGCGAATAAAAAGATGTTGAACGAGGCCGTGAAATATATCGTGTTCAGCCCGTTTCATCCCCGTTGGAGGGAGATCGAAGAAAAGTACATTTCCCCTCAACTGGATCTTGTGTTTAACGGCAAGAAAACGGCCGCGGAAGTTGCAAAGCCGCTTGCCGAGCAGGTCAACGCACTTTTACAGGCAGAAGATAAATAAAAATTCAATAAAAAAGGAAAAGAAACAATGGTCAAGACTATGGTTAAGAAATCAAAAACATCTAAAACAAGCAAGGCAAGCGCTTCTCTTTCTTTGAAAAATGAAGTCAAAAAATTTCAGTCCAAATACGGGTATTTTACGGGCGACGGCCGCGAATATGTTATTACGCGTCCCGACACCCCTCGTCCCTGGGTGAACGTGATTTGCAATGGCGATTACGGCCTTGTCGAAACCCAGACCGGCTCCGGCTTTTCCTGGCGCGATAATTCCAATCTTTCGCGCGTGACGCGCTGGGACCAGGATTTGATCCGCGATAGCTGGGGCAAATACATTTACCTTCGCGACAAAGACAGCGGCAAATATTGGTCCGCGACCTGGAAACCCTGCACGCCGAAATTCGATTTTTTCGAAGTCCGCCATGGCCAGGGTTATTCGGTTCTCACGAGCCGGCTGAATGACATCACCTGCGAAAAAACGATTTTCGTGGATGCTGAAGAACCGGTGGAAGTTTGGAAAATCGTCCTTAAAAACGAATCCAACAAAAAACGCCGCCTGAGTGTTTTTACCTATTTTGATTGGTGCCTGGGCAATTGGGCCGACACGCACCGTGAATTTCATAAAACCTTTATCGAAACCTGGATCGACCGGAAAAACGGAATGATCTATGGACTTAAGCGCGCGCCGCTTGTTCCGGGATTTATTTCTTCGGGCATGAGCGAAAGACCGCTTCAGGGTTTTCATGCTTCCTTTCCAAAGCCTGTGGCTTATGACGGCGACAAGGAGTCTTTCCTCGGCCGTTACGGGGATCCTCATGCGCCGGCAGCGGTCATTGACGGAAAACTCCGCAACTCCGAAGGAAAATGGGGCGATCCCGCCGCAAGCTTGCAGGTCGATGTGGAACTGGATGCCAAAGAATCCAAGACCATTGTTTTTTTGCTGGGATCCACGACTTCGAAAGCGGAAGCGGAGCAAATCATCAAGAAATATACTAATCCCAAAACCGCGGACCAGGAATTGAGCAAGGTCAAAGCGTTGTGGGATTCGTTTGTGAATGCCTCCACGGTCGAAACTCCGGATGAGTCTTTGAATTTCATGACCAATATCTGGCTGAAATATCAGTCTATTTCCGCGCGGTTGTGGGCCCGTTGTGCGTACTATCAATCCAGCGGCGGATTTGGCTACCGCGATCAGTTGCAGGACTGCCAGATCTTTTTTTCCACCAAGCCGGAACTTGCCAAAAAGCAAATCCTGCTGCATGCCGAACAACAGTTCCCGGATGGCACGGTGTATCACTGGTGGCATCACGGCACGAATATGGGCGCGATTACCCATTGTTCGGATGATCTGTTATGGCTTGATTTCATCACGCTGAATTATCTGGATGAGACCAATGACGAATCCATCATGGACACAAAGGTCAAGTTTCTCCCGGACCCCAAGACCAAACAAGTGACCGAAGGCTCTCTGTATGAGCATTGCCTGCGAGCGATCGAGAAAGTTTTTACCCGCTTTTCCGACCGCGGGCTTCCGCTCATGGGAGAATGCGACTGGAATGACGGCTTGAGCCATGTGGGAATTCGCTGGAAAGGCGAATCGATTTGGCTTGGCCAGTTCTTGTATGGGATCCTGACGCGTATTGCTCCTATTATGGAAAGCCGCGGGGATAAAAAGAAAGCAGCCGAGTATTTGAAAAAAGCGGAAGATTTGAAAAAAGCGATTAACGAAGCGGGTTGGGATGGCGAATGGTATGTCGGCGCTACCCGGGATGATGGCCGTCCGCTTGGCAGCAAGACTCAAAAAGAAGGTAAAATCTTTTTGAATTGCCAGACTTGGGCTGTGATTACAGGCGTTGCGGAAGGTGATCGCGCCAAGCAGGTGATGGGCGCGGCCCGCAAATGGTTGTATAAAAAATATGGACCGCTCCTTCTGACGCCGGGTTATTCGGTGACGGACCCTACGATCGGTTATATCACACGCTACGCTCCATCGGTCCGCGAAAACGGCGGGCTTTACACGCATGCCGGAACCTGGGCTGTACAGGCCGAGGCCATGATGCGCGAAGGGGACAAGTCGTATGAGGTTTACCGCAGTTTCAATCCGATTTTGCGCGGCCTTGAGCCGGATCTTTATTATGCGGAACCCTATGTCACGCCGGGCAATGTGGATGGGCCGGATTCTCCCAATAACGGCCGTGGCAGCTGGACCTGGTACACGGGTTCGGGCGCTTGGTATGCTGTAGTGGTTTTAAACTGGTTGCTCGGGATACGCCCAGTTAAGGAAGGGCTCTTGATCGACCCCGTGATTCCGAAAAAATGGCCGGGGTTTACCGCAAAGCGCTTGTTCCGCGGCGTGGTTTACCATATCGATGTGAAAAATCCTGAAGGCAAGGGACAAGGCGTCAAACAACTGATCGTTGACGGAAAGAAACTTTCCTCGAAGCTTGTTCCCGCTTTCAAGGATTCCCGAGAGCATTACGTTCAGGTTGTGCTTGGCTAAACCTTCCAGAGCAGGGGCACGGTGCGCCGTGCCCCTGCTTTTTTTTGTCTTCGTTTTTCCCCTCTCTCTTTTTTCTAAAAATGTCCCGCCTCCCCCTGTTTATGAAACCCTTCCTGCCGACAAACCGCTGGCAGAATCTTCCCGCTTTGTTGTGGTGGATGATTTTAATTCCGGAAAGTTCAACCGGAGACGCGGCGCGGAATGGCAGATAAAATCCCCCAATCCCGGCGCCCTTGATCTTGGCCTTGATAAAGTAGACGCGCGAAACAGACGGCGGGGATATTCGCTCAAAGCCGATTTCCGGCTCCTTCCGGAGGAACAAGCCCGCTTTTCAAGTTTTCTCGAATACCTGGATGTGAGCCGCGCCGATTTTTTTGTCTTCAAAATCAGGCTTCAAATCAAAAAAGCGGAAACATTTACAGGCCGGATCCGGGTTTCGCTTTCTGACTGGCGGCATAACCGAGTGGTGCGCGATATCACGGAGTTGACTGCCGGGGCACACGGCGGATGGGCAGACATTGTGATTCCCATCAAGGTTTTCAAGTCGCTGGATCTGGACCAGCTTTTTACGCTCTCGTTTGAAGTCGTCAGCCGCAGCCAAAAAACCTCCGGAAATCTGTCGGTGGATGAAATTGCGTTTTTTGGGCCTGAAAATATTTCCTTTCACAGTCATCGCGACAATCTTGCCGGTTATCCGGCGCGTGTGATGGATCCCGAACGCCGGCAGGAGATTCAGAAAATAGGGAGAGACCGTAAATTTTTAAAAGCCATTGCGGAGGATACCTGGAAATACTTTTTGAATGCGCGTGACCGGGAAACCAACCTTGTCATTGATCATTTGCGGATGGGCGATTTTCCTCTTGCCGCGGATTACACTTCGCCCACCAATATCGCGATGGATTTACTGGCAACGATTGCCGCCATGGATTTGGAATTTATTTCCAAAGAACAAGCCCGTGAGCGGATCGCTCTTGTGCTTTCCACGCTTGGCAATATGTCCCGCTACAAAGGTTTTTTTTACAATTTTTATGAAACCAAGCGATTGCATGTGACGCGGAGCTATGTCTCGACCGTTGACAGCGGATGGCTTGCTTCGGCGCTGGTGGTGGTACGCCAGGCCTTTCCCGGAGAATTGGCGCAAAAAGCGACCCGGCTTCTGGACGGTTTTTCATTCGCCGAGCTTTTGGATCCGGAAAACAATCAATTGGTGGTCGGGGTCGATGTGCCCGAGCGCAATTTTGGAATGTACCATTATGGAATGCTGGCCAGCGAAGCGCGCGTGACCAGTTTTTATGCCATTGGCAAAGGCAATCTTTCGCGGACTCACTGGGGGTTTATTTTCCGCACTCCTCCCGCCGCCTGGAGTTGGCAGAATCAAAAGCCACAGGGGCCGCTGGCTACTCGCGATGGCATTGATTACATTCAGGGCCATTATCTCTATGGAAAGCAAAAGTTTGTTCCGAGTTGGGGAGGGTCACTTTTCGAATATTTAATGCCTACGCTTCTGCTCCGGGAAAAGGCGCTGGCCCCGAAGGGCTTGGGCCTGAACAACAAAATCGCTGTGGAAATCCAGAGGGATTATGCGTTGAAAGAAAGGAAATACCCGGTATGGGGAATTTCGCCGGCTGCGGTTTCCAACGGCCGAAAATGGAACTATGTGGAAATGGGCATTAAAAAAGCGTCGGTCAAGGGTTACCCGGACCGGCAGGTGATTACGCCCCATGTGAGCTTTTTGGCACTGGATGTTTTGCCGAAGGATGCGATTGCCAATATCCGGAATCTGCTCCAATTCGACCTCTACGGCGAGTACGGTTTTTACGATTCCGTGGACTTAAAAAACGGCAAAGCCAATCCCCAGTACCTGGCCCTGGATCAGGGGATGATTCTCGTGGCGATTTGCAATTATTTGAAGGGGGAAAGCATCCAAAAGCGTTTTCACGCTGACCCGGTCGGGAAAAACGCCGAAAACCTCCTTCAGGAAGATTTCTTTCCCGGAGCTTAACTTATCCTTTGAAAAAGGCTTCTTTAGGAATATAATGCGCCATTGTGTTGTAAACGCCTGTTTTTTTATTACTCTTCGAAAGGAGTGCGGGGATCATGAGCATGATTAAACAAATCCTTTTAAAAGACCGCATTTTAACTGACAAAGAACGCAAAAATTTGGCGATTCTTGAAGTCATCCGCAAAAACGGTCCTATCTCCCGCACCGATATTTCCAAAATTACCGAACTCAATATCGTGACGGTTTCCAATTATGTCAATCATTACATCAAAAAAGGGCTGGTGATCGAAGGCGAACTGGATGAATCCACGGGCGGCCGTAAACCCGTTCTCGTGGAACTGAATGCCAAGGCCGGTTACATTGTCGGCGTGGGGCTTAACATGCTTTCGATTGTAGGGGTACTCGTTGATCTGGAGATCAACGTGATCGCCGAATTGAAACGGGAAAGACCGCCGGAAAACTCCGAAGCGGTCATCGAACGAATGGTCGATATGGCTGCCGAGATTATCGAAAAGGCGGAAATCGACAAAACGAAAATTGTCGGGGTCGGAGTCGGTGTTCCGGGCATCATTGACGAGCGCGGCAGGACCATTCGCTGGCCGCAAAGCCTCGGGGAAAAAGACCTTTCCGTTTGCCTTTCGATTAAAGACACCTTTGAAAAACGTCTCAATATCCCCACTTTTGTGGAAAATGACGCCAATGCGGCGGTGTTGGGCGAGAAATGGCTTGGTCTTGACCGGGACGTTCGCCATATGCTCTATATGTTCTCGGGCGTAGGCTGTGGAATTCTCGTGAACGGAGAAATTTACCGGGGCGCTACCGGCGCGGCGGGAGAACTCGGCATCAATAGCATCAAGACCACCAAAGAATATGCCCAACAGATTGCGACTCAGTTAGGCCGTTGGGAAATGGATATCGGCATGGTGGTGCGTGCCCGTGAAGCCATTCAAAAGGGCGAAAAGTCCGTTTTAAAGGATTATGTGAATGGAGATGTTTCCAAGCTCACTTTTAAATAAGTGGTGCGCGCTCTCAAAGAAAAAGACCCGCTTGCCGTGAAGGTGGTTGAACAATCCGGCTACGAATTGGGCAAAAAGATCGCATTCCTGGTAAATCTTCTCAATCCTGAAATTGTCGTCATCGGCGGAGGCATTGAAGACTGCGGGGCGCCTCTCCTGGATGCCATCAAGACGGCCATCAAAGAATGGTCGGTGGAAGAAGCTTCCACCCAGGTCAAAATTATCCCCTCGGCTTTTGGAGAAAATGCAGTCGCGCTTGGCGTGGTGGGGATTGTCGCCCGCGAAGTTTTCGCGCAGGCCTGAAGCTCCCATCCCGCAGACAGGATTTCCCATGCATCAGGAACCTCCTTCCAGGACTTTCTGGGAAATTCTTAAGGATTTTGTTCCTCACCTGGAAGAGCTTCGCCGTCGGTTGATTTTTTGCGGCATTTTTTTCCTTTTTGCCAGTACCCTCTCCTGGTTTTTCGCGCGGCAAATCCTCGATTTTTTAACCGTGCCTCTTCAACGCCTTCATATCGCCCATCTTTATTTTCAAAAACCTTTCGAAGCTTTTGTCATTCATTTAAGGGCCGCGGTTTTTGCGGGGCTTCTCCTTTCCCTGCCTGCTTTTTTTACCCAGGGCTGGCTCTTTGTGGCCCCCGGCCTTTACGCAAGGGAAAAGAAGATTTTCCTTCCCCTGATTTTCGTTTCGGTGCTGCTTTTTCTGGCCGGGGCTTTTTTTGCCTATGTGCTGGTGATTCCCTTTGGCCTGGCTTTCCTTCTCGGATTTGAAACCGAAAGTCTTCGCCCTATGCTCATGAGCGGGCCTTACTTTTCTTTTATGACGGCGATGCTTTTCGCCTTTGGGCTTTTATTTGATTTTCCGCTCGTAGTTGTGGCGCTGGCGGCGCTGGGGATTGTAAAAATCCAAACCTTCGCCCGTTACCGGAAAGGGGTGATTGTCGCCATTTTTATCATTGCCGCGGTTCTGACCCCTTCGCCGGACCCCGTCAGCCAGATGCTCCTTGCGATTCCTCTTTGCCTGCTTTTTGAAATCTCCCTTTTGGTGGGGCGGATTTTTGAAAAAAAGCGCCAAGGGGGAGCGGCGATTGACAATACGAACAATGAAGTTGTATAGTGGAACCCTACTCTTGGCCCCGGGGCTTTCCGCAGAATCGTAAGCCATTCAAAAACCTGGAGATAGAAGGGATTCTTCTTGGAAATGCATTGCCTTCAAGGCGTGACCGTCTGGTTGACCGGACTTCCCAGTTCAGGGAAGTCCACGATTGCCCGCCTTTTGGAGAGGGGTTTTCGCAAAGAGGGCCTGAAAGTCGAGTTGCTGGACGGGGATGTGGTGAGGACCCAACTCACCAAAGGCCTTGGTTTTTCGCGCGAAGACCGCGATTTGAATGTGAAGCGCATCGGTTTTGTCTGCCATCTTTTGACGCGCAATGGAGTAATCGCCCTGGCCTCGGTGGTTTCTCCCTACCGGGAGGCGCGTGACGCCAACCGGCGCATGATCGGAAATTTTGTGGAAGTGTATGTCAAGGCCTCGGCCAAAGCTTGCGAAACGCGCGATGTCAAAGGCCTTTATCAAAAAGCGAAGGCTGGAGAAATCCGCGGGTTTACCGGAGTGGATGATCCTTACGAAGAACCCCTTCATCCTGAAGTCGTCTGTGAAACCGAATCTGAAACTCCGGAGCAATCGGCAGACAAAGTCATTCAGTGCTTACGAAGCCTGGGGTATTTGAATAAAAAATAGGAAACAAAGGAAAAAAGTGTTGGCACACGGTTTTGATTTGGAAAAAATAAATGCCGAGTTTGAAACCAAGAAACCCCAGGAAATCGTGGCTTGGGCGGTGGGGGAATTCGCGCCCCGTTTTGCCATGACTTCTTCTTTTGGGCCGGAAAGCGGCGTCCTTCTGCACATGTTGAGCCAGGTGGATCCTTCGGTTCCGGTTCTGTTTCTCGAAACCGGATACCATTTTCCCGAAACCCTTGAATACAAACAAAAAATATCGGCTCTTTTGGGCCTGACTCAAGTCATTGATTTGAAAGCCGACCCGAAAGAAAAAGCCGAGTTTGTCGCCCGGCACGACGGCGTTCCGTATGAAAAAGACCCGGACAATTGCTGCCGGATCAATAAAGTGGAACCGCTGGAGCGGGCCTTAAAAAATTACGATGCCTGGATGAGCGGGATCCGCCGCCAGCAAACGGATTTTCGAAAATCCATCCGGATCGTCGAAGAATACGAAGGCGATCTTTATAAAATCAGCCCGCTGGCCAATTTTAATTCGCGCGACACATGGTGGTATTTAAAAGAGCATCAGATTCCCCAGCACCCTCTTTTTGAAAAAGGATACATGAGCGTGGGCTGCTGGCCCTGCACGCGCCCGATCCAGGCCGGCGATGACGAACGTTCCGGACGCTGGGCCGGCAAGGACAAAAAAGAATGCGGCATTCATACATTCAAGGAAATCAAAGCAAGTGAAGAAAAAGAAACGCCTGACAAAAATATTTCAGCGGACATTTAAATAGGAGGATTTATGACCACAGCGATTCAAAGTAAAGCCCGCACCAAACCTCTTGTTGCCAAGGACGCGTTGGAATTGATTTTCAATACGCCCCTTGTCAAAATTAACAAACTTGCGGGGCCGGGGATGGCCACGGTTTACGGAAAGCTGGAATCGTTCAGCCCGGGCGGAAGCGTCAAAGACCGCATTTGTTTTTCCATGGTCCGCGATGCCGAAGAAAAAGGGTTGATCCGGAAAGAGACCGTCATCGTGGAGCCGACCTCCGGCAATACCGGCATTGGGCTTGCTCTTGTTTGCGCGGTAAGAGGGTACAAATTGATTCTCACCATGCCGGACACCATGAGCGTGGAAAGAAGGCATCTCCTGAAACGTTTTGGAGCCGAACTTGTTTTGACTCCCGGAGCCGAGGGCATGAAAGGCGCGATCGCCAAGGCTAAGGAAATCGCAGCCGAAAATAAAAACAGTTTTATTCCCCAGCAATTTGCGAATCCGGCCAATCCGAAAATTCACCGCGAAACCACCGCTGAAGAAATTTGGGAAGCCCTGGACGGCCGTTTTGACGCCTTTATTTCCGGCGTGGGCACCGGAGGAACGGTCACGGGATGCGGAGAAGTGTTCAAGAAAAAAAATCCAAAAATTCAGGTGATTGCGCTCGAGCCTAAAAACTCGGCAGTCCTTTCCGGCGGAACTCCGGGCAAACATAAAATTCAGGGCATTGGCGCGGGTTTTGTGCCGGATGTGCTCAACCGCAATGTCATTGACCGGGTCATGCTGGTCGAGGACCAGGATGCCTGGAAAACATCGCTCGAGCTTGCCGCCAAAGAGGGAATTCTCGGCGGAATCTCAACCGGCGCCGCGTGTTGGGCGGCTTTGCAGGTGGCTCGCGAATTAGGCGCCGGAAAAACCGTAGTTGCGATTTTCCCGGATACGGGCGAACGCTATCTCAGCATGGATGAGGTTTTCAAACAATAATGTCTTTCATGACAGGGTTGAAATGCCGGGAATGCGCGCGGGAATACCCCAAGCAGGCGCTCTATGTCTGCGAATATTGTTTCGGTTCCCTGGAAGTAGCCTACGATTATGAAGGGATTCGCAAAAGTATTTCGCGCGACAAAATCCTGAAAGGCCCTAAAAGCCTTTGGCGCTACCGCGATCTTTTGCCGATCGAAGGCGATCCCACGGCAGGCTTTTATTCCGGGTTCACGCCGCTTGTCAAAGCCGACCGTTTAGCCAAAGAATTCGGCGTCAAAGAACTCTATATCAAGGATGATTCGGTGTGTCATCCCACCTGGTCGTTCAAAGACCGTGTGGTGGCAGTCGCGCTTTCACGGGCCCGTGAATTGGGTTTCGATACCGTGGCCTGCGCTTCCACCGGCAATCTCGCCAATTCCGTGGCCGCCAATGCAGCGTGGGCAGGACTCAAACGCTACATTTTTATTCCCGCAAGCCTTGAAAAAGCCAAAATCATCGCGAGCCTGGTTTACTCGCCGAATCTTGTGGCCGTGGATGGCAATTATGATGAGGTAAACCGTCTTTGCAGCGAGATTGCCGCCAAGCACCGCTGGGGTTTTGTGAATATCAATTTACGCGCCTATTACGCGGAAGGGTCCAAGACATTTGGGTTTGAAATTGCCGAGCAACTGGGCTGGCGCGCGCCGGACCATATTGTGGCGCCCGCGGCAAGCGGCTCTCTCATCACCAAAATTTGGAAAGCCCTCAAGGAATTCGACAAGCTGGGCTTGCTTGAAAATAAACTCACGACAAAAATTTATTGTGCCCAGCCGGAAGGGTGTTCGCCCATTGCGACCGCCATTCAAACCAATGCCGAGGTCATCCGGCCGGTAAAGCCCGTGACCATCGCCAAATCCCTTGCGATCGGAAATCCGGCCGATGGTTATTATGCCCGCGACGTTGTCCGTGATTCCGGGGGAACCGCCGCGATTGTGAGTGACGACGAAATCCGGGAAGGCATCAAATTGCTTGCGCGGACAGAAGGTATTTTTACCGAAACAGCAGGCGGCGTGACCGTTGCCTCGGCTAAAAAATTAATTGAGCAGGGCCGGATCCCGAAAAACGAATCCATTGTGCTGGCGATTACCGGCAACGGCCTTAAAACGCAGGAAGCCATCCAGGACTACGTGGGCGAGCCCGCGCATATTCAACCGAACCTGGAATCATTTGAAAAAGCAGTCATGACCACCTCAAGGAGAGAAGAATGCCGATCAAAGTGAGAATTCCGACACCGCTTCAAAAACTGACGGGCCAGGGAGAAGTACAGGTCCAGCCGGGCACGATCAAAGACATGATTGCGCAGCTTGAAAAAGATTTTCCCGGCATGAAAGACCGCATTTGCGATGAAACCGGAAAAGTGCGGCGTTTCGTGAATGTTTATCTGAATGAAGAAGACATTCGCTTCCTGAATCAGGAAGACACCCCAATGAAAGATGGCGACGAGATTTCCATTGTTCCCGCCATTGCGGGCGGTTGAGTCCAATGCCTAAAAAAGCCTTTCGCCTGGTCTTTTCACAAAAACTCATTCAGGAACCTCTTATGTTTGTCGTGGCCCGCGACTGCGAGCTGCTTTTGAATATCCGCCGCGCGAAAATCACGGCCGAAGCCGGGGAAGCCACGGTGGAACTCGAAGGCACCCTCGAGAATATTCAGAAGGCCGAAAAAACGTTTCGCAGCAAAGGGGTTGAAGTGGAGCCTCTTTTAGGGGACATTGTCGAGGGATAAAGAATGAAGACTATAGACCAGAGACCAGAGACCACAGACCAAAACTTCAAAGAATTCATCGCTCAAATCAAAGAGCGGGTGAAGGGCGGCGGTGAAATTAATTTTGAAGAAGCAATGCGGCTGATTGGAATTGAAACTACCTCGGTAGATTTTGACGTGCTTTGTGAAGCCGCGCGTGAAATCACTTTTCATTTCAACTCCGACGAACCGGGGCTTTGTTCGCTGATCAATGCCAAAAGCTATTTATGCGGCGAGGATTGCGGTTTTTGCTCGCAGTCGGTCCGTTTCGATACGCGGGTTGACCGGTATCAATTGATGCCTTCCGACGAAGTGGTGAAGGCTGCGAAAGAATTTGAAAAAAGAGGGACGCATAATTTTTGCATTGTGACCAGCGGCGGAGAGTTAAGCGATACGGAATTTGAAAAAATTATCGAGATTTTCAAGCGGCTTAAAGACGAAACCTCGCTGAACCTGGACGGATCGCTCGGATTTTTAAATCCGGAACGTGTCCAGCGCCTCAAAGAAGCCGGCCTCCGGCGGTTCAACAATAATCTTCAAAGCTCCCGGGAATTTTATCCTCAAATCGTTTCGACGCATACTTATGACAAGCGCCTTGAAACCATGCAAATGCTTCAGGACGGAAATGTCGAAATCTGCTCCGGGGGAATCCTGGGAATGGGGGAAACGCGCGAAGACCGGGTGAAACTCGCTTTCGAATTAAAACCTTATGCGCCGCATTGCCTTCCCATGAATATCCTCAATCCGCGTCCCGGAACGCCTCTTGAAAATGTGCCTGCGCCCGACCCGCTTGAAATGATCAAAACCATCGCGGTGTTCCGGTTCATTCATCCCAAAGCCAATATCAAACTGGCGGGCGGCCGCGAAGTGAATCTCGGCGCGCATTATCAGGAAGTGGCCATGAAAAGCGGCGCCAATGGATTGATCACGGGCGGTTATCTCACGACTCCGGGCAATCCCATGCATGACGATTTTGAAATGCTGAAGCGTGCGGGGTTCAGGCCTTCTAAAAAGGCCTCTCTGGCGGCGGTTCCGGCCGTAGACAAACCGCCTTCGGGTGACTGTGGTTCCCCCTCCTGTTCTTGCTCATAAAAAAATCCTGATTACAGGAGGCACCAGCGTCTTGGGCCGCCAGTTTGTCCTGAAAGCCCTTTCCGCCGGCGCGCGCGTTTACTTCACTTCTTTTCAGGACCGGGAAACTTTTCGCAGCCTTGAAACGGCCGGCGCTACGGGCTTTGTTCTGGATTTGGCCGACATGCGCGCGATCGATGATTTCGTAAAAATTTTAAAGGAAAAAGAACGGACCCTCGATATCGTGATTCACAATGCCGCCGCGGTCCGCGACCATACCCTCCAGAATTTGACGGAAGAAGAATGGGATTATGTCATGACGGTGAATCTGAAGGCGCCGTATTATCTCACCAAGAAATTATTGTCGCTTTTGTTCAAAGGAGAAAGCGCTAAAAAAATCTTCATGATGACGAGCCGGGCCGCGATCATGGGCGGGTTTGGAGTGTCCAATTATGCGGCGGCCAAAGCCGGGCTGATCGGGCTTGTGAAATCGCTTGCGCAGGAACTGGGCAAAAAGAATATCCTCACCAATGCAATCAATCCGGGGTTTATGGACTCCGGAATGACGCGCGGTCTTCCGCCGGAAGTGATCCGGCGCAATCACGAAGCCAGCCCGCTTGGAAAAGGCTCGGACCCGGTAGAAGTGGCCGATTTTCTCGTCTTTCTTTGCTCCGATCAAATGACCCAGGTCACCGGCCAGGTCTTTAATTTCGAATCCAGAAAGACGTAGATTATTTAGCAAAAACTCGTACAACCCAACGGTCGCCCCTCATAACCCAAAGGTCCCAGGTTGCGCAGTGAAGAAGCCATCGGGTTTTAAACCCGGTGGCTTTTTTGTTTTTCAGAGCCTAAAATACCCCCTGTTAATGGAAGTGTTAACGGTTTGCTTGTCTCGACAAACTGGAGGACGAATGTACCCACTATAGTTCAACGCAAGCATCCATTTCTACTCTATCATTATTGTTTAATGAAAAATAGAACCGTCCCCATTTTTGACTGTATTTCATGTAAAGAATTAAGGATGGCATCCTTAAAACGATACACAGAGCACAGCTTTTATCTATACAGATCTTCTTATATCAATTTATAGCATTTATGTGGCCAAAGAAGTGGCCAAAATAGCGGCCAAAATTTGGATTGATAAACGCATAACTACAATGTAGTATTGCATATATCGATTATAAAGAAGTGGCCAAAAAAGAGGACATAATGATAGATCGTAAGGAAACAACAGGCTTAATGGAGCCTCTCACAATATCTCCAGAGGCAAAAAACTATTCTGAACTGATGGATTTAGTGATTGAGGTTACCGCTGCATCTACAGGGTTAACAAGAAGTTTACCTGTGGGTGTCATCAAAGCTTTGTCGGAATTGGTAAGAGCGATGAATTGCTACTACAGCAATTTCATCGAAGGGCACAATACACATCCGGTGGATATCGAAAAAGCTCTTAAAAACGATTTTAGCAAGGACAGCAAAAAAAGAGATCTCCAGCTTGAAGCTAAAGCGCATATTGAAGTTCAGCGATGGATCGATAGCGGAAGCATAAAAGGAAAAACTTATAAAGCAGAGACGATTCAGGCCATTCATCTTCAATTTACAAAATCTCTTCCAGAAGATTTTTTATGGGTAGAAGACCCGGAGACCAAAGAAAAAGTAAAAGTGATTCCCGGTGAAATAAGGCAGCGCGATGTAAGAGTGGGAAAACATTACGCCATAAGTCCTGGAGCCGTGGCGAGATTTTTGGAACGGTATGAAGAAGTTTATACCGGCCTGGGAAAAGCCGAAGCCATTTTGAATATTGCGGCAGCGCATCACCGGCTGTTGTGGATTCATCCATTTTTAGATGGAAATGGACGTGTCGCCCGACTTGTTTCGTACTCATTACTCTTGGAGACGCTTGAAACCAACAGTGTTTGGTCTATCGCGAGAGGATTGGCGCGCAATGTCAATGAATACAAACGGCATCTAATGGCTTGCGATAGTCTCCGACGCGGAGATTTAGACGGCCGCGGCAGTTTGAGTCATGAGGCACTATGCGCTTTTACGAAATTTTTCTTAACCACCTGTCTTGATCAAATAAAGTTTATGGAAGGATTAATCCAGCCCAACAAATTGAAAGAGCGTATTCTTTTGTGGGCGAAAGAAGAAATACGCGCGGGTCAACTGCCTGAGCGTTCAGACACTATTTTAGAAGAAATTCTAATTCGCGGTGAATTGCCGAGAGGCGAAGTTGATGTGGCTCTTGGCGTTAGCGGCAGGAGTGGACGCCGTGTTGTTTCGGCGCTTACAGAACGGCAAGTTATTGTTTCAGATTCTATCAGGTCACCTTTGCGTCTTGCATTTCCTACGAATGTTACAGATCGTTGGTTGCCAGGACTTTTTCCACAATGAGGTGTGATCGAGGGGAAAATGAGTGATTTTAACGAGATAATTCAAAAAATTCGGAAATTCAGAGACGATCGTGATTGGATGCAGTTTCACAATCATAAAGACATGGCGCTGTCATTGGTCCTTGAAGCCACGGAAGTGTTAGAGCATTTCCAATGGAAAAAGCCTGAAGAGGTCAATGCTCATGCTGAAAAAAGTAAGGATGAGATCGCTGAAGAGTTGGCGGATGTGGCTATGTATCTTTTTGAGCTCTCAGATAATCTCGGCATTGATTTAAAAAAAGCCATTCAGGACAAACTCGAAAAGAACGCCAAAAAATATCCTGTCGAAAAAGCAAAAGGTTCTGCGAAAAAATATAATCAACTATGATCGTTTACGCCTCGACCAAAGCCGGTTTTAATCAGGATGTTCTGAGCAATCAGATCGAGGCGAAAATTTTAGCGGACTTCTATCGCGCTTTAGGCCGAGGCACCGGCGCAAGTGAAATACGCTCATGGAAAAGCTCCCTGCTTTACATGAACAATATTCTGACAGATCCCGCCATTCCGGATGATGCGGGCGTAGCTATTGAATACAGAATCCCGCAAACCTCCAACCGTATAGACTTCATCCTCACCGGCCAAAACGAAAAAAATAAAAATACCGCTGTTCTTGTTGAACTAAAACAATGGGAAACAGCGCAAGCTACAGAAAAAGACGGGGTGGTTTCGACGATCCTCGGTCAAGGTATCCGCGAAGTCAACCATCCTTCTTATCAGGCTTGGTCTTATGCCGCCCTATTGGAAGATTTTAACGAAGCTATCGAAAAAGAAGACATTGCGCTGCGCCCGTGTGCTTATTTGCACAATTACATCGATAATGGCGTGATCAATTCAGAGTTTTATCGCGAGCACACCGCAAAGGCCCCCGCCTTTCTTAAGCAGGATGCGCTCAAGCTGCAAGCGTTTATCAAAAGCTATGTGAAGCATGGGGATAAAAACAACATCATGTATGTCATTGAGAACGGCCGGATTCGTCCGTCGAAAAATCTTGCGGACAAGCTGGCGTCGCTTCTCAAGGGCAATCTTGAGTTTATATTAATCGATGATCAAAAAATCGCCTATGAAACCGGCCTGGATTTGGCAAAAAATTCTTCTGCAGGAAACAAGAATGTTTTGATTGTGGATGGCGGCCCGGGAACCGGAAAATCCGTGGTTGCTGTCAATTTACTGGTGGGGCTTATTGACCGCAAGCTCAATGCCCGCTATGTCACTAAAAATGCCGCACCACGCGCTGTTTACGAAAGCAAGTTAACCGGCAGTCTTACCAAGACCCGCATTTCCAATCTCTTCACAGGCTCCGGGGCCTTTACTGAATCAGAGCCCAATACATTTGATGCTTTAATTATCGACGAAGCGCATCGTTTAAATGAAAAGTCTGGTTTGTATCAGAATATGGGAGAGAATCAGATTAAAGAAGTTATTGAGGCCGCTGCTTGCAGTATTTTCTTTATCGACGAAGATCAAAAAGTGACTCTGAAAGATATTGGCGAAAAGGAAGAAATTCGACGGTGGGCTGTTCAGTTGGGCGCCACGGTTCACGAATGCGAGCTAAAATCCCAATTCAGGTGTAATGGCTCGGACGGTTATCTTTCCTGGCTTGATTACACCCTTCAGGTCCGTGAAACTGCAAATCCTACGCTCGAAGGAATTGATTACGATTTTCGTATTTTGGATGACCCAAACGAATTGCGCGAATTAATTCTTGAGAAAAATAAAATTAATAACAAAGCGCGTTTAGTAGCAGGTTACTGCTGGGATTGGGTGAGCCAAAAAGAAAAAACTAAATTTGATATTCAGATTCCGGAATTCAAATTCCAGGCCCGGTGGAATTTTAAAAGTGACGGCAATTTGTGGATTCTAAAGCCTGAAGCAGTCAGCGAAATAGGCTGTATTCATACTTGCCAGGGGCTGGAAGTCGATTACGTCGGCGTTATTATCGGAGAAGATTTAATCATTCGCGACGGGCGCATTATCACAAATCCTGCAAAGCGCTCACGAATGGATAATTCAATTAAAGGGTATAAGAAGCGAATGAAAGAAAATCCTGAAGCAACGACCCAAGAATTGGACGCAATTATTAAAAACACCTATCGCACCCTCATGACCCGTGGCGTTAAAGGCTGCTACATCTATTGCGTGGATAAAGAGACCGCTTATTATTTTAAAGCTCACATCAAAGCAATGACGCAACTGCGCTCAGAAAAAGACACCATGGTCAGACTCGATAAAATCGAGTTGATTGATGATGACGTTCTGGATGAACGGAAAAAATTCAAGGAGTATCTGCCCGTTTATTCCTTGGAAGCAGCCGCTTCCGGTTTTGGCAAGGCCGAGGATGTCGATTTGATCGGATGGAAGAAAATCGATTTGCCAATCAAATTGGATAAAGACATGTTTGTGGCGAAGGTAGTTGGCAGGTCGATGGAACCAACTATTTCCGACGGCGCCCTTTGTATTTTCAAAAAGCATAACGCCGGCTCAAGGAATGGTTTGGTCGTGCTCGTATCATCCCAGTTGGTTCAGGATGCCGAGCGTGAAGAAAGATTTACCGTTAAGCGCTACAGCAGCGAGAAAGAATTTTTTGAAGATGGTACCTGGCGGCATAAAAGAATAATCCTCCGGCCCGACAACAAAGAATTTAAAGACATCATTTTGGATAATGTCGCGCCGGGTGATTTCCAGGTCGTCGCTGAATTTGTGAGGGCTATTTGAGGCAATGAGATATTGGTGGGTTAATCAAAATCGCACGTTTAAGCATGAGGTTCCTGGAGGCTATCTTTGGTCGCCAAAGAAAAACCAGGATGGCTCAATAAACCACTTCTACGAAACAATGCGGGAAGTGGGGCCGGGCGATTTAGTTTTCTCCTACAATGATACAAAAATTATGGCGCTGGGGATTGCCGTTGGGCCCGCTTACACTTGTCCGAAGCCAGAGGCTTTTGGTAGCGCGGGTGCAAATTGGGATAACATTGGATGGCGGGTAGATGTTAATTTCAGGATTCTCCAAAAACAAACCCAGCCAAAGCAGCACATGGAATTGCTTCGCCAGTTCTTGCCGTCTAAATATTCACCAATCCGAGAAGACGGCATCGGAAATCAAATGTATTTGGCCGAAATTCCACAGGGTTTCGCAGAAGCGCTAATGGCACTGATTGGAATTGAAGCCGATGTCGTTTCTCAACAAGCAATCCAAGAAAATGTCGTCAAAGAAACCCAAGCATCTTATGGCGAAAAAGAATCAGATCTACTTGAAACCTGGGATAAGGTACAGCTCAATAAATTAGAAGTTGATGCCAAGCTTACCGAAACTGAGAAAGAGCAAATTGTTAAATCGCGGAAAGGCCAGGGCCTATTTCGCAATCGCGTTGCCGAGCTTGAGAAATGGTGCCGCGTGACGCATGTAGATCGACAGGAGCATCTTATCGCAAGTCATATTAAACCGTGGCGCGTTTCTGATAATAAGGAACGCCTTGACGGAGAGAACGGGTTATTTTTGACTCCAAGCGTCGACCACCTTTTCGGAAATGGTTTTATTTCCTTCAAGGATAGCGGTGATCTCATTGTGTCGTCAGTAGCGCACCAGCTATCCCTTAATCGAATGGGTTTGCAAACGGATAGAAACTTAAATGTGGGAACCTTCGCCAGTGGACAATTAACTTATTTGGAATATCACCGCGACTGCATTTTGCTTAAAGCGCAGGGGTAAAAAGGAACTGATAACGAACCTGGAACTTTTGGAAGAGGTACTATCTTATTACCTTTTGTTTATTGATTAATGCGATGATGGAATATTTAAGAATTTTTTATGATTGGGTTGTAAAGCAGAATATTTTTATTACCGGTCTAGCGAGTTTATTTGCTATCGGTGGAATCATTTGGGGTGTTTTAAAAATATGGAGTGGCGTCTTTTCAAAGATCATGCCGTTTCAGAATTTAATTCGGCAAAAAAAGCGTTCCGAGTCATTGCGATTTATTTCTCAGTTGAATGGCCAATGGTGGGCCATGGGAGCTTCCAACGGAAAGCCTAGCATGCAAGTTGTGGGAGACTTCCATGTGACCGACCAATGTGAGTGGAGGACGTTTAACGCTTTTAAAGGCGCGCATCGATAAACCACGCGCTGAAGGCTTTGTGAGTGTTCGTCATCACGCCAGAGATATATATGGCGATTACCCACTGCTTCCTGGCGGTCCTATACCTATGCGTGTGGATTTCTGGGTTCAGCCACCTGTTCGAAAACCAGGACAAGACTTCATTGCCTCCATTACTTTCATTGATCATTATGGTCACGAACATAAAGTGAAAAACATTGTTTTTAAAGGGCCGAAACAATGAAAAATGAATTCACTATTTTCTTTGCTATTCCATTCGATTCGCTTACTCGTGATACGTATGAAAAAATAACGGCAAGATTGAGAGAGTATTACAGAAACCAGTCTAATCGTTATATGCTGATTACTATTATTGGGGATAAGCGCGTCGGTTCTTCAAAAGAGTATTCAGAGGTCACTTCCTTCAAAGCTCAAAATGAGGATCTGCATACACAGTTTGTGAAGGACATAAAAAAATCTCACGTTGTAGTTGCTGACCTAACAAATGGTAACCCAAACGTTCATTTTGAGCTTGGCATTGCTTTAGCTACTAATAAAAACGTACTTCGTGTTACAGGTCGACAAGTCGATGAGATGGGATTCGATATTAGAAATCTTGTAGCGTCAGAATATAGAGATGCAGAAGAGTTATTTTTAATAATCACAAAATACTTAGATGTGTTTTTCAAGATTAAGAGTTTGGGCTTTGAACGAGATCTTGCCGAACTTTACCGAAAATTGCCTCCAATAAACTTACCGGGTACTCCCGGTGAAGTTGACAAAACAAGAGGGCAAATTTGGCAAACGGTTAATCCTATCGCGATTTTTAGAGATGGAGGAATTAAATTAAGAGGCCAATTTCTATACACCCTAAAAAATAGAACTGCTTGGTTAGGCGTAATATTCCGGATGTCAGAGGTAGATAAAAGTGGATACTTACTCAGATTTTGTCAAAATGGCCAGATTGAACTTGCGGCACATCCGGGGCCTGGTGTGATTGAAAAGAAAAAATGTGCAGCTGACGAAATGGCAAAAGTATTAGACATTCACATCAACATTCAAAATGATGAAATCGAGGCTAAGATAAATAATATAGAGCTGTATTTCGATGCTCGCCTGGATTTGCAGGCTATAGGTGGTGTTTATTTAGCATCATTTGAAGCTCAGGCTTTTTTTGAAAGCACAGAAACAATTAATAGAGATACGATCTAAATCTCCGAGAAAGGTTTCTAAACATGCGTTTAAACAGTTTGTTCTAATG
>CAYGIT010000034.1:0-17980 GCA_964349955.1 uncultured bacterium
ACAAGGTCATGTGCACGCAGGCCGCCAAAGCGCACAATGCCTGGTTGGTGCAAATATTGGAAGCGGCCCGTTCCCGGCGAATATGCTGCTCGCGGGCCTGAAGCGTAAGGCAAAAGGTCCGCCGGTCTTCGCTATCCTGGGTCATCCCCACGAGCCGGCCCGGAATACGGCGCATCAGCGCGCGCGTGGCCACAAAATAGCCGAGATAAGGACCGCCAAAAGCCAGAGGAATTCCGAGGGGTTGGCCTTCGCCCACGGCCACATCGGCGCCCCATTCCCCGGGCGTTTTGAAAACCGCCATGGAAAGCGGATGAGCGCTTAAAATAAGAAGAGACCCATTCTGATGGACTTTTTCACTGACCCCTTCCAGATCTTCGACCCGACCGAAAAAATTCGGGGTTTGCAAAATCACGCCCGCAACCTCGGGGCTAAGGCGCTCGATCAAACCATTCCGGTCAAAACTTCCGTCCGCGGCAAAGCCGAATTCCACCACGGAATAAGGGGTTCCTTCGACATAGGTTTTCAAAACACGGCGGTAATGCGGATGCACGGAGCGCGCGACAAGAACCGTTGTACGGTCTGTATGCCGGCAGGCCATGAGCGCGGCCTCGGCCATGCTGGTGGCGCCGTCATAATGCGAGCCATTGGAGACATCCAGGCCGGTAAGCTCGGTCATGAGACTTTGGTATTCATAAATGGTTTGAAGCGTGCCTTGCGATGCTTCGGGCTGATAGGGGGTATAGGCGGTATAAAACTCTCCGCGACCCGTGATTTCACTGACGGCCGCCGGAATAAAATGCTCATAACTTCCGCCGCCGAGAAAAGAAAGAAAACCTTTGACGGTCTGGTTCTGGGCGCCGAGCTCGCGCAAAAGAGCCTGGACTTCCAGCTCGCTCAAGGCTTCCGGGATTTGCATGGAAGGATTGCGAAGGCCGGCAGGAATTCCCCGCAGCAAGTCTTCGAAGGAAGAAACTCCGATTTCCCGGAGCATTTCCTGTTTGTCGTTTTCAGTCAGCGGATGGTAATGCATGAATCAATGCGCAGCTTGTTTGATATGGGTTTCGTATTGTTCGGCGCTCATCAGGGAATTCCACTCGGCTTCGTCCGAAGATTCAATTTCAAGGAACCAGCCCTGCCCGTAACAGTCGGCATTCACGCGGCCCGGGTCATTTTCGAGCTCCCCATTCACACGAGTCACTTTCCCGGAAACCGGAGCATAAATATCGAAAGCGGCTTTCACTGATTCCACCACCGCAACGGGCTTTGCCTGCTGCGCGGCCTGGCCGGTTTTGGGAAGCTCGACAAAAACAACATCGGAGATTTCTTTTTGCGCGTAATCTGAAATGCCGACGAGAATTTTATTGCCGCTGCGCTTGGCCCATTCATGGCTTTTCGTGTATTTTAATTCCTTGGGGAAATTCATAGATCTCCTTCGTTAGCTTAAACTCTTTATGTCATTCCCGCGGAAGCGGGAATCCATTTTTAAATTGGATTCCCCGGTCAAGCCGGGGAATAACAGTGGGTTTTCTATTTTTTTCTTTTATAAAATGGCAGCTTAATGATTCTTGCTTTCAGGGATTTGTCCCGCACAATGACTTCGATTTCATTCCCCGGCGTACTTTCAACGGTGCTCACGTATCCCATGCCGATATTTTTTTTAAGCGTCGGGGAAAAACTGCCGCTCGTGACTTTTCCTATTTTTAGTCCGGCTTTCTGGATTTCATAATCCTGGCGGGGAATTCCCCGGTCCACCATTTCAAAACCCACAAGCCGCTTGGCCGGGCCCTGCTCTTTGATCCGCACCAGGGCTTCACGGCCGGTAAAGGCCGGCTTCGAAAGATCCACCGCCCAGCCGATGCCCAATTCATAAGGATTCTCGGCTTCCGTCATGTCATGGCCGTAAAGTGGCATTCCGGCCTCGAGGCGAAGTGTATCGCGCGCGCCAAAGCCCACCGGCTGAAGGCCGCGGTCTTTTCCCGCTTCAAAAAGCGAATCCCACAATTTTTCAATGCATTCCAGCCCGGCCATGATTTCAAAGCCGTCTTCACCGGTATAGCCGGTTCTGGCAATCATGCCATTTTTCCAGGGAGCGAAATGATAGTAAGCAAGCCGGGAAAAAGAATCGTCTTTCAAGGCCTTTTCAAGAATCCCCGCGCTGGCGGGCCCCTGCAGGGCGATCAGCCCTAACGCTGGGGTTTGATTTTCAAACTCAACCCCGGAAGAAGGAACAAAGCTGTGGATCCATTGAAAATCTTTTTCACAATTTCCCGCATTGACGATCAGGCAATAATGATTTTGAGAAAAACGGTAAACGATGATGTCATCGAGAATGCCTGCCCTCTCATCAAGAAGGGGCATATAAATCGCCTGTCCGTCCGACATTTTCGAAATAAACCGCGGTAAAAGCCCTTCGAGGAATTCCTGGGCTTTCGGACCTGAAACAAAAAATTTGCCCATATGAGAAATATCGAAAAGGCCGGCGGCGGTACGCACAGCTTCATGCTCTTCGAGAATGCCGCGATAATAAAGCGGCACTTCCCAGCTTCCAAATTGGCCCAATTTGGCCTGATTCTGGACATGCCGGGAGGCAAGCGGAAGATGTTGGATCGTCATGGATTCTGCGCTCGTCATTGAAAGGGACATTATAGGAGGGCGAAGCTAAATTGCAATCAAAAAGCGGCGCTGTAAAATGGATTCCCGCTTTCGCGGGAATGACACGTTTGACAGAGTCCTAAAAGTAAGCTGAAAACCAGTCCTTGGCGGAAACCATGGTTTTTTCGAAAAATCCTTGCGGGGCAAGCAGATTTTCGCGGTCCTCCCGGGAATCGGCAAGCCATCGGTACAAGCCGGTTGCCGCTGAAAAAGAAGGGTTCGTGGAAAGTTCGGCCGGAAGTTCCATGCGCCGGGGCAAGCCAATGCGAGCCACTTTTGAAAATTTGGCCTGGAGGAATTCCAGAAAACCGTTCATGAGGACCCCGTCCCCGGTAAAAACAAGATGCGGATGCAGGATATTTTCTTCTTCTGAAAAGGACTGCGATTGCCCAAGAATTCCGGCCAGCCAGGCGCGCCCGAATTCAAGAAAATTTTCCTGAAATTCCTGGCGGTGGATCGAATAAGCCCCCTTGTCTGCACGTTCCAGGAGAGGAATCAGTTCGTCTTTGAAATTATTCTCCGTTTCAAAAGACCCATATTGGTCTTTCACCTTCCTGGCATCGCCCAATTCGATTTTCCATTTTGAGGCAATATCGGAACTTAAACGCCGTCCGCCGCAATCCAGGACACGCGTGCCCCGCAAGAGCCCGCCCTTCCAGAGCGCAAGATGAAGCGAATCTTCGGTTAAATCCAGAAGCAGCGCCCCTTCTTCTTTTTCCTGCTCCGTGAGAACGGCCGCAGAAGCCGTCAGAGCTTCAGGGAAATAGCCTTTAACATTGATTTCAGCGATTTCAAAGGCCCGGGAAATATTTTTGAAGTCTTCAAAATTCATGGTAAAAATTTTCAGCGTGACTCCCAGGCGCCGGGCCTCAAGGCCGAGAGGATTGCGAACGCCTTCCAGGTCGTCGACGAGAAAAGATTCAGGAATGGCCTGCAGCACGACTTCGGAAAGAGGAAGGGTGGCGATACTTCGTGTTTGGCGAACCACCGAACGAACTTCCTGATTGGAAACGGTGCGGTGAAAGCCCTGGAAATACTGGGAGCTTGAGAATGAATAGGTGCGAAGCTTGGGATTGTTCAGCACCACATGGATTTCAGGCTCTTCGGGGGCTTCAGCTCCCTCGTAGAGTTTTTTTAAAACAGCTTCGAAACTTGCGGCAGCCTTGTCGAGGCTTTTGACAAATCCCCGGTCAAACCCTTCGCGATCTTCGAGAACCGCATACCGCAAAATGCGCGGCTCTCTTCCCTCAAGCCTGCCCTCGAGAGCGATCAATTTTTCGGTGCCGATGCATAAAACAATTTCGCTCTCGCGCTGGACAGCCGCAGGACTCATAAGGAATTTACCTTTTTTGTTTGACGATCACATTATTGAATTGAAGGTCGATATAATCGATTTTCACGCGCTCGGCGCTTTCGAGAATCGGAGCGATTTTATCAAAAGACTTCATGGCTTCAAGGGGTTTTCTTCCCAAGCGCAGCTCCGGGCCTTTTCCCAGCGTCACGCGCACATTGCCAATCGGGTCCAGACTGATCCGTGAAACCGATTCAAATTGAGCCAGCGGATGTTTCGGGAATTCCTGGAAGAATTGAATGGCCTGTTCAAAGCCTTTCACATGCAAGCGCTCGCCGGTGCGAGGATCTTTGCGGCCGGTTCCTGAAATTTCGATCACCAGCCCGGTCACGGTTTGCGCAGCGGGCGTTTCCAGCACCATTCCATCCGCGGAAACGAGCGCCAATCCCCCGCCGGCCATGAACCGGACATACGCCGTCGGTACCCGTTTCCGGACCTGGATTGAAATTTCCGAGGGCATGCGTTTGATGACTACCGCCGTTTCGATCCAGGGATCTTTTTCAAGCATGCCGGAAATCCGGCGAATATCGGCCTTCAGGATATTTTTTCCGGCCAGAAGCGAATCAATATGAAGGCGTTGCTCCCGCGAAAGGGCATCCGGAGGCGTGACAAGAATCCTTTGAATAGAAAGGTGCGGGTCGGCAAAAAGCATGCCGCGCACTCCCAAAAAGGCGCCGCCGGCCCCAAAAAGGAGGATTAAAATGGGAATAACTTTTAGCGCAAAACGGAAAGAGGTTTTGAAAAAAGCCCTGAAGTTGCCGCGCTTGCCGTTTCTTTTACCGCGTCTTTTCCTGCTCATAAATCACTTTCTCCTGAATGCCATGCCTACGAGCTCACAGCAAAGTTGTTCGAAAGAAATGCCGGCCGCTTTTGCGGCTTTCGGCAAAAGGCTCAATTCGGTAAAACCGGGGATGGAATTGGCTTCCAGCACGTAAGGCTTTTCGTTTTCGTCCACCATCAAATCCACCCTCGAAAAATCCCTCAAACCCAGGGCGCGATGCACGGCCAGCGCCATTTTTTGGAGCTTTCCCGACAATGCCCGGGAAATCGGGGCTGGCACCAGGTAATCCGTCATGCCTTTGGTGTATTTGGAACGGTAATCATAAAAACCATGTTTTGGTTTGAGTTCAACAACCGGAAGCGCCCGGCTTCCCAGGATGCCGACCGTGAATTCCCGGCCCGCGATTTTTTCCTCGATGAGAAAGGTGCCGTAAAGGCGCGCGGTATTTCTAATTTTATCGGCGCTTTCTTCGAAACTCCTTACCTCATAAATTCCGATGCTGGATCCTTCTTGCGGAGGTTTGACAAAAAAAGGCGGCTTGAACCGGACGCATACCTTTTTCCAGTGGGAAGGAGGAACGATGGCGAACCGGGGCGTTGCAATTTTCTTTTTAAGGAATATCCGTTTCGCGAGGATTTTATCAAAGGCCAGGCGGCTTGAGCGGGGATCGGACCCAATATAAGGGATTTTTAGTTTTTCCAGCCGGGATTGAATAGTACCGTCTTCTCCGCCCCGGCCATGAAGGGCAATAAAGGCAAGATCAATTTTTTGACAGGCTTGTTTTGCTGCCTGGGGGCGTGCCGGGTCGATCCACCGGGCGGAAAAACCGCTTCGCTTCAGGGCGCGGGTCACCGCGCGGCCGGAACGAATGGAAATTTTTCTTTCGGAAGAGGCGCCTCCGTAGAGGACGCCGATTTTAAGGCTTTTCGATAATCCGGACTTCGGGCTCGAGGAGAATTCCTGTTTCATCCAAAACCGATTTTTGAACCTTTCGAATGAGAGTGACAAGGTCGGAACTTTTGGCCTTGCCGGCATTGATCATATAATTTCCATGTTTGAGGGAAACCATGGCATCGCCGACGCGGGTCCCCTTCAATCCCAATTGGTCGATCATCTCCCCTGCGCTTAGCAGGCCGGGGCCGGGATTTTTAAAAATGGATCCTGAACTCGGGAAGCGCAAATCCTGTTCCGTGTTCCGGTAATCAAAATTGGCTTTGATTTCTTTCTGGATTTCTTCTGCAGGCCGGCGCCAAAGCCGGAAAGTCCCTTCCAAAACCACTTTTCCTTCGAGATTCGAATGACGATAGGAAAAATGAAGGTCCTTACGAGCAAGGATTTCTTTCACGCCATCGGCATTCAGGACCGTGACTTCTTCGGTGATGTCGCCGATTTCGCTGGTCTGGCCTTTAAAACGGCTGAACCCTGCATTCATGACAAGCGCGCCCCCGATGGTTCCCGGAATATTCGCCAGGAACTCCGCACCTCCCAGGCCATTGTCCCGGCATCCCAAAACGAACCGGTACAGATTAATACCCGCCGAGGCAGTGGCAAGAGATTTTTCCTTGTCAAAGTGCAGGGCCCCCAGCTCATAATGAATCAGGGTGATGATCAGGCCCGGCCAGCCTTCGTCGGGAAAAATCATGTTAGAGCCTTTGCCGAGCATCATCCATGGCAATTGCTCTTTTTTTGCAAACTCGAGGAGATCGAGAAGTTCTTCTTCCGTGGAAGGTTCCGCGAAATAGCTGGCAAGCCCGCCCACCTGCATCGTGGTGAACTGGGAAAGCCGGACGTCACGCCGCAGTAAGGTTTTTAAATCTTCCCGCAAATTCATCTGCCAGATCTCCGATATCTCCCGCTCCGAGAAAAGCGACAACGCCGTCCGCCTGCCGCCGCGCCTGGAGATAGGTCAAAATTTCATTTCTCGGCATCATTTTAACATTAGTATGGCCGGTTGACATCATTTCCTGATAAATACAGTCGACACTGATTTTATCCGGATTGGCTTCTCCTGCGGAATAAATATCGGTCAGGATCACTTCTTCGGCCTCTTCGAAGGCATTTCCGAATTTTTTGCAAAAATGACGGGTCCTGGAAAACCGGTGCGGCTGAAAGACTACCGTCAAACGCCGGTCGAGGGCACGCAGGGCACGGATGGAAGCGCGCACTTCCGTGGGGTGATGAGCATAATCGTCAATGATAATCAGGTCTTCGGACTGCCATTTGATTTCCAGGCGGCGGCGCGCTCCGCGGAATTCATAAAGCGCATGCGCCGCATCGGCAGGGTCAATCCCGAGCTGGATAAAAAGCGCCAGCGCCGCCAGCGAGTTCGAGACATTGTGAAGGCCCGGCACCGAAAGGCGTATGCGCATGGAAAAAAGCCCGGTTTCAAAAAAATCGAATTCGGATCCGAAATCACTCAATTTGATGTTCTGGGCTGAAAAATCGGCCGCGGGTGAAAAGCCAAAAGAAACGCGGGGCCTGTCGGTGGCCAGCACCAGCTCGCGCAAAACGGGATCGTCCTCGGAATAAATGAGCAGTCCGGGATTGCGAGGATGCAGAAAAAATCGGGCGAAAGAATTTTTAAGTTCATTCATGTCGCGATAATTATCCATATGGTCTTCTTCGAGGTTGGTCACAATCGCATAATTAGGAGCATACAGCTCGTGGCTTTTGTCGCTTTCATCCACCTCGGAAATCCAGAGGTCCGGGCTTCCGAGAATCGTATTCGTGCCCAAATTCATCACATCGCCGCCGACAAGGCAGGTAGGATTTTTATGCAGGCTTGCCAGAACATAGGAAATCATGGAAGAAGTCGTGGTTTTGCCGTGGGTTCCTGTGACTGCCACCGAAGTGCGCGCCTGATTCAATAAGGAAGACAGGATTTCGGCGCGGTGATGGATTTTCAGGCCCCGGTCGCGCGCGGTTTTGAGCTCAAGCTGTTCGCCGGAAATCGCAGAAGAATAAACAATGAGGTCCGAGTTTTTAAAACTGATCCTGTCCTGGCCGATGTGCACCGCAATGCCTCCGGCGGCAAGTTCCTGGGTCGTGCGGCTCTGGCGGGAATCCGAGCCGGCCACCTGGAGCCCCCGGTGTTTCAACACCCGCGCAAGCGCGCTCATCCCCACGCCTCCGATTCCAATAAAATAAGCGCTTCTCGATTTACCGATGAGGTCGGAATCAATGACAGGCATAAGCCCTCCTCTCGATGAGATTCATTGCGGTTTCGGCAAGCCGCGAGCCTGCATCGGAATGGGAAAGACCGGCCATGGCATCTGACAGGGCGCGTCGTTCTTCGGGATTATTTTTTAATTTAAGGATTTGCGCAAGAAGCTTTTCGGCGGTCAAAGTATTTTCCTCTTCAAGGATGACGGCGCCGCGTCCGGCAAAGGATTCGGCATTGGCATATTGATGGGCTCCGGCATGGGGATAAGGAACAACCACGGCTGGGAGTTTGAAAAGTGCAAGTTCAAAAAGGGTATTGGCCCCGGCTCGGGTAATTGCCATGTCTGCCTTTGGGTAAAGATGCTCCATGGTGTCATAAAAAGGATAAACTTCCCCCTGAATTCCAAGTTCGAGATATTTTTTTGAGACCCAATTAAAATCTTCCGTTCCTGTTAAATGTGTAACGGCAATTTTTTTCTTTTCTTCAGGCAAAAGTCGCGAAAAAGATTCGAGAATGAGTTCATTTAGCCGGTGGGCACCCTGCGAGCCGCCAACTACGAGAATATGGAAAAAATCCGCTGTAGGGGCGATGTCCGCATTTCCCCTACAGCCGGCCGCATTCATTAATTGAGGGCGGAGCGGCAGGCCGGTCACTACCCTGCGCTTCAAATTCAAATCCTTGAATGTTTCGTCGAAACTCACGGCGACAATATCCGCGTGTTTGGCCAGCAAGCGGGTCGCCATTCCCGGAATCAGGTTCTGTTCATGAATCAGCGTGGGAATCCCCAGGAACTTCGCCATGAGAACACCGGGAGCGGAAACGTAGCTTCCAAAGCCGGCACAAAACTGGACCTTATTTTTTCTCAAATAAAAAAATGCAAGGACAAAAGCCCGTAAAAAACGGAAGAAAGATCCCATGGATTTAAGAGAAAAAGGGAATTCCGGGAAATAATCCACCCGGTCGAAAAGCCCCGGACGGAGCTTTGAAATCAAAGGCCCGGCTTTACGGCTTGTGACTAGCCCGGTCCAGCTTTGCGGAAACCGCTCGCGCAAACTGTCTACAAATGCCGCGGCGGGAAAAAGATGGCCGCCTGAATGGCCGGCAAAAACCGCGCAACGCAGCATTACTCGGATTTCCCCCGCATCCCCTGCCGGTCCGCCGACAAAAGAAGGCCGGCGGCCATCATATTAAAAACCAGCGACGTGCCCCCGAAACTGACAAAGGGAAGAGGCAACCCCTTGGTCGGAATCAGGCCCGTCGTGACCAGCATATGAATGATGGCCTGAAGGACGATCATGAGAATCAGGGCCATGATCAGAAACCGCTCATAATTGCCGCGGCTTTTTTCGGCCATCTGGATGCCGCATACAAAAATGATCCCGTAAATGGCGAGAATAAAGAAAGCCCCGATCAGTCCCAATTCCTCGCCAATCACCGAAAAAATGAAATCGTTGTAGCTCGAGGGCAAGTAAAAAAGTTTTTGGATTCCCTGCCCCAGCCCCACGCCATGAATCCCGCCGAGCCCGAAAGCGATGAAGGACTGGATAATCTGAAACCCGCTGCCCTGCGGATCATGCCAGGGATTCAGATAAGCGGTCACGCGGCTGGCCCGGTAAGGAACGCGGAGCACAAGGAGATAAAAAAACGGCACAATGGCCGCCATGGCGGTCAGGACATAACGAAGGCGGATTTCGGAAAGAAAAAAAAGAAAGGCCACGATCATCAGCATGAAAGCCGTGGAGCCCAGGTCCGGTTGCGCCAAAGTGAGCACGCAAACCGCCCCCACCAGGAGCAACGGCGGAAGAAAAGTAAAAAAGCTGCCCTTTTTGATCGGCTTGATTTTGCGGGAAAGATAATCGGACAAGTAAATGCAAACGGTGATTTTGGCGAACTCCGCGGGCTGGAAATTGATCACACCCAGCCCGATCCAGCGCTGTGCCCCTCCCGCCGTATGGCCGATCCCCGGAATATAGACGAGAATCAAAAAAACAATCGAAAGGATGATCATGCTTCGCGCATGCCGTTGCCAAAACCCGATGGGAATCGACGCAGTGCCGAACATCACGAAAGTCCCAATCAGGGCATAGATGCACTGGCGGATGAGGAAATGTTCCGCATTATCGTAGACATGCTGGGCGTAGACGGCGCTGGCGCTGTAGGTCATGACAATGCCGATCCCCACCAGCAGGCATACACAAAAGAAAAAGATTTTGCCGCGTTTTGACATGGATTTGAATGACGGATTGTAACAGAAAAAGAGATTTTGTGGGCAGAGTTTTCAGGGAAGATTCAGGAATAGATCGCCGGTCAATCTTTTAAAAGTCCGGCCGCGGTCCTGGTAATTTTTGAACATATCAAAACTTGCGCAAGCAGGAGAAAGCAAAACCGTGTCCCCGGCGGTTGCCCGCTCCCGGGCCTTGCGGACCGCTTTCGGAAAATCAACGCCGCACGGGACAATCTCGCAGGCCCCCTTCCAGGCACGCTCCAGCAAAGGTTGTGCCTCTCCGATCAAAATCGCGGCTTTCACCTTGCGGGAAATCAGCGGCCGGAGGACTTCAAATCCTTCCGATTTCGGATGCCCGCCGGCCACGAGCACGACTTTTCCGGCCGGATATTTTTCAAGCGCCCAGGCCAGAGAAGAAGGCGTGGTCGACTTGGAATCATTCACGAAATCAATCCCCTGCCAGGAGCCAAATTTCTCGAGCCGGTGCTCGATGCCTTCGAAATTCCGGATCACTTCTTCCGCGGTCTCTTTTTCGCATCCGAACAGTCCCGCCGTTATTTTCACGGCTTCCTCATTGGGATTCAAGGCTGCGAAGAGCGGATCATCAAGATCCGCCGAGCGTGCCGGAATCGTTGGATTCCGGCGAGGTTCTCCGAAATAATGGATCGCGGCTTCAAAGCGGCGTGTGGAAAAAAATTGCATCTGATCGGTCCTCCGCATCAGCGCATAATCGGAGGAGGTCTGGACCTGAAAAATGCGGAGCTTGGCTTGCACATACTCCGCCATGTCTTTGTGCCAGTCCTGATGATTGGGGCTAAGATTGAGAAGCAGGGCCGCGGCCGGACGAAAATGAAAACAATGCTGGAGCTGAAAGGAACTGATCTCGATGACTACCGTATCCTCCGCATTCATCTTGTCCAGTTCCGCAATCCACGGGGTACCGATGTTCCCGCAGAGAAAAGCCCGGCCGTATTTTTTTTTAAAAACACGGGAGAGCAAAGTGCAGACCGTCGTTTTTCCGGAGGATCCGGTGACGGCAATAATCTTGCGGGTGGGAGAATACCAGCTCGCCACTTCGATTTCGCTGAAAACCGGAATTTTTTGCGCAACGAGGGCCTGATAAACCGGCGTGGAAGGAGCAATGCCGGGAGAAATGACAATCCAATCCGAATTCAGAATTTTCTCGAGGCTGTGGTTTCCAGTCTCAACCTCAATCCCCGCCCGTTTGAGATTTTCCATGCGCTCGAGCAAAGCGGCCGAACTTCCGCCGTCGGAAGCAAAAACCTGTAGCCCTTTCTTGTTCAGGAACAAGGCGCTTTCATAGCCGCTTACGCCAAGCCCGAGCACCGCAACTTTTTTCCCCGGAGGATTCATGCCGGCTTACCTGACTTTGAGGGTGCTTAATCCTACAATCGCGAGAACAAGGGCAATGATCCAGAGCCGGATCGTGACTTTGGATTCCGGCCATCCCATCAGTTGCAGGTGATGGTGAAACGGGGACATTTTGAAAATCCTGCGGCGGAACATTTTAAAACTGGCCACTTGCAAAATCACGGAAAGCGCTTCCCAAACAAAAACTCCGCCGACGATCAGCAGCACCACTTCTTTCTTGATCAACACGGCAATCGTCCCGATCAATCCGCCGAGAGCAAGCGAGCCGGTGTCGCCCATCATGACCTGCGCGGGATAGCAGTTGAACCAGAGGAATCCGATACTCGCGCCAAATAGAGCCGCGGCAAAAACCGCAATTTCTCCGGCCTCCGGCACATACGGAATAGAAAGATAGGCCGCGAAATCAACACGTCCGACCAGGTAGGAAGTAATGCCCAGAGACGCGGCCGTCAGAAGCGTGCAGCCGATCGCAAGTCCGTCGAGGCCATCGGTGAGATTGAGCGCATTGGAAGATCCCACCAGTACGAGAACGACAAAAGGAATAAAAAAAACACCCAGGTATACGGCCCCTTTTTTTACCAGCGGCAAATAGAGCCACTTGTCGAAGGCTGGATCCATATAAAGGTAAAGCCCGATCGCGAGTCCCATCAGCAATTGGCCGATCATTTTCGTGAGCGAACTTAATCCGCGGGAACTTTTGGAGCGCAACTTGATCCAATCGTCGAGAAATCCGACGCCGCCGAACCACACCGTGGCGACCAGCAAAATCCAGACAAAACGGTTGGTGAGATTACCCCACAAAAGGACCGAGAAAACAATGCTGGCCACGATCAGAATGCCGCCCATGGTGGGAACTTTTTCTTTATGGGCATAGAAACTGTGGATTTGCTGGGCATGCTCACGCTTCTGGTTTTGCGTGACATTGAAACTTTTGAGCCATTCGATGATCGCGGGTCCGAGCCACAAACTTAGAAGAAAAGCCATCACGCTTGCGCCAGCCGCACGAAAAGTAATGTAGCGGAAGAGATTGAAAAAAATTGAAACGCTCTTGAGGGAATGTAAAAAATAAAGCATGGCTACCTAAGTCATCCCCGAATGCTTTTGTCGGGGATCAACAAGATTATAGATTCCCGCCTAAAATCATGCGGGAATGACAGAAGATTTGTCACCTCTTCGATTTTCATTCCTCTTGAGGCTTTCAGGAGCATCATGTCCCCTCTTTTGAGGCGGTTACGCAAAAAAGCGGCAATGTCACGGGGACCCTCAAAATGAAGGGCATGCAACGAAGAATTTACGGACTTTATTTTTTGAATGGCCCGGCCCGCCAAAGGCCCATAAGCCAGAATCAGGTCCAGGCCGGCATTTGCAATTTTTTCGCCCAGCTCCTCATGGTAATGGATTTCTTCGCTTCCAAGTTCCAGCATGTCGGCAAAAACAAGTACCCGGCGGCCAGCGGCGGGAAACCCCGAAAAAACTTCAAGCGCGGCTTTGAAAGAAACCGGGCTGGCATTATAGCCGTCATCAATCAACGTCACGCCGTTTTCCAGAAGACGGCTTTGGAACCGGCCGGAAGGCAGGATAAAATTTGTCCAGACGGCAGGAATTTCGGAAATCTTCATGCCCATTGCTTCGGCCAGCGCAATCGCCATCGCAGCATTGCGCGCAAGAAATTTTGCGATGCCCGGAAATGCATAGGGGCGGCCATTGACTCTGAAGTGAACAAGTCCTTCGAGAACACGGACCTCCGAGATCCGGTAATCCGCCAAAGGGCTTTGGCCCACACGCACGACATGCAATCCCATCCGTCCGGCACGCGCAAAAAGCACGGCATCATCATCCGGAATCACGGCCGTGGAACCGGGCCGAAGCGATTCGAAAAGCTCCAGTTTCGCCTCGTAAATTCCCTCCAGAGAGCCGAAACCGGAAAGATGCACCGGGGCAACGCAGGTAAGGATGGCATGATCCGGCTTTAAAACCGAGGCCAGCTCGCGAATTTCGCCTTTGTGATTGGCTCCCAGTTCGGCCACACAGGCCTGATGGGATTCGTTCAAACCGAAAAGAGTCAGCGGCAGGCCCAAATGATTGTTGAAATTTCCCCGCGTGGCCAAAACATTCCGGTTTTGGCTCAAAAGAAAATGAAGAAATTCCTTGGTGCTGGTTTTGCCGACACTGCCCGTAATACCGGCAGTGGGAATCTTGAAACGGCTGCGGTAAGCTTTGGCCAAAGCCGTGAAAGAAGCAAAAGTGTCCTGAACGGAAAGCAGATTGGAATAGCCTTCAAGCTCCTTCAAGTTCCGTTCAAAAAATTCCTTTTCAATCAATGCGCCCGAAGCGCCTTTCGAAAAAGCCTGCGCCAAATAGCGATGCCCGTCTTCTTTTACCCCCCGGAGCGCAACAAAGAGATTTCCTTTTTCGAGAGTGCGGGTATCGATGGAAGCGCCTGAAATCAAACGGGAAGAATCGGGAGCCTGAAGTCCGGCTCCCAAAACAGCGGCAGCGTCAGGAAAAGAGTACACGGTCTTTCCTTTTCAAGATCTCCTGAACCACAAGCCGGTCATCAAAAGGAATTTTTCTGTCTCCGATAATCTGGGTATCTTCATGGCCTTTACCGAGAATAAAGATCACATCTCCGGGCACGGCAAGCGAAATCAGTTTTTCCATGGCCTCACGCCGGTCAAGGATTTCCAGCACCCGGCACTCCGCCATATTTTTCGGAATGCCTTTCTTGATGTCTTCGAGGATTCCCTCGGGGTCTTCAGAGCGTGGATTATCCGAAGTCAGCATGACAAGGTCGGAATGACGGCATGCGGCACGCGCCATCAGCGGGCGTTTGCCGCGGTCGCGGTCGCCGCCGCAGCCGAACAGGGTCAAAATACGGCCCGGCTTGAGTTTCCGGGCTTCGGACAAAACGCTTTCGATCGCATCCGGGGTGTGTGCATAATCCACAAAAATCTGAAAAGCATCGGAGCCCGCAACTCTCTCCAGCCGGCCCGGAATTCCCGGAATTTCGGCCAGAACCCCGCGGAATTCTTCCGGATCAAACCCCAAAAGATCAAGCGCCGCAAGAACCGTCAGCACATTGGCAATATTGTGGCGCATGGGAAGTTTGATCTGAAAAGGCACCTGGCGGCCTTTGAAATTCAGATGGAAACGGCTTCCCTGAAAAGAAGGTTCGATCCGGACGGCTTGATAATCCGCCGGGCCGGTCAGGCTATAACTTTTCGCATGAGGGCACTCCGTCAAAAGCCTTTGCCCATAAGGGCAATCGCGATTGATGAGCAAATGCCGCGGCTGCGGTTTCGCGGTAAAAAGAAGGCGTTTGGCCTGAAAATAATGCTCCATGTCTTTATGGTAATCGAGATGGTCCTGGGTCAATTGCGTAAAAACGGCCAGTTCAAAGGTCAACCCGTGAACACGCCTTTGCTCAAGCGCATGCGAGGAGACTTCCATAATGCAATGATGGACTTTTTCCCTTTTCATTTCCTTCAAGAGCGGGATGAGGACCTCCGCTCCGGGGGTGGTATTCATGGAAGGCATTTTGAGCGCCGGCAAGTCATACCAAAGCGTCCCCAGATAAGCCGCTTTTTCTCTTTCGCGAAGGAGCTGATGAAGGAGGTACGCAATCGTGGTTTTGCCGTTGGTACCGGTCACGCCGGTCAATTTTACTTTCTGGTCCGGAAAATCATAGAAACGGTTCAGCACGTCGGCCAGAAACATCGGGGAATGATCAACGCGGATGGCCGTGACATGGGGCGGAATCGTCATGTCGGGAGCGCGCTCAAAGGCAATGGCCGCGGCCTTGGCCTGGATGGCCTGGCCTAAAAAATCATGCCCGTCCATGCGCGAGCCCGGGCAGGCAACAAACAAATCTCCGGGTTCAATGGCGCGGGAATCGGAAGTGATTTTCTTGATGGTCTTGTGAGGGTCCCCGTGGAGAATTTCCCGTGTCGCGATACCGTTTAAAAGGGCCCCGAGCTTCAACGCTGATTCTCCCGTTTTTCGATGTGAAACTGAAATGCACTGGAATGGGCTTCGGCATAATATATTTCATTTAACCCTTTTGCGCCAACAGAAAAATCGGCACCGAACTTTTCAACGCGCGCGTGTTCGACCCCCTGCATTGCCGCCCAGTCTCCGAGAAGCCGCATCTCAAGATTTTCGCCGCTCAACCGGATACGCAAGCCTTCTCTGGAGAAAAAAGAAAACGGTTCATAAGCGACTTTCAAATCCCCTTTTTCAAAACGGACTTTTCCCTTCCATTCAAAATGCGCATTTTTCAAATAAAAAACCGGTGAAAAAATTGCCGGTGAAAAATGCGCCTGGATTTTGACATCCAGGCGCTTTTCAAGCCGTTTAAAAACCAGCCAACTGCCGGCGGGCAACAAAGCGGCAAGAAACAAGACAAGGAAAAGAATTGGGAAAAGATTATTTTTCGAGTTCGGCATTCACGCGCTTCAATTCCTGTTGCAGACTATGAATGGTTTGGGCTTGTTCCTGGTTGATGCGTTCGAGGGCCGGCTGGTCTGCGCAACATCCGCTGAACGCCGGCAGAAGAATTCCCAAACAAAGAAAAACGGCCCCGAATTTCATTTTAAGGAATTGAGAAAATAAGAACGAAAAACAAAGGCAAGGGAGAGCAGGGAAAAAAGATAAGAAAGAACGACGAGAAGTTTAAAAAGAAGAAAATCCCGGGGAGAAGACGGGGCAGGCTTTATCGAAGGCGAAAAAAATTCCGGTCTTTCAATCCGGATAACGCGTTTTCTGGCAGGCATCGCGCTCAAGTGCAATCTGCCTGCAAGCCGGGCCGCTGAAACCGGAGTCATGCCAGGACCTCTTTAAATTTTTCCATCACTTCCCGGCGGCGAATGACCTTCAGGAAACAATCCACCACATGCGGATCAAACTGGCTGCCCCGGTTGGCTTGAATCTCGGTAACAGCTTTTTCAATCGTAAGCGGGTCCCGGTAAGTCCGTTCCGAAATCATGGCCACGAAAGAATCCACCACAGCCACAATCCGCGCCCCGACCGGAATAGCTTCCCCCTTCAATCCTTCCGGATAGCCTTTGCCGTCATAACGCTCATGCTGGTGCAGAACGATGGGAATTAAAGGTTTGAGGGACGAGATTGAGCTTAGGAGATTCGCACCACGCAGCGGAATTCTTCTCATGAGGCTAAATTCCCGTTTGGTGAGTTTTCCTTTTTTTCGCCAAACCTGTTCGGGCAGGGTCAATGTTCCGGTATCCAGCAGCATCACCGCGCGCTCGAGACTGGTCAGTTCCTTGCTCGAAAGGGCAAGTTCTTTTCCGATTTCAATAATGACATCAATGAACTTGCGAAGGGACCGGCGTTCGCTTCCAAAATTGTGCTCAAGCAGCTCACTGATGGTTTTAATGCTTCCAAGCGTAAGTTGTTCAGTTTCCTCATAAAGCTGCGCATTTTTGATCGCCACCACGGCCTGCTCGGAAACCGACTTGAGAATTTCCAGGTCCATTTTTGTGAACGGCTGATGGTCGATCTTGTCCCAGAGGATCACTACCCCCACGACATCATCTTCAATAAAGGGGACCCCGATGGACTGGCGGGCCACATGAAAATCTCCTGTCTTGGCCATATGCCCTTCGAGCCCCCGCCCCACTTTGATTTTCTGGCGATGCACAAATTTCTGGTTTTCGCCGAAAGAAAAATAAGGAACGAGGTATTCACGGGCAGCATCCATCAGCATAATCGAACAGCCTTTGGCCTTTAACACTTGAGCGCTCAAACGGCCGATGCGGGGCAGGAGTTCATTCAGCCGCAAGGAAGCGCTGATCACCCGGTGGACCGAGTGCATGGTCGAAAGCGCAATGGCCCGGGGATGCACGGTTTCATAAAAATTATTCAGTTCAAACGCTTTATAAGCCAGCTCCAGATGGACATTGAGGAAATGGTTGAAAGGCGCAAGAAGGTCCGTCACTTCCCTTTCGGGACGGGTAAAAGCGCAGAGAATTAAAACTCCCCGCAACCGGCCCATATGATGGAGCCCGAAGACCGCTCCGTTTTTCCCGAAAGCGCAGCGGTAAAAAGAAGGCAACGACGTTTGCATCTGCTCATCGTCATTGATTTGTCCTCCGTATTTCAGCAGAAATCCTTCGCAGCTTTGTTGATTGGAGGCCGAAGCCCTGTAAAAGGTGCAATTGCCTTTCCGGTCGAGGCGCAATAACCGGTGGTTTCCGTCTTCGGAGGGAATAAAAAGCCAGCCCAAAGGCCGCCCGAAAAGGCGGTTGAAGGATTGATAGCCCTCCTGCCAGAGAAGGCTCGGCAGAAGAAATTTTTCAATCACCGACGGTTCGTGTTTTACTCTCACGGTTTTAACAGAATTAGATGCGTTCATAAGGCTCAAAAAGGCGTTTGTACTCGTCCTGGGCAAACCGGTCCGTC
>CAYGIT010000034.1:17990-20861 GCA_964349955.1 uncultured bacterium
CTCCAAACCTTCGGTTTTGCTTCTCACCAAAACTTCCGGAGGAAGCTGGGCCGGCTTTTCGAGATAAACCTGGAAAAGAGCTTTGAGGAAGCGCTGGCCTTTGTCGGTCATGCGCTCCACCCGGTAATGATGGTAAAGGTTCTTATGCAGGAACCGTTTCAGCTCCGCAAGCTGGCGCTTGAGCGGCTCGCTCAAAGAAACTGCCGGTACCTTGAGTTTTTGAACGTCCGCGAAAGAACCAATCCCCATTTTTTTGATACGGGCCTGGGTATTTTCAATCACATCGGTGACCAGCCGGTGAATGATCAGCCGGACGATCATACGGCGCTTGTGATGGACCGCCAGCGAAGAGTATTTTTTATGAATATACCGGCCCGCATCCGCCCAAAGCTGGACTTCTTCGAGAAGCTTTTCGCCCACCAGTTCCGAACGGAGCCCATCATCAAGATCATGGCTATTATAGGCAATCTCGTCGGCAAGGTCTACCAGCTCCGCTTCCAAAAGCAACAAGGGCCGGAGGGCGCGTTTTTTATAAAAATTCTCCGGATGCTTTTTAAGGCCTTCGCGCGTTTCAAAGGTCAGGTTCAAACCCGGAAAATCAGGATAACTGTCTTCCAGCTTTTCCACAATACGCAGGGTTTGAACATTATGCTCAAAACCGCCGCAATTTTTCATGAGCGCCGCAAGCGCCCATTCCCCCGCATGGCCGAAAGGGCCGTGTCCCAAATCATGCGCGAGGGCAATGGCCTCAATCAGGTCTTCATTCAGGCTAAGGCCGCGTCCGATCGAACGCGCAATTTGGGAAGTTTCAAGGGTATGAGTCAAACGCGTGCGGTAATGGTCTCCTTCATGATTGACGAAAACCTGGGTCTTGTACTGAAGACGGCGAAAAGCGGTGGAGTAAACGATGCGGTCGCGATCGCGCTGAAAGGGGGTGCGTAGCGGTTGTTCTTTTTCGGGATATTGGCGGCCCCGGCTCTCCGAGCTGCGGGCCGCATAAGGGGCAAGAAGGCTTTCTTCCCTTTCCCGGATCAATTTCGGTTTCGCGCTCCTTTTGATTTTTTCTTTTTTGATGTTAGCGCCCCTGCAAGGAATTGATAAATAGAATCCAGAGATTCGGAAATTACTTTAGGCCCGGCCACCACCGGCATAAAATTCATGTCTCCCGGCCAACGCGGAACAATATGAAGATGCAAGTGGCTGGGGATTCCGGCCCCGGCGGCTTTCCCAAGATTGATTCCCACATTGAATCCGTGGGGCTTGATTTTTCGTTCAATGCACCCCATCACTTCATCACTTAGAGCAAGCCAGTCAAGACGCTCGGCAGATGTGAGCCCCGCCAGTGACGCCGTGTGACGGTTGGGCAAAATCAGAACATGCCCGTTATTATACGGGTAAAGATTGAGAACGGCAAAGCTAAAGGCAGACCTTTTAAGAATATAGTTTCGCGCGTCTTTCTTTTCGGAAAGAAGTTGGCAAAAAACGCATCCGGGCTTTTTCCTGCGCTTAGGCCGAATGTACGCTTTGCGCCAGGGCGCCCAGAGCCGGTCCATTTTCCTCCCTTTCCGAAAGCAGGATCACTTTCGGCAAATTGTAAAGCTCAAGGAGCGCATTGAAACTGCGGAGCCCCCATAATTGAATATTGGCCTGCTGGGCCATCAACCGGGCATTCTGGTCAATCCCCCGCAGAATGATCATGACTTTCCGCTGAACATTTTTCCGTGTCCGTTTCAGATCCTCCAAAAACGCCGAGACATCTTCTTCATGCACGGTTTGATCGGCAATCTGGCAAAGCCAGCGGGCATTGGGACTTTTGGCAAAAACCGGGAACACACGGCCATTGGTGGGGCGAAAGGCAATTTCCGAAAATTGGGGGCATTTGATTTTCTTTTCGCCAAGTTCCAGGACGTCATTTCTAAATTCCTTGAAGAGAGACTCCACCCGCGCCGTGATGTCCCGTTTCTCCTCACTTTCGGTGGAATCAAAATCCCGTTTCAGGGCCTGGGCCAAACTCTCCCGCAGCCCCTCGGCTCCCGGCAGGTAGACTTGATTTCTTTTTTGACACACTTCGGCAAGCCAGAAACGCAGAAGAGGATCTTCGATCAGATAAAAAGCGCCGCGCTTGCAAACCAATTCTTCCTGAACAAGCCTTTGCAGGATTTTTTTGGTTTCTTCGGCTTTCCGGCCGGTAAAGGCCGCAATCGCAAGCACCCTGCGCCTGCCCTGGCTCAAGGCAAAAAACGAACGCAAGCAACCGGAGGCGTCTTTGGCCAGGGCCGCGCATTTCTGAAGTTTCATTTCGAAGAGAAAGGAGATTCTCCCCTTCGCGTCCAGAAGTTCGCGCAAAAACATTTCCAAAAAAAGCTCTTGCGAAACAAAAGAAGCCGGGGAATGAATAAAAAAAGATTCCAGCCTGTCGGCCAGCAATTCCAGGTAAAAGGGGTGCCCATCGGTCATGCGGATCAAAAACCTTTTTTGGGGCAACGACAGTTTCTTCCCCGAAAGCCGGTCTTCAAAAAAATGAACAGCCTCTTCAAAACCGAGACGGCCGAATTCCATGATTTCGAAATTGCCGAAAAGAAGGGTGAGTTTTTCGCGGAAAATTTCCCGAGCCTTGATCGGATGGGAGCTGGCGGCCAGATAAAGAACATTTTTTTCAATCATGATCTGCCTGCCCAGGGCCGCAAAAGCGTCGGTAACAGGCAAGGCGGACAGGGCGTCAAATTCATCAATGATCATGATGACATTGCAACCCGTTTCCTCATGAAGCCGTTGGGGAAAAGAAAAAAGCTCTTTCAGGATGGCGGCGGGTTTTTCACGGCGCGCCATTTTTTTGAACGCTTATATCGCGAAACAAAAAAAGTCGAAAAC
>CAYGIT010000035.1:0-18142 GCA_964349955.1 uncultured bacterium
TCAGATTTATGCTCCGAACGGTGCCGCAGGAGAAGCTTCCCTCCTTGCCGGCACGGGTATGACCGAGCCGTCCGGAAAATTATGCTGCGCGAACTCGAGCAACGAGCGAGTGCTATGTTATTTTTGCCAGGCGTGAATGAGGATGTCCTGGAAATGCTTGCCGGAATCGGGGTGTTGGAAAGGGGCCGAAATAGAGTATCCGAATCCGTGATCTTCGAAAATTTTCAGGAAAGAGGCCAGCTTGTCTTCTTCCGGGACAAGGTGATGATGATACTCGACTGCGAGGCTCTTGATTTTGGCCAGGGAGCCGCTGGAAGCCAGCTCCTGAAAAACTTCGGCTTCGCTGCCTTCGATGTCGATTTTCACGAAATCCGCAGGCTGGCCCAGAAATTTCGAAAGGGGCGCAGCCTTGACCCTCTGCTTGACGGTCCCCGAGACGCGATGGCCGTACACGCTGGCCACGAGCGAAGAGCGGTTGCCGGTGTCCGTAAAAAAATCGATTTCCCCTTCCCTTCCGGCAAGGGCCAAAGGGTGGAGCTCCACGTTTTTCCAGCCATTGGCCTGCACATTGGACTGAAGCACCTCGAATGTGCGGGGGTCGGGCTCGAATGCAATGATTCGGGCTTCGGGAAATAAACGTTTGAAAAATAAAATCGACATCCCGATATTCGCGCCGAGATCGAAAATCAGCGGGCGATGGTCAGCGGTTTTGAAACTGTAAATTTTTCTGCCGAAGATTTCGTCCAGAAGCCGCATGAAGTCTTCGAAGCGCAAAAAGCGCATGGAATGTCCAAAGACCTCGGCATGGGAAAGACGGCGATTTTTTTTATAAAGAGCCCAAAGCCTGTCCCGCATGCGGCAATATTCCAGTCCCTCTGCCCCTATGCCGGCCAGGGGCAATAGCAGGGAGCGGATGGCTAATCGAATGAAAGAAGGCTCTCTCATTTCAATCCCATGGAGGGCCGGATCTTTCCCTGGCTGCGGTCGGCGATCAATCCGGCAAAAGCAAAGGCGCTGGTAAAAGCGGGCGATATGGCGTTCAGCACATGCAGGGAATTCTCTGTTTGTTCGATCACAAAATCCATTTCGAGTTTTTTATCGGCCAGCCGGATCAGCTGGGGGCGTATTCCGACTTTATCAGACGGGACCAGATCATCGGCTTGCAGTTCAGGCACAAGACGCCGGGCGGCCGCAACAAACCAGGGCTTTAAATAATGGAGGACTTCCCGGTGCACAAGGCCCCGGAAGGAATGCTCATTGGCCCAGTACATTTGAAGGAGCCTTCCGAGGATCCCTAAACTTTCCTGCCACTGGATCCCTTCGAAAATCCCGTAATTTTCACGGCCCAATGCCGGAATCGCGGTGGGGCCCACGTACACTTCGCCGGAAATCACGCGGGTGAGATGAATCCCGAGAAACGGCATGGCGAGATCAGGCACGGGATAAATATTGGATTTGACGAGAAATTGTTTTTCTTCCCGGAGTTTGAAATAAAGCCCCTTGAACGGAAGCAGCGCGTAATTCTTTCCGAGCCCGAAAAAGGCCGCCAGCTTGTCGGCATAAGCGCCGGCGCAATTGATGAAATAACCGAATTTGAAATGACCGCCCGATGCGGAGATTTCTTTTTGAACGGGATCAATGGCGCTGATTTCGCGGTTAAAGGCAAACTCCACTCCCTGCCCCGACAAAATTTCGAAAAGTTTTCGCATAACGCCTTTGCTATCGATAACCGCCGTGTCAGGAGAGTAAATACCGGTTTTGTAAGGCCCTGCATGCGGCTCGATTTTCCGGATACTTGCCTCGTCCAGGATTTCCGCACGAATATGGTTTTCTGCCGCATTTTTCATCAGGCGTTCCAGGGCAGGCAGGTCTTCTTCGCAGGTAGCAAGAATGACTTTGCCGCAGGGCTGGCACGCAATGCCGTGCCCGGAGGCGAATTCCCGCATTTTTTTTGCGCCTGCGGAACAAATGCGCGCCTTCAAAGTGTCGGTTGCATAATAAATTCCGGAATGAAGCACGCCGCTGTTCCGGCCGCTGGCGTGAAGGCCGGGCCGCTCTTCTTTTTCAAGCACAAGAATGCTCGCGCCGGGCTCGCGCTTTTTTAGTTCAAACGCCGCGGTCAGGCCGACAATGCCGGCGCCCGCAATCACATAGTCGTAGTTCATCAGCATCCTGAACAGGAAACGGCGGGCTCGGGTTCTTCTTTGCTTTTTTGGGCGGAAGGAACCCTGGGAACCACGAATCCGCCGATGGCCAGATAATCGAGATTGCCTTGCAAAAACGAACGCACCGCATCCTCCGGCGAGCAAACAATGGGTTCTTCATGCATGTTAAAGCTGGTATTCACCAGCGATGGAATGCCCGTGCGATTATAATATTCGCGGAGAATCCGGTAGTAGCGCGGGTTCAACTCTTCGGTGATGAGCTGCGGGCGCGCGGTGCCGTCAATATGCACCACGGCGGGTGATTTTTTTTTCATTTCTTCCGTACAATCCATGGTCACCGTCATGAATTGCGCGGCAAATTCGGCGCCCGGGAGATCGAGGTAGCATTCCCCCGCTTTCTCGGCAAGCGTCACCGGCGCAAAGGGCATGAATTCGCTGCGTTTCAACTGCTGGTTCAACCAGTCATTGACTTTGGGATTGATGGCCGGGTAAAGAATGGAGCGGTTGCCGAGCGCGCGGGGCCCGAATTCCATGCGTCCGTGAAAATGCGCCACCACTTTGTCCTCGCTCAAAAGCCTCGCCACTTCGGCCTCAAAATTTTTGGGCTGCCGGTATTCCACGCGGTACTTTTTAAGGACCGCTTCGATTTCCTTGTCGGAATATTCGGGGCCCCAATAAACATCGTGGATGGGCAAAGCCTTTTTGTTGCCGCTCCTGGCGCGGTATAAGATTTGAGCGGCTCCGTAACCCAGGCCGCCGTCGGCCATGTGGGGAAAAATAAAAAGATTGCGCACGCCGGGAATCGCGTGAATACGCTGGTTGAGTTTGACATTGGCCGCCACGCCGCCGGCAAAAGCCACGTTTTCGATCTTGTGTTCTTTGATATAGAAAGAAATGTAGTCCACCGCGACTTCTTCGAGCACCTGCTGGAAACAAGCAGCCATCTGCTCCCGCCCGTATTTTTTTGCCAGGCGCAGGATTTTCGGATAGCTCCCATAAATAGAAGGCGCGCGAAAAGAACCGGGGATGGAAAAGGCCAGCTTGCGCACTTCGGAGAGAAGGTTCGGATCCGGAGTCGCATAAGCGGCCAAGCCCGTGACTTTTCCTTCGTGGCGCGCAGGAATAAACCCCAAGGCTTTCGTCACCGCGGCATAAAATACACCCAGAGAATCCGGGACATGCGTTTCTTTCAATAATTTGAATTCGCCCGATTCCACGAGATAAATTTGCGACGTGACGCCTTCACCCTGGCCGTCGATAGTGACCGCAAGCGCGCGTTCATATCCGCTTGCCCAGTAAGCGCAAGCCGCATGCGCGTAATGATGCGGAATCCGGACCAGTTTTTTTTCAACCCCGTTTTGGGCGGCCCACTCGCGGATTTCGCGGCTCATTTTCCGGGCAATCGAAATCGAACGCCGGGCATTGCGAAATTTTTGAATCACAAAATTAAGGCATTTGGTTAAAAAAGAGGCGGGGTCGTCTTTCGAAAAATAATCGTATTTCAAAAGCAGGTCACGCACACGGTAAAAAACCTCCGGATTGATGCCGGGGTCGGCTTTCGTGACGGCAATGGCGTCGAGGTCCTTCAGGGAAACACCGGCATAGTGCAGGATCCACGCGACGGCCTCATGCGGAAAACCCGCGTGCTGCTTGACGCGCGAGAACCGTTCCTCATTGGCCGCGCACACCACTTCCCCGTCGCGAAGGAGCACCGCGCCGGCATCATTATCGATTTCACTGATCCCGAGAATCAACATTTTCTAGCCTAGCTGCCGCAGTTGAAATATTTGTCATAAGCCGTCGGCGGCAGCAAGCGAATCTCCGACAAAATCTTGATCAGCCACCCGAACTTGCGAATAATCTCATAGTGATTGGGATAATCCCGGAACGTTTTGGGAGGAAGCGCCACCCACTCGTCAAATTGGGCTCTGCTGACCCCAAGGCGCTTCAGCGAAAGGTTGATAATCTCCTGGTTTTCCAAACCATAAATTTCATTCAACTTTCCCACCGCGTACGAACGGTCCATCTGCCCGGAACGGATAAGGGCCGAATAATTAAAGAGCCGGCGGTCGATATTGAATTTGACACGAAACACATAGCTAAGGATGCTTTGATAAAGATCGTCAAAGTAATGGGCTCCGGGATAGACCCATCCGTAATTCTGTTGAATAATGGGTTCCACTTCTTTTCTTACATAGGGAATGTAATAAAGCAAAGGAATCACGGAAATCCTTTGCCATACGGAGTAATAAAAAAGCTGGAAGACATCGAGATTAAATCCCGGGTCCGTCGGTTTCCAGGGCCGAAGCGGGACCTGGCCGAATTGTTTGTGAACGCTCTTTAAATATTTTCCGTCCAAATAGCTCCAGGAAAGAGGCGCAATCCCCTCGGTGCGGAAAGACTGGCCGATAATAACGGTCTTGATATTTTCGGTGGTCGCAACGCCGTAAAGCGCTGTGGCAATTCCAAGGTCGGTGCCTTGGGCCATGTCCGGAGTCGAGGCTTTTAAAAAGATCAACCGCAAATCCTTGGACTCGCGCCAATCCGACGTGATGGTTCGAAGATCCACGCGAAGGGCTTTGACGGCCCTCAACATGTTTTCGCCGGCGACCGGATTTCCGAAACCGTCATTGAAATGAACGGCCAGCGGACGAAGCCCCAGCACCTTGACGCAATGATGAAGCGTATAAATACTGTCCCGCCCGCCGCTGATGCCGATGACACAATCGAATTTTTTTCCGCGGCCCTTCCGGCGCACTCCCTCGATTATTTTTTGAAAGCGCGCCTCCCCTTCGGCATTCAGGGGAAACATGCGGTCGAGCTTGTCATGCAGCTTGCAGAAATTGCATTCCCCTTTTTCATCAAAGGTGATGCCCGGCACCGTCGTATCCATAATACAACGCCGGCAGACGCGATCCTTGAGCGGCATAAGTGAAATCAGGTCCTTCCTTTTATCCCTGTTGTCTCAAAACCAATTTCATCCATGGCTATAAAACGCGGGCGGCCTTTGGCCTGGTCCGCGCCCCGCCAAATATATTCCCCAAGAATTCCCATCATCACCCACTGGATCCCGCCAAAGAAGAAAACAGCCGACAGGACAAAGGACCATCCCGAATACTGAATATGGAATACAAAACTCCCGATCAGGAGGACAATGGCAGACAAAATACTAAGGCTTGAGACGATGATTCCTGAATGGATCATAAAACGGATGGGAAAATAGGAAAAGGAAATAATCAGGTCCAGCGCTGATTTTAAGCGTTTGGCAAATGACCAATTGGAGACGCCTGCGGTACGTTTTCCGCGGTCATAGGGCACATAAACCTGTTTGAATCCCATCCAAAGGATGGTGGCGAACAAAAACCCATGCTTTTCCGGAATATTCAAAAAGATATCGATAATACGGCGGTCCAAAAGACCGCAATCCATGCCGCCTTTCGGATAATTGGGCAATACCGCTTTGCGGCAGAAATTATAAAAGAGATTGGCGAAAAAGGATTTGGCCCATGGATCACCCCGTGAGCGGCGCATCCCCCACACAACGTGAGCGCCTTTGCGCCATTCGGCAGTAAAATCCCGGATCGCATCCGGCGGGTCCTGCAAATCCACCGACATAATGACCGCCGCATCGCCGGTGGCCTGGGTCAATCCTGCGGCAAGCGCCGAATGACTGCCAAAATTCCGTGAGAGTTTGATGCCTTTGACCCGGTCATCTTTCTTGTGCAATTCCAGAATCTGAGCGTAACTTTGATCGGTCGAGCCATCATCAACAAAAATAAATTCCCATTGATATTCAGGAAGCAGATTCACCGTAGTTGAGAGCCGGGCATAGAATGGATGAAGATTCATCTCTTCATTCAAGACCGGCAGGACCACGGAAATTTTCTGTTTCCGCCGGGATTCGCCGCTATTTTCTCTTGTTTCGCTCATAAATAAATTGCGCCTTATTTTTGATCATTTTCACCCGTCCCAGAATTCTGGCCGGATTGCCCGCGGCAATAGAAAAAGGAGGGATGTTCTTTTTGACAAAACTGTTTGCGCCGATCACGCAATGGTCTCCAATGGTCACTCCCCGGTTGACAATCGTCATTGCTCCCAGGTAACAGCAATCCCCGATTTTCGTCGGTGCCCGGCGCTCTTTGGCCCGCCCGCCCGTCAAAGCCCATTGCACGGTATCATGCGAATACAAATGGACTCCGGTGGAGATACTGCAGAAACTGCCGATTTTCAGTCCTCCCCGGCCGTCCAGGACCGTAAAAGGGCCGATCCAGGTTTCTTTGCCCACTTGGACATTCCCGAGGACCAGGCTTGAATCATAAATACTGGCCCTTTCCCAAATCCTAAAAATTTTGCCTTTTCCCGGCGGTCAAAAAGTTCATCCGCAAAAGGGACCGACCGTTTCCACCTTTTTTTGATCTCAAGACGCAGGGATTCATGCAATCGCCAAACCGGTTCATGCCCGGCAAGGGCTGTTTTCCATTTTTCCGCTCCAAAATCCGGAATTTTTTTGCGCCTCATGAACACCATGCATCCGCGGGCTGCGCAAAAAACGACCCTCCGGCTTCAGGCAGGGCTTCCCGATCGATAAAAAGCCGGTTCCAGGTTTCAAATCCCATCAGCGACCAGATTAAAAAACGATGGTCCTGACGTCCCAAAAAATGGTCTTCCAGAATTTGTTTAAGGCTTGCGGGCTCGAAATATCCGCGATCAAGGGCACGGGGCCCAAGGATGCTTTCTTCCACAGTATGTTTGAGAGGGCCGCTGTACCAAGTCCGGTCCGGCGGCGTAAATCCCTGCTTGCGGCGGCGGAGAGTTTCTTCCGGCAAAAGACCGCGCATGGCTTCCCGTAAAACTTCTTTGCTTTTGCCGGGCCGGAATTTAAATTCCGAAGGAATCCGGCGCGCATAATCGACTAAATCATTGTCTAAAAAGGGCACCCGGGTTTCCAACCCATGCGCCATGCTTAATTTATCATCCACAATGAGAAGCCCGTTTAAAAATGTTTTGAAATCAAAATAAAGGGCCTTGTCCATGGCTTCATTCTTTCGGACGGGTTCAAGCACTTTCCGGAAACTTTCATAAGGAGAAAAATCCTGAACGGCCCCTTTCAATGCAGGTGAAAAAAGCACGGACCTTTGATCATCGTCAAGGAGGCGGTTCCAAATACGGTAATAATTCTCTTCGAAATTTTCAGGAGGAAGGGCGCTCATACGTTCATAGCGCCAGGGATAGCCTCCGAAAAGCTCATCCCCTCCGACTCCTGAAAGCACCACTTTGACAAACTGCCTTGTCATCCGGGCTGTACAATAAACCTGATAGCTGATGCCCACACGGGGTTCATCCAGATGCCACATGACCTGCACCAAATTTTGCGGCAGGGCCTCCGGGCCCAAACGTAAAGGATGATGCAAAGTTCCAAACCTGCCGGCCAATTCGGAAGATTCCTTCGTTTCATCAAAAAAAACTTCCCGGTCGGAAGCATTTTTGGGAATTTCAAAACCACAGGTAAACGTATGCAGCGGGGAAATATGCCTTGCGGCAACCGCAGAAATAGAGCCGGTGTCCATTCCTCCGCTTAAAAAACTTCCGACGGGGACATCACTCATCAATTGGGCCTTGACCGAAGTCTCAAAGCGCTCACGCAACCCTTGAGCCCAATCCTCAAGACTTCGCCCGGTTTCCGGCTCCAATTCAAGGTCCCAATACTGCTTTTCTTCGATCCGGTCCCGGTCAACACGAAGAAAATGGCCGGCGGGCAGCAACCGGACCCCTTTAAAAAAAGTACGGTCATGCAAAGTATTCTGGAAAGCAAAATGCTCGGCGAGCGCAAGAGGATCCGCTTCCGGGCGGAATTGCGGTAAGCCCAGAAAGGCCTTGATCTCCGAAGCAAAGGCGAATTGATTGCCCGGCAAAAGGGTATAATAAAGCGGTTTGACGCCAAAACGGTCCCGGGCCAGAAAAAGACATTTGCGGCGCGCATCCCAAATCGCAAAGGCAAACATCCCGTTCAAATCCCGGACGAAGTCTTCGCCCCTGTCTTCGTATAAATGCAAAAGGACTTCCGTGTCCGTTTCACTCCGGAACCGGTGGCCCCGGCTTAAGAGATCTTCCCGGAAATCACGGTAATTATAAATTTCGCCATTCGCGGTAAGCCAGAGGGATTCCTCTTCATTGGGCATGGGGTTGCGTCCGCGGGAAGATAAATCGATAATGCTTAGACGGGCATGTCCAAGGCCTGCGGGGCCGGAATTCCAAATGCCCAGATCGTCGGGCCCGCGATGACGGATCAGCCGGCACATGGCCTCGACCGGCTTGCGGTCAACGGGATTTCCCCCACGATCAAATAAACCTGCAATCCCGCACATGGGGGGCTAGCGGCGGCCCGCGGCGGGGCTTTGCAATTTTGTTTTCTCACGCCATTCGATGACGCGGCGCATTCCTTCCTCAACCGAGGTGGAGGCCGCAAACCCCAGAAGTTGGCGGGCTTTGTCCGCACTTCCCCAGCGCCGGCTCACGAGCCCGGTATCCATGGGTTCAAAAAGGGGTTCCAGTTGATCTTCTTTGCCGCGGAGACGGATTAAAAGAGAGGCCAGTTCTTTCAAGGAGGTTTCGACGCCGCTGGCCACATTAAAAAAGTCATCCGTCACATCACTTTTAAGAGCAAGAAGATTCGCGCGCGCGACATCCCCGGCAAACACCAGATCCACCGTGGCGGAACCATCGCCCCGCACGACCGGAGACTCCCCCGCATCAATACGGTTTAAAAAATGCATAATGACATCCATATAAGCGGCTTCATAAGGCTGACGGGGGCCATAAACGTTCAAATACCTCAAGGCCACAAAAGGCAACCCGTATTTTTTGTAAAAAGCCCGGTAAAACTGTTCATTGGCAACTTTAGAAGCCCCGTAAAAAAGATCGTTATTAAAAGGATGTTTTTCATCCGTCGGAAGATAAAGGCCTTCCCCGTAAACTGATGAGGACGAAGCCGCAACGATTTTTTTGACTCCGGCCTTCACACAGGCCTCGAGAAGATTAAAAGTCCCGGCAATATTCACCTCCAGGCTAAGACGGGGATCCTCCTGGCAAAGCCGGAGCCAGGCAGCCGCCTGGTGAAAAACATAATCGATTCCTTCAACGGCTTGCTTTAAGGCCGCTTGATCACGCAAATCAGCCTGAATGACTTTTACTTCCCCGTGACTTTTCGCCCATTCCAAATGCTCCATTTTGCCGCGGATAAAACTGTCGTAGACAACTACGGAAGCTCCTTCTTTAATCAACTCGTCGACAATGTGGGAGCCCACAAGTCCTGCTCCGCCTGTGACAAGCACCCGGGCGCCGGAAAGATTCATAGCTTCAGCTCCGCAGGCACGGGAGGCCCCGGTTTTGGTTCCAGGGGCGCAATTTCCACCGAGACACCGCCCTGGCGCAAAGACTGTGCCGCCGCCTCCAAAACCCTGACCACGCGATACCCGCTCCAACCGTCGGTGACGGGCCTTTGACCGTTTTCAATGCATTCGATAAAATGCTGGCACTCCGCATGAATCGGTTCGGAAAATTGAAGGGAGGGAATGACCAAATCCCCGCTGCGGATTTGAAATTGAAACTCGGCAAATGTTTCCGGCGAATCCAGAAAACGGTCCAGATGAATGATTCCCTTGTCATAAAGCTGTAATTTCGCATCCGTGCTCACATCGTCATAAACCAGCATTTTTTTGCTGCCCACAAGCGTCATCAGGCGGACTTTCCGGGGATCCAGCCATCCTAAATGCAGATGCGCGCCGATCCCGCCCGGGTATTCGAGAGTCACAAACACAACATCTTCAACCCCATTGTTCAAATAAGAAAATCCCCGCGCGCAGACCCGCACCGGATCCTGGCCCAGCCAGTAATTCAAGATTGAAATATCATGGGGCGCAAAGCTCCAGAGCGCATTCACATCATTTTGAATGCGGCCAAGATTAACCCGCTGGGAATAAATGTAAAAAAGTTTTCCCAATTCCCCTTGATCGAGAAACTCTTTGATCCTCTGCACGGCCACATTGTATTCAAACACATGCCCCACCATCAAAATACGGCGCATTTTATCGGCAAGGGCAATCAGCTCCAGGCATTCGGCGCCGGTCTGGGCCAGCGGTTTTTCAATAAAGACATGCTTTCCGGCCTTCAAAAATTCAGAGGCAATTTCAAAGTGAGTGCGGATCGGCGTGGCGATAAAAACGGCATCGATCGCGGGGTCTGCGAGAATAGAGCGGTAATCGTTTGTGGTTTGCGCTTGAGGCGCGAACTTGGCGCGGAAATTTTCGGCCCGCTTGAGATCCAAATCACAGAGCGCGGCAATCCGGACATTCATCAAGGAAGAAAGATTACGGACCAGATTGGGGCCCCAGTAGCCCAGGCCCAAAACAGCAGCTTTTAGCGGCATAATGCGAAATCAAACCCCTTATTCTTGAGCATTTCTCCGATTTCAGTCCCTTTTTCCCTGCGTTCCGGCACCCGGATATCGGCGAGGATAAGCTCACCGGCAAATTCATTGAATTGGCCGCGCGCCACAATCCCTTTTTTGTCCACCGCGAGCGAACAACCCACCATTTTTTTACCTTCATAAGGCCCGCCCACGATATAGCCGACACTCGTTGTGCCGACAATCACCATGTCATAAAGCTGGGCCAAAATGCTGTACGGCTTCACCCATTTTTCCTTATAAGGGTCCCGGGTTTCATCCATGGAGTAGTCCACCGTCCACGATGAAGGAGAAAGAATGAGCTGAGCGCCCATCCGGGCCATCGCATGGCCGATGGGAAGTCCATCCATATAATTATCGGCGCAAATATTGACTCCGATTTTTCCAAAGGGGGTATCCACCACATTGAGGGTCTGGCCCAGGGCATAAAAAGGATGTCCCACGGGAAGCTCATTGATCTTATGGTATTTCACCGCAATTTCGCCTTGGGCATTGATCAAAATGGCGGCGTTGTAGATTTTATCACCGGCTTTTTCCGTAAGGCCGCCGCAGACCCAAATCCCCTCCGCTTTTGCGGCCTCGCACAAGCGATTGGACCAAAGGCCGGGAATGGGCTGCGCTTCGGTGAGCGCGCTGGGATGCGTCCATCCCAAATCCAGCGTCTCGGGCAGAAGCACGATCTGGCATTTTTTTTGGGCAGCCTCCTGAATCATCTTCACTGCGCGGTCCAGATTGCGGGCAGGCTCCCCCCCCTCCACGAGCAGTTGCCCCATCCCAATACGCACTGGATTCATCACTGTCATCTCCTTCTATACCAAGGGTTTCCCATAGGAGGGGGGTATTATACCAGAAAGGCCTCTTTTGTCTTATTCATTTTCTCCTAAAACCGGTAAATTGCCACCTGGGGGCCCAGGCGTTTTATGCTCCATAAACCCTCACTCGTGTATTCTACATTTTCGACATTGAGGAGGGTGTCTGGATTTGCATAGGGCGAAAAAACGGCCAGGGGCGTAATATCCCCTTTTTGAACAGCCTGGAGAAAACTTTCGTAGCGTTCTCCTGTTTGGGCATAATAGGGATTGGTTTTTGCACCGGTCATAATAATTCCCGTATGCCAGTCATCCAACACCAGATATTTCCATCCTTCGGCGCGATATTCTGAAAGAGTTTTAAGGGAGGATCGATGATGGAGGCGTGTATCAAAAACAGTGATATCCAGATACTTCGCGGAGGTATTCGGCGCCGCCGTCGGAGCAAAAGCAAAAAATGTCTGCAGGATGAGCGGATCGGGGGGAAGGTTTTTTTGTATCCATTCTTTTGCCTGCTGCCGCGTATCGGGAAATCCCTTAAGGGTATTGTATCGGAGGACATTCACCAGGCTTGGGATAATCAGCAGCAGGGCAAGGCTCCCTTGGGCCGCCTTTTTCCATCGTTCATGAAAATGCAGTTTTGCAAAAACAATATCCGTCAGGGTGACCACCGCAAAACCGGCGGCGGCACAAAAAAAAGGAATTAAGGGCATTGCATAACGCGCGGTACGGATATCCGATATCCCGATGAATGCAAAATAGGCCAGCGGAAAGGAGAGAAAAAAAAGTTTCTTGCGATCCGGCGTTCCGATCATTTGCGCCATGCCCAACAGCCCGGCAAGCTGAAGCGGGAGTCTTAGCCCATAACGAAGCGGTTCTTTAAGATAATAAATCCAGTTCCATTTTCCTTCATAGCCCAACTGCCCCGTTCCCCCTTTTTTATAATCCCGGAGGATGACAAGCAAATACCCCTTGAATTCGTTGAAAGCCAGAAGCCAGTAGGGATTTCCTATTGTGAAACCGAGAAAAAAACCTGAAAAGAAAATAAAATTTTTACGCAAAAATTCTGCGGGCTTGGGTCTTCCTTCTTGCGCAAAAAAAGAGGCGGCAGGCCCGAAAAGAAGCGCCGCAATGCCGTAGTATTTGGTGGCAAAAGCCAATCCCCCGGCCAAGCCTGCCAGGCCAAAATAAATGTTTTTTGCTTTGCGGACCCCTGCCGCGGCAAAACAAAATGAAAGCGTCATAAAAAAGGTAAGCGTGGCATCCATATAAGCGATCTGGGAATATTGGACATGCAGGTAGGCAAACGTTAAAAAAAAGGCCGAAATGATCGCGGTTCTCCGGCCGAAAAGTTGTTTCACGCCGGAATAAAGAACAGGAAGGGTCAGGGTGCCCAGAAGCGCGCTGATGCCCCGGCCAATGACATAGTAAACCGTAGGATCGCTTTTATAAAGCTTCCAGCCATCGGAGATGGACTGAAAGGAGCCGGTAAGAAATCTTCCCAAAATATAGACAACGTCGGCCGAAAGCGCGAGATAAAGAAAAAGCGTGGGTTGAAGCGCATGCGGGTTAAGGCCTCCTTTTGCCATATTCAGCGCGTCATAAATATACCGGCCTTCATCGATAAACCAAAATTGCGGCAGGCCGTACTCCAATTTCCAGGAACGCAGGAGAAAACCGAGGAGGGTCAAAACCCAGAGAATCATCGCTTATGCCCGAAGGATCATGTATTCAAGAAAAAGAGGCCCAGGCTGATCAAGGCAATTCCAGCGATGCGGTGGAATGTCAGGGACTCTCCGAGAAAACCGACGCCAAAAACGAGCACGAAGAAAAGATGAAACGCCACAAGCGTGGGATAGCCGACCGAAAGATTAACTCGATTGAGCGCCAAAAACCAGAGTCCGGGGGCGGCTAAAAAAGTAATCAGGGCAGTGACCAGCAAAGGATTCTTGATGAATTTAATGAGGTACTCAACAAAAACCGGAAGGGAATGAAAAGGAATGGGACCCAATTCATTGAATTTCATTTTGACAATGAAGGCGGCATAGGAATCAAAAAGCGCAGAAAGAATAATCAGAAGCCAGCCGCTCAAAGTATTCATTATTTCTCCCGGGGAACCGAATAACGGACTGCCATTTTATGGCTTAATTCCTGAGTCGTGCAAATCACGCGGGCCGGATTGCCTGCAACCACGGTGTTCGCGGGAACATCACGTGTCACAACGCTTCCTCCGCCGACAAGCGCTTCCGGACCAATGACAATGCCAGGCAGAATCGTTGCATTCACACCAATGCGGGCTCCCCGGCAAACACGCGGGCCCTCCAGGTGATGGCTGACCGGATACTTGTCATTGCCAAAAACCGCGCCGGGAGCGATAAAGACATCGTCTTCAATTACCGTCAACTGGCAGATATAAACTTGCGTATGGATCCGGACACGGAAACCTATTTTGCACCCGTAATCAACGACACTTTGGGACCAAATGGAGACTTTATCCTCGATCTGATTTTCTTCCCGGATCACGACGTGATGGCCGGTCTGGAAATCATGCCCGATTTCCGTCGCCTGATAAATCACCGTACCGCTTCGCATGCGCGCATGATTGCCGATCCTGACAGAACCCGGCTGTTTCATCCGTTCGGAAGGGTAACCCAGAATGACATCCGGATCAATACTCGGATTCTCACCTATCCCTATTTTAATATCAGGCCAAAGGTTCATCTATTTTCCGGAGCGCCTTTGTTAGGCGCTCTTAATTAAGCCTGCCAAATGATCTGGCCGTTTGTTTTCCAGGAGCAGTTTTTGAATTCTATCCAATTTCCGCCATAAGATTTTTTAAGGGATTTGATCCCTTTGGAAACAGAGGGGGTCTGGGTATTATCAAGATAAATTTTCCCCTGGGCCGCAACGACTCTGGAATAAACGATCGAAAAATCTTCCACGACATAGGGGGTGTCATGATTTCCATCCAAAAAAGCAAAGTCGATAAATTTTTCTTTTTTTACTAATTTTTTGAGTTCTGTCAAGCTGTCCCCGCAGTTGAAAACGACTTTTTCCAGGAGGCCGGCTTTCTTTAAATTATCCTTCGCCGTCTCAATCACGCGTTGATCAATGTCGACCGTCCAGACCAAGCCTTCCAACCCCGAGTCTTTGAGCGCTTGCGCTAAAATGATTGTGGAAAATCCCCAATTGGTTCCGGTTTCGACAATCAGGGTCCGGCGATTGCAAACGTTCAGATGCGACAGGAGAGAGTAATAAAGAAGATTCCAGGCCGGATAGCCGACCGTCAACCCTGTCTTTTGAAGCGCTGTTTCAAGATCATGGCTCTCGGATTCGAGTGAGGCGATATATTTATTAGGAAGAAGGTTTTTATCATACTCAAAAATTCTTCGGATGGGATGATCCGATTGGGTAGATTTTTCCTGTTTGAGCCGGGCCTTCATATATCGAATTTTATTGATTGGGTTCATGAGGGAGATATAGTAACGCTTGTGAATTAAAGGCTCAAGGAATTCTTTTGTGAATGCCGCAAAAAAGGTTGCGCCTCTCCAGCTTTTGGGATAATCTTCCGGAATGCTTTTGGGCAAGCACCTCAAAACGGCCGTTTGGATTGCTTTTGCTTTCATTTATTTCGGGCTCACCCTTCACACCCTCCGTTCCCTCCCGTTTTTGGGCGATGATATCGAGATGATTCAAAAAGGGGCCTTGCTCTTTGAATTTCCCTCCTCCGTCCTCGAGCCTGATCTGGCGGGCCGGAATCATATTCTCTGGTACATTTTCCTGGGGATTCTTTATCAGGTTTTTGGGCTTATTCCTTTCGTTTATTATTTTTGCAACCTTCTCTTTCACGGCTTAACGGCTTGCTTGATTGCGGCGGCCTCGCGCCGGCTGGGGGTGGGGTCTTTCGGGGCCTGGATTTCGGCTTTCTTTTTTTTAGTCTTGAGTTATCATTTTCCGATTGTTGGCTGGATCGGCGAGATGTGCCGGGCTATGATGCTATTTTTCCTACTGGCTTCCTTTCTTCTTTTTGACACCTTCAGAAAGACCGCCGTAAAAAAATTCCTTTTTTTATCGCTCGGCGCATGGTTTTTGGCCATGAATTGTATTGAAGAGGCCATTATGCTCCCCGTTCTCCTGATCGGATATGACCTGTTCGTCCGTCGTCAAAAAATTCCGGCTTTTTTTTCCAAAAAAGAAATGAGTGTCTACTTTCCGTTTTTTCTTCTCATGCTTTTATGCGTCATTAGCCAGAAAGCGCTCTATTCCTACGGCGTTCACGACAACCTTGTCGCCAGCCCGGCATGGAAAGAAAAAATTCTCGGGATTGCCTGGGGAGTCTCCGCGATCCTCATTCCCCGCCGTGAAGCCCTTGAATGGTTTACGAATTTTCCGCCGACTCTTGCCTTCCGGCTTCTTGTTGCGGCGGTTTGCTTTTTGCCGTTTGTTGCCGGCCTTTTGAATCCTGATTTCTGGAAAAATCCCCGAAACCGCTCGATCCTCATCTTCAGTCTCTGGTGGTTCGCCGTCATTTCGTTTCCTTTCATGCTGCTCCCAACCACGACCGATTCCTGGACGGATTATAAACCCCGCTACCTTTATGCCCCTTCGGCGGCTCTTGCATTTTTTGCGGGCGCCTTTGTTGAATCGACTTTTGCAAGAATCCGGAAAATACGCCGTCTTCCGTTGCGGCTCCTGTCCACAGCGGCTATTCTGTTGAGTTGTGTTTATTTTTATTCTTACAATCTCTGGGCTTTTACCCATATGACCCGGAAATGGACCCAAGGCGGAAGGTTGCACTCTTTTTCAGTTTGGGTGCCCTGGGGAAATAATTACAGCGGTTCTCCGGCGCTTTCCCGGATGCTCTATGAAAGTAAATTCCCTCTCAAGAGTCCTGAAATTCAGGAGAGAGCAAATCAGTAAATCAGAACGCTTTCTCCAGCACACGCGCGATTCGTTGAATGGCCGCTTTTGAAAGTTCCGGATACATCGGGAGTGAAAGAATTTCATGCTGATAACGGGCGGCAACGGGATAATCTTCCGGTTTCGCACGTAAATCGGCAAAGGCTTTCATGAAGGGAAGCGCGACGGGATAATGGATTGCCGTTTCGATCCCTTCATTTTTTAAAATCTCCTGCACCTGTTCCCGTTGAGGGGTCCTGATCACGTAAAGGTGAAAAATAGAAGTCGAATCCGGAGGGGCTTTGGGAGTTTTTATCTGCGGAATATTTTTTAAAGCCTGTTCATAAAACCCCGCATTTCGGGCCCGCTGCCGGTTCCACTTTTGGATATGGGGCAATTTCGCGAGAAGCACGGCAGCCTGGATCCCGTCCATCCGGCTGTTGATTCCCGGCATGTCATGCTGATGTTTCACAAGAGCCCCGTGATTGGCGTACATCCTCATGCGGCGGGCCAAGGCCTCATCATTCGTGAGGATTGCACCCGCGTCGCCGTAAGCACCGAGATTCTTGCCCGGATAAAAGCTGAAAGTGGCGGCAATACCGAAAGTCCCCGCTTTGCGCCCGCCCTGCTCGGCGAAATGCGCCTGAGCGCAGTCTTCGATCAGATAAAGTTTGTGCCGGTCGCAAATTTTTTTGATTTTGTCCATGGCCGCGGGCTGGCCGTACAAATGCACCGGCATGACCGCGCGGGTGCGCGGCGTGATTTTCGCCTCGATCAAATCCGGATTGATATTGAAATAATCCTTTTCGATATCCACGAACACGGGTTTCGCGCCTGCCTGCACAATGGTTTCCGCCGTCGAAATCCAGCTAAGGGCCGTCGTAATGACTTCATCCTCCGCGCCAATACCCAGGCATTTGAGCGTGATGTAAATAGCATCGGTGCCGTTGGCGCAGCTCACGCAATGCTTCACGCCATAGGCCTTGGCAAATTCCGACTCAAACCGCGCTGCGTATTTGCCCGAGATAAAAGCGGTCTCTGAAATGACCGTCTTGATCGCGCGGTCGATTTCAGGTTTAAGGCTGCGATATTGAGCTTTTAAATCGACAAACGGGACCTTAAAGGCGTGCGGCGTCTTCATAGACAGAAACCATTTCCTCGGCAAATCTTTCGGGTTGATAAAGTTTCAGGCGTTCTTTTCCTGATTCAACGAGCTGCCGGCGCAAGGCCGCATTCGATTCGATATCCGCCATGGCATCGGCCAGGGACTCGGGCGCCGTTTCCACATAATACGCCGCCTCTCCCATGACTTCAGGAATGCAAGTCTTCCGGACCGTGATGACGGGCGTTCCGCAAGCCATGGCTTCGACGAGCGGAGAGCCAAACCCTTCGAAGAAGGACGGAAAAACGAATGCATTCGAGGCGGCATAAAGGGAAACAAGCTCTTCGTCGGAGATGCGGGTCAGCCAGCGCACGTGTTTTTTTTCTTTCATGGCATCCAAAAGCGGCTGAAGCGGCGGGTAATGCTTCGGTCTTTTTTCATTTTCGCGGCGGCCCACGAGGATAAGCTTTGAACGGCCTCCCCGCTCGCGATAAAGCGAAAACGCATCCAGAAGAAGCGGAATGTTTTTGCGGAAATCAATCCCGCCCACATACAGGAAATAAGGCTCTTCGGGCTTGCGAGGCTCTGGGCGCGCATCGAGAAAAACAGGATCCACAATGGGATAAACGGTCCGCACGCGCGCGGGCGAAATTTTAAGATGGGCAATCAGGTCCTGCCTCGAGTATTCGCTATGCGTGGCAAT
>CAYGIT010000035.1:18152-20780 GCA_964349955.1 uncultured bacterium
GGTCGCTCGATCAACGATGATTTTAAGTTGCCGGTGATAGATGTTTTCTTCTTCTTTATTAACGAACAGATTGTCCGGAAAATGATAGGGCGCGAGATCTCCAAGCGTGACGACGCATTTTCCCCGGTAACCGTCCCACAGGGTATTGATAAAATGCATCAGGTCGGTGCGAGGCGCAAAAAATTTCGCCGCCGCCAGCCAGGGCCAGCGCCTCAAAGCAAAATACCGCCGGGGGTGGACGCATTTAAATTGTGAGTCCGATGGCACGAAAGACTTGGCAATCGCGCTTTCCGAAGTAATGAAAAAATACCGGTGAGGCGCGGAACTCAAGGGCAATGTCTTCAAAAGATGAAGCAGATAACGCCGCAACCCCCTTCCCATTTCAATGCTTGCCTGGGAGGCGTCAATCCCAATGCGCAGACGGCGGCTCATAAAGTCCGTCCAAAAAAACCCCGGATTTCGCTCATGGCATGCTTAAAGCCACAAACCGTCATTGCAAATTCCGCATCATCTGTTTGGTTCCGGACACCCATTCTTTTTAATTCATAAAAATCAGTTCGCGGCGTATTGAATCCTTCCGCCGTGGTAAGACCGCATTCATAACCCGTCGCTTGAAGAAGGCTTTTCGTCGCGGCATTAAAATCCCCGGGTCCGCCGTTGGGATAACAAAAAAGACGGCAGGGTTCTCCCGTTTGTTTTTCAATGATATTTTTCGAAAACTGAAGCTCCGTTTTCATGTCCTCAGGGCTGCACCGGGTCAGAATGGGATGGGTATGGGTATGGCTGCCGATCGTGACAAGCCCGCTTTTAAGCATTTCGAGGACTTCGGACCATTGAAGGGGCTGATAAATAGCCGGCGTTTCCTCTCGAAAATCCAGCCGCCTGCCTGATTGATTTTCTATTTCCTCCACGGCTCGCAGCCTTTGGCCTGGAGGCATTTGTTTCAGTTGTAAGCGAAAACCGGTTTCAAATTCAAAAGGATTACCGCTTCGCGCCGGCCCCTTGTTCAATGCATATTCCAAACGGTCCGGCCAAAGAGGGACGCGCTCTTCCACGAAAGCCGTTGAAACAAAAACCGTGGCCGGGACATCGTATTTTTTCAGCACGGGAAAGGCAAGCGTATAATTCGACCGGTAGCCGTCATCCAGGGTAAGGATAACGGAACGTTTCGGCATCTTTTTACTTTCCCGGCAGCTCCGGACCCATTCCTGCAAAGAAAGAAGATGATAATTTTTTTTCAGGAATTGAATTTGCTTTTCAAACTTTTCAATCAAGACATGCTTGCCTTGATGGTTTTCAATGCCGTTCCGGGTATTTTTATCGGTAAAGCCGTGGTACGTAAGAATGACCGCGGAGCCTAAGGGCGCAGAGGGGAACGCCGGATAAACCCGTAAACGGTAAAGGATATGAAAAAGCGTTTTTTTCACGCGAGCGGCTTTCCAAAGCGAACTTGCGCGGCCAGTTCTTTTAAGTCCTGGACCGTCACGACCTTGAATAAGAACATCAGGGCCGAATACCCTGCCACGCCTGACAGAAGCATGATTGCGAGATTTTCTCCAGCGCCATACCGCACAAGGCAAAGAAAAACAAAGTAAAGGGCGTTGATCCTGAAAAGCGCGGCCGTCACCTTGCTCAACCGGATACCGGAAATCATGGAATGCCTCAAAAGATAAACCGTCATCACGATCACGGCAAAAAGCGCCGAGAGAACTGCCGCCATCGCCGCACCGCTTGCTCCATACCGTGGAATCAGCGCAAAATTCAAAGCGAGATTGACCGGAATTTGAAAAACCGTTACCCACACATCTACCATCTGCTTCCTGGCCGCATAAAGGACATTCACAAACAGGCTTCCAATGAAACCAAGCGGCAACAACCATAGATAAATTTTCAATGCATTCGCCGCCTCCCGGAATTCATTTCCAAAAAATAACGTCATCAGCGATCCGGAAACAAAAAGCCCTCCCACCGCCACCGGCAAACCAATGACAAGGAGTATCTGGAAAGTCCGCATCATGAGATTTTCAAAACGCTGGCGGTCTTTTTCTACCCATTCGGCAAGCAGCGGATAAATCGAAACCATAAGGGATCCGGGAATGATCAGCATGGATTCAACGATCCGCACGGCCGATTGGTAAAACCCGACATCCTGGAATCCCCGCAAGGCCGAAAGCAGAAAGACATCGGCGCGGAGACAAATTTGCGTCAAGAGACTCGAAACAAAAAGAGGCAAGCACTCCTTGAACAAATGGCGCATGCGGTGAGAATCCCAAACGATATGATATTGGGTAAATTTTTGGGAGGCGGCGGCAAGTCCGGCCATGCTCACAAAGCCGCTGAGAATGGCGGCGAGGATGAAAAAATAAAGCGAGGGCTTGAATAAAACAACGGCCACGACAAATCCCAGATTCAAAATTGCCCGAACCCCGTTCCAAAGCGCCGGGTAGACCATCAAAAGCTTGGCCCTGAAAATGGTCTCAAAAATGGTTCGCAATCCCAAAAAAAGCTGCAGGGCACCCAGCAATATCCCCCATTGGACCGACGACGGATAGCCGAGCATAAAACTTAAAACGGCCGTGATGGGAATCGAAATGCCAATGAGAATAAGCCTGAAAAGCAAGGCGCTGC
>CAYGIT010000036.1:0-20187 GCA_964349955.1 uncultured bacterium
ATTTACATATTATATTATGTTTAATTTACTATAAGGCGTTAGTATTAAACGAGTTAACGCTTATATTTTTATTGTGTTGGCTGAAAAAATCAGAAGGTTTGACTACCTGTTTTGAGCCATTGGGATTAAAATAAGAATATGAAACTTCCCCTCTCTTACGGAGTGCATCCGACGCGTTTTGGGCTTTGTCTCATTGGGATGGCGCCGAAAGGGATCTGCCATTTGTCGTTTTCGGAAAAGCTTGATTCTGCTCAGGCAGGCAAAGAGCTTTCACGCCAGTGGAAGAACGCCAAATTTGTCCGGGACCAGAAAGCAACGGGGCCCATGATCCGGAAAATTTTCGGGGCCAAAGCCGGCCGTCCGCCACGGCTCTTTCTCAAAGGCACTGATTTTCAATTGACTGTATGGAAGGCATTGCTAAAAATTCCCCGCGGGTCGGTGATTTCTTATGAAGCTTTGGCGTGCGCGATCAAAAAACCGGGCTCCGCAAGGGCGGTCAGCCGCGCCGTGGCCACCAATTCCATTGCCTACTTGATCCCCTGCCACCGGGTAATCCGAAAAAACGGTTCCCTGGGCGGTTATCGCTGGAATCCTGCCCGAAAAAAAGCGATCCTTTCGTGGGAGTCCTCGACCTTTTAGTTTTTTCCGGCGAACGCGTGTGGTTATCGAATCACTCTGGATGGCAAATTGGGGTTGAGCACTTTCCGGGCGCCTTCCGGGCCGGCCACGGGCAGGCCCGCCGGATCAAGTAACCCAAGCTGAACAAGCACGCTGGCCTGGTCCCAGTAAATATGCTCATGCGCAATCTTTCCCCCGTCGATCTTAACGATGACGGCCACGGCCATTTCAACTTTTCTGCCGGTAGGCGGCACGCCGGGCAGCATCCATTCAATGACCGTGGTATGCGTAAACCGGATCACCACCTCATCAACAATTTGATCATCTCCGATCGTGCGCGACACATTGATCATTTCAACATCCGGCGGAAAGAATTTGCCCACAAGGTGATTGGCATAGAAATCCCTCACGCCCTTCCGGCCCACTCCGCCCGTAATCAGCGGCACATTGGTCAAATGAGGGTGGTCCGTCATCGTGTCCATCGTGGTTTCAATATCGCCATCCAGTTCGGCTTTCACATGCTTCTGAAAAAGGTCATCCATGGCTTGTTGTGCCGGGGTCAAACGCTTCATCAGGGGCTCCTTTACCGGTTATTTCTTTCTTGATTTCGCGCGGGATTTTAAAGCGGGCTTTTGTTTTCTTTTTTTGGAAACAGCCGGCGGCGGCGTATAATCCATCGGACTCGGCACAAAAACGGCTTTTTTCTGTAGGGGCAATACCTTGTCGGGATCCTGGGTCCTATGCCCGGCTTTACGGATGGCAAAGCATTCTTTGCAATAAACCGCCCGTGCGGCGGTGGGCTTAAAAGGAACCTCGCAGGTCTTGCAGCAATCCGCGCAAATGGCTTTATACATCACCCGCTCCTTGCGGATCTCCGCGTGAAGAGCATGGACAGGCCCCTGATGAGGAGGGCGAGAAGCCTGCGACGCCTGATGCGGCAAGATCGACACCCGGTCAAGCACCTGATCCATTTTCCGGTCAAGGCTCTCCAGCCGCTCTAAAAACTTTGCCATTGCAGCCACAAGACCCGGCAATTCCGGTTCCTGCACTTTCGCTTTTGCCTTCTTATTTTTTTTCATAAAATTTCCAGGAAATAAATGATGAGACTGGCTGCCGGAGGAAGATCAGATGAATCGGTTATCTCCCCAACCGGCTGAATGAAAAGCCATTATATTCAGGGATAACAGTTTTTACCATCGGTTTCTAGAGATAGCTTCATATCTATTTGATGCCAAAGTAGAATTCGGTACCGGTTCCAAATGGACCAGGTTTAATTAGAACCGGTACGCATTTTACAGGTACGCATTTTACTCTCGAACAAATTTTTATGATGAGAGAGTGGAGTCAGACAATGAAATTTAAACCTTTACGTCCCAAACGGGAATGCCGAGGCGCTGACGGAAGGTTTCGCCTTTCATCAGGTCCATTTTCCTCTCCGGAAGGTCGCCCCGCTCCGAAATATGCTGTTTATGGCCCGCCAGCCAAAGGCTCGTGCCCAAGTGGAGCTTGTGCTTGCCGTAGAGCTCGTTGACTCCGTCAATGACCCGGTTAATCGCGAGATAGGATTGCAGTTTCGGGACATTATCAAAAAGGGAATACTGCACGGTTTTGTCCGCTTCAATCTTGGAAAGGACAATGCCGGTCAATCGGCACAACACCTTTTCGCGGAAGATTTTTTCGAACAATTGATTCACGATCGGTACAATTTCCAGAGTCGAACAAATGCTGCGGTCGAGTTCAGCCTCCGTACCCCAGGAGCGGAATTCCTGGTCCCGCAAAAAAATACAAATCCATTTCGCTCTGAGTTTATACCTCCTTAATTTAATGAAAGCGGATTCAGTGTTACGGATGAGTTGCGCCCTCACAAAATCTTTATCGCAGGAAGGCGGGGTAAAGGTTTTGGTTTTGCTGATGGAGGCGTAATCGGTTTTTTCTTCAGTCACAATCGGATAGACCGCTTCGCCTCTTAGCTCATGCCACAATTCAACTCCGATTTTTCCTAATAATTGCTTCGCCCAGATCTCCGGCCGCGAAACATAATCCCAAACCGTGCGGACCCCTTTTTTCATTAGTAGCGCGACGGTGTTCGGCCCAAAGCCGCAAACCCGTTCGAGTTCGACTTTGGGAAGAAACTCATGCAGTTCGTTGGCCCTGACGACCGTAAAGCCATTGGGCTTTTGGTGCTTTGAGGCGATTTTCGCGAGTGTCTTGGACGCGCTCACCCCCACCGAAACCGTGAGTCCTAGCTCGGCCTCGATTTTTTGTTTGATCTTCAACGCGATTTCCGGATAGCCGGTACGGTAAATTCTTCGCAAGCCGGAAAGATCCGCGAATGCTTCATCAATCGAATACTCTTCTACATCCGGGGTAAATTCCCGGATAATGGAAAACATGCGCTTGGAGTACAAGGAATAAGTTTCATAATCACTGGGAAGGCAAATAAGCTGAGGGAGCTGCTTCCTCGCTTCCCAGAGCCGCATCGGCCTCTTTACTCCCAGGGCTTTGGCCTCGTAGCTCGCGCATGCGACAATGCCCCGCTCTTTGCCGGTCACTACGGGCTTTCCTTTGAGTTCCGGATGGAGAGCTTGTTCGACTGAGGTAAAGAAAGCGTCGCAATCAATATGGATTATCGGGCGGGGAAACGAAGAGATACTGACGATGTTATTTGTATTTTCGGACATTGGCCACCACGACCCCGCCAATCACGAGTTCCCTTTTGGGCTCAATGTCGGGGTATTTTTTATTGGCTGCCCGTAAAATCACTTTACCGTTTTTCTTGTCAAAATATTTCATGGTCCACTGGCCGTCCACCTGCGCAATCACAATATCGCCCTGCTGGGGCTGTCTCCCCCGCTCCACTAAAACAAGGTCCCCCTCTTTGATTCCTTCGTCGATCATCGAATCCCCGCTTACTTTCACAATGTAGGTCGCGTTGGGTTTTTTGATCAAAAATTCATCCAGGGATAAGGTGTCGAGCAGTTCTTCTTCCGCGGGAGAGGGAAAGCCGGCTTGCACAGTCCCCAGGACTTTCGCGAAACCCGTGATGGCGGAGGTAGGGATAATTTTCCCCGTGGTGTCTTTTTCAATCAGTCCTTTTTCAATGAGCTTGTCGACCAGGAAGGACGCTGCCGATTTGGAGCGATAATGAAACAGGGATTGAATTTCAGAAAAAGACGGCAGGCGCTTCTTGTCTTTGTAGAAGTTTTTTAGAACCGACAGGGTCTTGTTGAGATCGATACTCGAAGGCACGCCATAATCATACTAGAACTATCGTTCTAATTCAATGTTTATGGTACCCCTTCTAAATTGTGCGGGGTTCATAGTAGCATTAGTAGTGAACCCTGTACTTTTGGAAGGGGTACCGTTATTACTTATGAGTTTCCTTTAAAAGAATCAGTGTTTTCCCGATAGGCCGAGTTCATATACTCCTTTAAACTGCACCCAAATATAAGGAGGTTTTATATGGAAAGCACATCGGAAAATATCATCAAGGATAAGTTTAATCAGAATTTCCGGAAAACCCTTGGTGCGATTATGCTGGTTATTTTATTTGCAGGATGCGCGACGTTTAAGAGCACAGGTAAGGCCGCGATTTTTGAAACCAAAGATATTTCGAGACAATACGAAGTTATCGGCCCAGTCGACGTACGTGATGAATTTGCCGAGAGTAACTCTAATACGCTGCAGGGAATCGCAGCTTATGTCGCGAGCGACGGACGCGTTTCAGAAAATATACCGGCGGACATGAAGGCTACTTTGGATGAAAAAAAGATGAAGTACAGAGATTCTATTTTTGACAAACTCGGAAGTAAAGCTAAGGAACAGGGCGCTGACGCTGTCATTGCCGCAGAGTACAAATATACACCGCCTTATGTTTCTTTTTCTCAAAACGCCGTCGTGACGGCAAAGGGCACTATGGTCCGGTATAAATAAGCAGATTCACCCGAACACCTCTTGATAAAAACTGGCCTGGCTGGACGAATTTAGAATCGCCTGTATGGCGCGGCCTGAAATAAAAACGGCTACTTACTTTCTTTAGGCCAAGCATTCCCATGAACGTGCTTTGGCCAGTCGGTTTTACTAAACTTGTCAATAAAATCCTTAACGAACAAATCCTGAGATTTCTGAGAAAGCGTAACCAATACATATTTAACACGGTGGTCTTCTTTGATTTTTTTAGCCCAATCGTTGAATCCTACATCTTTAGTAAAAAGGAGATCATAGTCATTTTTTATGATCTTATAGAGTTCCCCGTTCTTAACGCCAGCGATTCCAAGAGTATGAACGGATTCAATTTCATGGCCTTCAACGCGAAGTGCCCTCACTAAATTGTGAGGCATATTTTCATCAAGAAGAATTTTCATGCGGCTTTTTCATTTTCCTTCGCCAGTTCAGCAAGGACTGCCCGAACGGCTTCTTCAGTCAGGGTAGGATAAGCCTGAACAATTTCTGAAATCGTCATCCCAGCGGCTAAACTTTCCAAAAGAAAAGCGATTGAAATTCGCGTATCGCGCACGCGGGGTGCCCCTCCCAAATGTTCCCTATCTGCAACGATCCAAGTTTTCATTTAGCTTCCTCCTCAGATAAAAAATTTTTAAGTCTAAAACTGGCCTGGCTAGATGAGTTTAGAACAGCCTGTATGACAGCCGCATGACCATAAAATTAGCAGGAATCGACACCAGTGGTCAAGCATTTGATTTCGCCGAAAAAGTGGAAGGATTATGCGGCCTTCCGCACTTCCGCCCTTGCAAGATATTCGGTCATAACCCGAACCTCAAGCGGATTCACGTCGAAGCCCTGTCCCTGAGCATTAATGGCTTGAGCATACATCGGCCCTAATACTTTCAGGAGTTCAGCACGCAACTCCAAAGGACTTGAGGCAAGCTTTGGATTTTCTTTGAGAAGTTGCGATGTAATTCCAGTGCTTAAAAGCTGAATAAAACGAACTTGGCCGCGTTCCAAATAATTATCGACCTTATTTGCCCCGCGCGAAGTAACAGGAACGTACATTCCTGCAAGATTTTGCTGCACTTGGTCTTCAAGCACGGCCACAGAAAGCGCCTCTTGGTCCATAAAAGAAGAACGGCTGAAATCCACTTGCCGGAGCTGTGCGCCGATTCTTTTCAGAATATCAAGAAATTTTAAACGGCGAGGAACCACTAAAGTATCAGGACGAACCTGTCTAAGTGAATCGCTGACATTGGCAAGATCAGGTTGGCTCATTTCTTGAGGGAAGATAATGCCGAATGCCACCGGTTGATTGGGAAACCGATGTTCATAGGCGGCGATTAAACGAGCCTGCTCCCGTTTAACCACAGCAGATTGAGCATCATGCGCGGCGACGGCTTTAAGAATGTCACCGAACTGATCTGGGCCGGCGGTCACTACAATTTTTGACGCTTGCTGTCTGGCCGAAGCTGGAATTTCTTGACCATTCAAAACCCCATCAACAATTACCGCAGCCCTAATTGTTTTTCGTAATTCTGAGCGGCTAGGAGCCGCCATTGGTTGGCTCCGTACTTCGGCTCGGGATCGAGTTTTAGCCAGTAAATCATTATCCATCACCGGTCTCACTTCCCGCATAAAATCTATCGGTTTATTAAATGAACCCAATTTTTGTTCTTTAAGAATATCCACAAGTGACTCTATTTGGGCTTGTAAGTACAGCCGACTTGAACGAAAAAGTTGGTCATAACTAAGAATGCCATTCACAGAAAGGCCGGTTAGTGATTGCGGACTTTGATAAAGACGAATGATTTCATCTTTACTAAGCTCTTTATTATGGAGTCTTTGTTCTTGAGAATTTCGAATCCAGATATTAAAGAGCCGGTAAGCATTTTCAGGTAATCCGGATTCAGAAAATGAAATTGTATTATTATTTTCATCTTCGATATCCCATAAGATGTCAATGTGCTCCGCTGAATCCTTCAGAATCTCCTTAATATATCCTAATCCAGTTGTCACACTCTGAGGCAATTTAGCCCATACTCCTTTTCCCATATATTCAAGAACACCAATACCAGAACTTTTAGTGACAGCGGCCTTAATTTGATTACGCTTTCTATCTCTAAGCCCTTCTAAAAAGGTTAATACATTTTGAATCGCGGTGATTTTGAGTTGAGTTTCTATAATTTTTAATTGAGCTTCTGGAGAGTTGTTGTCTGCCGGAAAACTTTTTTGATATTTTTCTAAAATACCTGCAGTTTTTTTTATATCATCTTCTAGTCCTTCCATTTTAAGGGTTCCGCCTTCCCGATTCTTTGCTATTTCCATTATCTTCATTATCGTATCTTTTGCCTCCTCCCCGAAAGCGGCATTCAAAATTGGTAATTGCAGCGCTTCGGTGCGAGATCGAGCTTTAGACAATAACCCCTCCTCCATCACTTGTTTCACTTCCGTAAAAAAAACCCTATTATCATCAAATGGAACTAATTTTTGTTCTTCAAGAGCATCCAAAAAGAACCCTATTTCTTTAAAAAACCGTACCCGACCGTCAGGGTTGCGAAAAAATTCGCCATAACTACGAATACCTTTCACAGAAAGGCCGGTTAGCGATTCCGGACTTTGATAAAGACGAATGATTGCCTCTTTGCTGAGATGTTTATTATGAAGTCTGTATTCTTGAAAATTTCGAATCCAAACATTAAAGAGCCGGTAAACATTTTCAGACAATCCTGATTCGGAAAATGGAATCGTATTATTATTTTCATCTTCGATATCCCATAAGATTTCAATGTACTCCCAAAAAGAATCCATACTCTGATGAATATCTTGCAATTCATTTGTCATGCGCCAAGGTAATGCAGCCCATACTCCTGTCGCGATATGTTTTCCGCCAAGACCAGCACTTGCCATTAAAGCATCATTAATTGGATTACGATTTCTATCTCTAAGCCCTTCTAAAAAACTTAATACATTCTGAATCTGATTAATTTTGAGTTGAGTTTCTATAATTTTCAATTCGGTTTCTGTAGAGTCATTGTTTGCCGGGAAACTTTTTTGATATTTTTCTAAAAGACCTGCGACTCTTTCTATATCAGCTTGCAGTCCTTCTCCTTGAAAGGTGGTTCTATTTTTCAGATTTTTCTTTATTTTTCGCATCGTATCTTGTACCGCCTGAAGAATGGCATCCCAAGAGGGATCCTGTGAAGCAGAAGAGATCTCAGCTGGCTCTTGATCCCTTTGCCGCGCTTCAGAACGGAGTGCGGTATTGACAACGCCCTCACCATTAATGTTTTCTGCACTTATGAGGCTTCCGACAGCTGGAACTAATACAGCGGGTTGAGCTGTTGCAGGCTGTAAAAGCTTCAAGACATTTTGCTCAGTAAGTTCGCCTTTAGATTCCAATCGGCGAAGGCGATTTATAAATTCATCTACCTTGTCAAATTGTTTTGCCGCTTCGCGCTTTGGATTGCCACTTTGACTCACTTCATCTATGAACGGCGTATATTCTCCAGTTTTGGCAAGTTTTTCTGAACCTGCTAAATCCCGAATGATTTGATCGCGCCAATTTTTAAGGAGGCGCTTGGAATCCTCTTTGCTCTGTCCCAAAAGTTTGTCTCTTACGCCTCGCACAAAAGCTTTGTAGAGATTGATTTTTCCGTCTTCGATCTCAAAGTATTTCTTCCAGGAAACCTCGCCTTTCATTCGGTCTTGATAGACAGAGTGTTCAGGCAGAAGACCTATTTGCGGCATGAGGAGAAGATAGGAAATGCCCTTTTCTTTCAATCTTTGAGTTAGGCCTTCGGCATGAAAACCGCCAGCAACAAGTAACGCTGATTCCGCTTTACTCGTTTGCATTTCAGAAATCAGATTATCCGTAAAAGCTTGATCGCGCTTCTCGGCATTCTCATAGAAGGCAATATGAAATTTGAGAGAATCTTGAGGGAGGTTTACCGTTAAACCCTCAATGGACGCCTTGACTTCTTTCCAATCCTGGCGGCTGAGTTCCAACTTAATGAGCCTCTCAAGAATCTCAAGCTTACGGCTCTCCTGATCCAGCTTCCTTTCTTCTTCATTTCTTAGCAATGCCTGCTTGACAGAATCGGCATAATTCTCGAAATCACGGAAAAACTTGGTCCCCTCAATATCTTTCATCCGTTTTTGATTCTTTATTAAATGAGAAAGTTGACTTGAGACCTCAACCGGTAACCGAGCTTGCTCTTTGAGGAAAAGCGCGAATGCTTGCGGTGAAAGCCGGGAAGTTTGAAATTCTTGATACTTCTCATGGAACGCTTGAAGGCTTTTATTATTTTCAGGAGAAGGCGGCTGAGAATTTAAAAACGCCTCTATCGTCTTGGCAAGATTCTTTACTTCTATTTCAACAGGTGCTTGATCGGCAGAATCTCGTTCGCTTTCCTCAAGCATCATCGCCACCTCGGTTCCTTTTTCAGGCCGCTTGACTTGCGCAAGCATCTTAAGGATTTGTGCAATATCCGAATGATTTTCACGGAAAGACTGGAGATTTTGGTCGATTTCCAAAAGCTGTTTGGAATATGCCGCTGTTTTTTTAGCTTGAAGGTCTTTTTCTAAGGAAGAAATTTTCTCAAGAAGAACCGGCTCATTCTTCATTGCCGATAAATAAAGACTCAACCCTTGTTCATAGAGGCCCCAATCTTCGACACCTTCATAAGTGGTTTTGGCGTCGTTGAAGATTGCAGCAGCCGTGCTTCCGGTAAGTTCACCTTTGTCAAAATAATCCTCAAAAGTCTTTTTCAGAATTTCTTTGTCGGGAAAACTTTTGAAGATTTGCATATCTAAATTCGAGGAAGCCCCTTCCAAAGCAACCAAATCGAGGCCGTATTGTTTCTGAAAATGCCCAATCAGCTTTCGGATATTCCGTTGAGCATCCGGGATCGCATGAGCATCTTGAACCAGAACAATGACCTTATCACTTTTCCCCTTATAAACATCTTCGACCTTGCCTATTTCGATAGGGACTTTGATAGCATCAAGTTTAGCCGGAAATCCTTTTTGATTTTCAGAAAGAGGGGGAACGGCACTTATTGCATAAGCAGGAGCACTAGGGTTTGTTGCGATAAAAACCACAACCAAAATGAGAGAAATAGCACGCTGGGAATTAACACTTTTGAAAGTTCTTAGTGAAGGCTCTTCTTCGCGCACGTATTGTGGTTGATCCCCAACGGGTTCAAAGTCTGTTATTCAGCGATATAAAGGAAAGGTAACACTCCAGAGGAGGATATTCAAACTCCTGAGAGATAATTTTCAACACTCGAGGACGATGAGTTTGAAAATTCATGTAAACCATTGATATATAAAGAGATACTACTGGATGGCTGGGGGACTAGGATTCGAACCTAGACAGACAGATCCAGAATCTGTCGTGCTACCGTTACACCATCCCCCAATGGAGCTAAATAAGGCGGGTATTATATACGCTCGATCCCGTAACCTCAAGGAGTATGGATCAGTCCAAGACTCTATTCTGCCGCTCACGAACCATGCGCAGGAAATACCGGAAAAGGCGGGTTTGGAGGAGGTCTTTGGGCTGGCGTTCGGGGTGCCATTGAACGGCGATGGTTCCGGGCGGGCCTTCGATGGCTTCCGGGATGCCGTCTTCCGAAACTGCGGTAATTTTCAGGGAAGCGCCGGGGAGTTTGACGGCCTGATGATGCTCGCTGTAGACCATGAGCGATTTTTTTCTGAAAATTTTGTGGCACAAAGAGCCGGGTTGAATGTCGATCCGGTGGAGCGGTTCACGGCGCGAACGGTGATTGCGCGCGCCTTTGACTTCCGATTGAATGTCCTGGTGAAGCGTGCCCCCATAAATAACGTTCAAGAGCTGCATGCCGTAACAAATCGCAAGGACAGGGATTTTTTTCTTTTGCGCGCACCGGTAAAGATTCATTTCGAAATAGGTGCGGCCCCGGTAGATTGGGCGGACCTTTTCTTTGGATTTTTCGCCGTAAAAACTCGGATGAATGTCGGCCCCGCCTGTGATCACAAGGCCATCGATGGAATCCATCAGGCGAGGGATATCCCGTTTGAGAGGATTGATCGGCAGGAGCACCGGAATGCCGCCGGCACGGATCACGGCACGCGTGTAGCGGTAATCGGAAACCAGCTCGAACTCCGCAAAATAGGGTTTGAGTTTCACCACTTCGCAGGTGATTCCGATCAGGGGTTTGCCTTTAAGGATTCGTACACGCCGTTTTTTTACCATCCCGTCCCCTTCCGCCCAAGCCAGGTGCGCTTGATGCTTGGAAGTTTTACTCCCAGCCGCTTCGCGAATTGCTCGAAGGAATTGCCGTTCAAAAGTTCTTCGATGGCCGGGGCGTAGCGCGTGGCAAACTGCCGCTGCCAGGTGGGCCGGTGTTTTTTCCAGCAACGATGGGAGGCCATGCGAATCACCTCCGCCTGCCCGTATCCCTTTTTCAGGTATTTGAAAATGCGGATCACTTCGTCAGGGATATCCATTTTTTCAAGCTCATTGTCATATTTCCTAAAAAAAAGATCAACATAATCGGAAACCCGCATCCAATGGTTCGTCCAGACAAGCCTTGATTTCGCGCCGTAGCGGATCGCCTGCTCCCTGGCCTCTGTGTAATTTTCATAGGTGGAATGATTGTGCGATTGCTTGCGCGAAAGCCACCGGAGGGCCACGGCCCGGCACACCACCAGCACCGCGGCAATCACCTCGGGCATGGAACTGTCACAAACGCGGATTTCAAGCGTGGGCGGCTTTTTTTTTCCGCCTTTGTTAAAGGTGATTTCCCGGAAACGGTGTTTATAAAGAACGCCGCGCTTCGTTATTTTACAATAAGTGTCGGCGCCGCGCAAAAGGCGGTTCGAAGCATGAGGCGTAATCTTTTCCCGCCAAACCGGAGAATTGGTGGAAAGAGCAATCAGAAAAGGGATGTGATCATGCAACAAGACGGCAAGTTCTTTGGCCTCTTTGTACCGGATTCCTTTTTTTCTCAACCCCAGGTGGACATGCATGCCGGCAAAACGATCGATCCAGCCGCCCACGGGAAAAATCACATGGCGGTCCCCTTTTTCACCGGGATCTGCAAATTGAGTGTATTTACGGAGACTGCTTTTTAGAAGAAAAAAGGCTTCGCGGATGGTATTAAAAACCTTGCTGTTGTATTCCGAGCCGATACTGTGGTCGCGGGTAAAGCGCTCGCCTTTTTCAACAATGGAGCGTTTGGGGAAATGAAGCTCGCGGCAAATGCGGTATTCGGGCAGGGCGATCGAGTAGGTTTCAAGCTCCACGCCCATTGAAATACTTTTACTTTTATTTGAGATAGCCATAATTTTACATTTCAGAAGTAAACTGTAAGCGATAAGGTATAAAATTTTTTCTTATGACTTACACCTTACAACTTACCCCTGCAGTTACCCTGGAGGCCAGTGCATGCGCCGGCCGGACAGAAGATGCAAATGAATATGAAAAACCGACTGTCCCGCGCCAGCGCCGTTATTGAAAACCAGGCGGTAGTCTTCGAGGCCGCAACGGACGGCGATCTGGCGGGCCTGAAAAATCAGGTTTCCGAGAAGGGGCGCGTCTGAAATATCCATGTCGCCGATTTTGGCGATATGTTTTTTGGGAATAACCAGGAGATGCTGCGGGGCCTGGGGATGAATGTCATGAATGGCGAGCACGTTCTCGTCTTCATATTCGACTTTCGCCTGAATTTCTTTCCGGATCATCCGGCAAAAAAGGCAATCCTGCATCGGCTTATTTCTTCGTCAAAAAACTTTGTATCCGCTTCAGGCAAGTTTCCTTGCCAAGCACGCTCATCAGCTCGAAAAGTCCCGGGCTTACGGTCTTGCCGGTCATGGCAAAGCGCAGAGGATGAATCAAATCCTTGGCCTCAATTCCCCATCCGGCCGCGGTCTCACGCGTTTTATTTTCAATTTTGGCATGATCTTCAAAATCCGGGTCCGGAAGGCTGCTCATTCCTTCGGCCCAAGTTTCCAGATGCCGCTTCAATGGTTTGTTCTGCAAATAAGATTCCTGCATCACGGGTTCATAGGATTCGATTTCCGAAAAACAATAGGAAGCCTGGTCAAAAAGGTCCTGAAAAATCCGGATGCGCCCGCGGTAAAGCAGGGCAAGCTTCTTCCAGGCCTCTCTGGAAAATTTCCGGGAATCTTTGGGCATACGGGGTTCGCAAAAAGCCGTGATCCGGGCCAGGTATTCGGCTTCCGGAAGTTTTTTAAGGTGCTGGCCGTTGACCCATTCCAGCTTTTCACGGTTGAATTTCGCGCCGGCCTTGTTGACGCGTTTAAGCGAAAACTTTTTGGTCAGGTCCTCCAGGGAATAAAATTCCTCATTGCCTTCGGTCCCCCATCCCAGCAAGGCCAGATAATTCAGGATTCCTTCGGGAATAAAACCTTCTTCCCGGAAACTGGAAAGCGCGACTGCGCCGTGGCGCTTTGAAAGCGGGGTGCCGTCATCGCCCAAAATTAAAGGCAGATGCGCGTATTTCGGAGGCTTCCAGCCCATGGCTTCGAAAATCAGGATTTGCCGGGGGGTATTCGACATGTGATCGTCGCCGCGGATCACATGCGTGATTTCCATGTCATGATCATCCACCACACAGGCCAAATGATAAACCGGATATCCGTCGGATTTTAAAATCACAAGGTCCTCGAAAAGAGAGCCGTCAAACGCGACTTCCCCATGCACTTGATCGTGAAAAACGGTTTTGCGGACTTGCCCGGCTTCGGGCATTTTGAACTTTACGGCGGTTTTATCTCCGATTTTTTCTTCGTAAGCAAGCCCGCGCTGCACAAGGTCCGCGGCCACTTCCCGGTAACGTTCGAGGCGCTGGCTCTGGTGAGGGATGGGTTCATCGGAACCCATTCCTAGCCATTCCATGGAAATCATGATTTCTTTTTCGAATTCAGGTTTGGAACGCTCGCGGTCGGTGTCTTCAATGCGGACGAGAAATTTCCCCTGCTGATTGCGGGCATAAAGAAAATTGAACAGCGCGGTGCGCACGCCGCCGATATGAAGGTTTCCAGTAGGCGAAGGCGCAAACCTGACGCGTATCATGAAAGAAAAACCAAAAAGGTTGGAATCAAGCGGAGTGTCTGATTATTAATTTGCCGGTTTCAAGGAAGCAATCAGGCTTCGGATGCGGCCCAGGTCCAGCGGCTTTTTGAGGCAGGCCACGGCGCCCAGCGCGAGAACTTCCTTTTCTTTGTTTGGGGGGATGTAACCGGACATGATGGCGACCGGCACGCTGCAAATTTTTTTGATTTTTTCAAAAACTTCCCGCCCTTCCATTCGCGGCATCAAGACATCGAGAAAAACAAGATCAAAGCCGCCTTGCGCCACTTTCTGAAGTCCTTCGGGTCCATTCAGGGCCACTTCGACTTCATGGCCTTCTTCCTGAAGGATGTCCTTGAATTCATCACAAATGTCTTTTTCATCATCCACGATCAAAATTTTTGCCATTGAAGTCCTTTTCTCCTAACCCGGAAATTTGAAATTTTCGCGCAAGGTTTCGAAATAACTGCGCTTTGAGCTTTTGACAAGTTTCAAAGAGGTGTTCGCCCTCGTGATTTCGATGTTAAAGCTATCGTCGATTTCCATGTTTTCTTGACCGTCGGCGGTCAATAATCCCTTGGCCGCGTCCTGCGAACCGCTCTGGATGCGGACCGATATTTTTTCGTTCGCGGAAACAACGATCGGACGCAAGGCCGAAGAGTGCGGGCAAATGGGAGTCAGAAGAATTGCCTCGAGTTTCGGGTGCACCACGGCTCCGCCGGCCGAAAGGGAATACGCCGTAGAACCTGTCGGGGTCGCGACAATCATGCCGTCCCCGGCAAAGCTCGTGATTTTCTCGCCCGAGACACGCACCTCAAGGCGCAAAATCCGGGACAATCCTTCCCGGCTGATCACAATATCGTTCAAGGCAAGAAGCCGGCGTTCCTGCCTGTTTTTCTGACCCTGAATCGTGCAGGAAAGCATGAGGCGTTCCTCAATGGATGAAACCCCGGAAAGAAAAGCGTTGAGCTCTTCGAAAATTTCGTCCTGTTTGACTTCGGTCAGAAATCCCAAAGCCCCGAGATTGACTCCCAATACCGGAACGGAGTTGACTTTCATATGGCCGGCCACCGAGAGAAGGGTCCCGTCACCGCCCAGGCAAATCACGAGATCCGCGCCTTCCAGCACGTTTTCCACGCCTTCAACAGAGGCATCGGCCACCTGGCATTCGCGCTTTTCCAGCCAGCCCTTGATTTTTGGAACAAGCTCGGCCGCGCTGCTTTTACGTGGGTTTGCCACGATTCCGATTTTTTTCATAGACGATCAGGCAAGGGAGACGGGATTTTGAGAATGCAGTTCTTTTAAAATGCGGACTGCGATTTTTTCCGGAGACAAGCCGAAATGATCGAACAGCCGGTCACGGGAACCTTGTTCGATGAACTGATCGGGAAGCGCAAATCGTGTAATATTCGCTTCACCGAGAAGCTTGTGCTGTTCCAGGAAATCCAGGACTTTGGAACCAAAGCCGCCGGTCAGCACATGCTCTTCGAGCGTAAAAATCAGGGGCGAGCGAGAAAGAGAGTCGGCAATCAATTTTCCATCCAGCGGTTTTGCGAAACGCATATTGGCCACGCGCACCAGAGTGCCCTGGGCTTTGAGAATTTCATGAACTTTCAGCGCGATCTCGACCATGCTCCCGATCGCGAGCAAAGAGGCATCGCCGCCTTCGCGCAAAATTTCGCCTTCGCCGATTTTGAAAGGCTGTTTGGGGAATTCCTCGTAAACCCGGGGAACATTCCCGCGCGGGTAGCGGATGGCAAAAATATGGGGGTAATCCAGCGCGAGATTTAAAAGCTCTTCCATTTCAAATTCGTCTTTCGGCGCTGCAATCACAATATTGGGGATATGCCCCAGATAACTGATATCGAAAACACCGTTGTGAGTCGCGCCGTCCGCGCCCACCAGCCCGGCACGGTCCATGCAAAGAACGAGAGGCAGGCGCTGGAGCGCGACATCATGGATCAATTGATCATGGGCGCGCTGGAGAAATGTCGAATAAATGGCGCAAACCGGCTTGAGGCCGCCTTTGGCCAGGGCGCCGGCAAAGGTCACCGCATGCTGTTCGGCAATGCCCACGTCATAAAAACGGTTCGGAAATTCTTTTTGAAATTCACCGAGCCCGGTCCCGGAAGGCATGGCGGCCGTGATAGCCACTACTTTCGGATGGCGGCGCGCGACCTTCACCAGCGCCGTTGCAAAGGCTTTTGTATACGCGGGCCCTTCCTGTTTAACGCGCTCGAGCTCTTTGGGATCTTTGATTTTTTCGCCGGTGGTGGTATCAAAGGGCGTAACGCCGTGCAGGCGTTCGACATCGCCGTCCGCAAATTTACAACCTTTGCCTTTTTTGGTCACGATATGAAGAAAGCTGCATTCCCGGAGCAAAAGCACTTTGCGCAGCGTTTCGACCAGCCCGATCACATCATGGCCGTCTACGGGGCCAAAATAACGGAATCCCAATTCTTCAAAAAGAATGCCGGGGATCAGAAGATGTTTGAGGCTTTCTAGGCCTGACGCCGCAAAGCGCCGGAGCCGGGGAAACCGGTCCAGTTGCTTTTCCACTTCCGTGCGTACGCGGTTGTAAAGCGGATTCGTGATGACTTTATTGAGGTATTTGCTGATGCCGCCGACATTTTTGGAAATCGACATTTCATTGTCGTTCAGGACAATCAGCATTTCCGGTTTGAAATGCCCGGCATTGTTCAGTGCTTCATAGGAAAGCCCGGCCGTCAGCGCGCCGTCTCCCACGACCGCCACCACATGCCCGAATTTTTTTTGAGCATCACGCGCCATCGCAAGGCCAAGCGCCTGGGAAATAGCAGTGCCCGCATGGCCAACGATAAAATGGTCATGCGGATTTTCAAAAGGAGACGGAAAGCCGCTGATCCCGTCCTGCTGCCGAAGCGTGTGCATGCGCTCGCGGCGGCCGGTGATCATTTTATGGACATACGCCTGATGCCCCACGTCCCAGCATATTTTATCGTGCGGAGAATCCAGTACATAATGAAGTGCTATATTGAGTTCGAGCGCGCCGAGGCTTGCGCCGAGGTGCCCGCCCGTCTTTGAAGTGGTTTCAATCAGGAAGGAACGGTACTCCTGCGCCACTTCCGGAAGTTTTTCAAGCGGAATGGCTTTCAGGTCTTTCGGAGAATTGATTTTATCGATCCACTGCAGCATGAGTGTCTTGAGGCATCCTCTCTAAAAGAAAATCGGCCAGAACATGAAGTTTCTCCGCTTTTTTCCCCAGCGGATGAATGGCGCGTTTCGCGTGCGCAATCAAATGGCGGACCCGTTCGCGCGCTTCGTCTGCGCTCATGTGGCGCAAATAACCGTCACCGTCGACCAGGTCATCAATAAATTGAAACGCGAGCCCGATCGCTTCTCCATACTGGGTCATGCGTTTCACGAGGGCCTTGGGAGCATTGGCCGCAATCGCGCCGCTGACCGCACAGGCTTTAATCAATTTGCCTGTCTTATGACTGCTGATAAAATCAAGCTTCGGAAGATTCAATAATCCGGGCCCTTCCACAAGCTCTGCAATCTGGCCGCCGATCATACCATAACTTCCGGCAGCCGTCGATATTTCCGCCAAAAGGCGGACGGCCTGGGCGGGTGATTTCACCCGGGAAAGGGCCTGAAAAGCAAGCGTCAACAGGGCGTCTCCGGCCAACAAACCGGCCGGCTCCCCGAATTGGCGATGGCAGGTGGGTTTTCCCCTTCTTTCATCATCATTGTCCAGGGCCGGGAGGTCATCGTGCACAAGCGAGTAACAATGGATCAATTCAATGGCCGCTCCGGGAAGGAGCGCTTCCGCCGCCTTTCCCCCGGCAGTTTGGCAAGCCGCCAGGCATAAAACCGGGCGAAACCGTTTGCCGCCCGGAAAAACCGAATAGCGCATCGCTTGATGAATAAGCGGGGGGTACTGTTTGGACGGCGGGAGTAACCCGGCCAGCGTCTTTTCAATCAGGCGAAGGTCTTCTTTAAAATAAATTTCGTACTTCAAAAAAGCGACTCCTCGCCGCTCTCGGCTTCCGGCGCCGAAACCCGTTTTTTTGTTTTGCGGGGGGGTTCTTCGTTTTCTTCGGGATCAAAAGGTTCTTTCTTGAAAGCCCCATCAAGGGAACGTGTAAGAACTTCAATTTTCTTTTCCGCCTGCGCAAGCCTGTTTTGGCACAACCCGGACAACTTCACGCCTTCTTCATATTTTTTCAAAGCGTCTTCAAGAGGAATATTGCCGGCCTCCAGGTCTTCCACAATTTTCTCAAGCCTTTCAAGCGCTTTTTCGAATTTTATTTCCTCACTCATGATTTTTCCTCCGTCAACTCCAATGAAGTCACTTTTGAATTTGCAATTCCCCGTCCGAGGCGCGTCCGGATCATCTGCCCGGATTTCAACTGGCGGATATCCTTGAGAAGCCCGCCATCTTCGGAAAAACTGATGGAATAACCCCGTTCGAGAATCGCAAGCGGGCTTAGCGCATTTAAACGCCCCGCCAGCATTTGAAAATCCCGGGCCTTGGCAGCAACCAGTGTTTTTGAATAATTTTGAAGCTGCCTTAAAAGCTCATCCAGGCGCTGGGAATATTGCTGAATCAGCATGCGCGGCTGTTTGAAAGCATAACTTTCCTCAAGCGATTTCCATTGATCAAATTTTTCACGGTAAATCGAATTCATGGAAGAGCGCATGCGCAGCCCCAGGTCCCGCACCTGCCTTTCCAGCTCCACGCTGGATTGTGTGACAAGTTCGGCCGCGGCCGACGGAGTCGGCGCGCGCAAATCGGCAACAAAATCGCAAATTGTCCAGTCGATTTCATGGCCAACCGCGGAAATCACGGGAATTTTCGAGTGATAAACAGCACGGGCTACCATCTCTTCATTAAAAGCCCACAAGTCTTCAAGACTGCCGCCTCCGCGGCCCACGATTAAAACGTCCGCGCCCCCGAATCCATTCATTTCCTGGATGGCCCGGGCAATCTGTCCGGCCGCCGAAGGGCCCTGCACCTGAACCGGACACAAAAGAACCGAGGTTCCGCAAAAACGGCGCTGGATGACATTCAAAATATCGCGGATGGCCGCCCCCGTCGGCGAAGTAATGACCCCCACGACTTTCGGGAATTTTGGAATAGGCCTTTTGCGTTCCTGGTCAAAAAGACCTTCGCGCTCCAGCTTTTCCTTGAGCTGCAAAAAGGCCAGCTGCAGGGCGCCGACACCTTTAGGCTCGACCCGTTCAATGTAGAGTTGATACTGTCCACGGGGCTCATAAACGGATATTTTTCCGTAAACCAGTACTTGCAGCCCATCCTTGAGTTCGAACTTCAGGGTTTGATTGTAGCGGCTGAAAAACACGGCCGGGATTTGGGCCTTGTCATCTTTCAGGCTAAGGTACATGTGGCCGGAACTGTGCAGTTTCAGGTTCGAGATTTCGCCTTCCACCCAAAGGGAGGGATATTCCGATTCCAGAAGCGAACGGATCCCTCGGTTCAATTGGCTGACCGTCAAAATCTGTTTTTGTTCAGAAAGTATTTTTTCCATGAGTTTCAATCCGTAATGACCCGGTTTACGCGCTGATCGTGTTTTTCGAGCGGGATTTTTTCCAGGATCTGCTCCCGGAAAGCGATTCCGATTTTTTCCGCGCGTTTTACTTTTCGCAGGAACTTGTCAAAATAACCTTTGCCATGGCCCAGACGCCCGCCTTTCCGGTCAAACCCAAGGCCCGGAACAAGCACAAGATCAAGGTCCGAGGGGCGGCCCAAAACACACCGGCCGGGCCGGGGCTCCAGGATTCCATAGCTTCCCGGCGCAAGGTCCCGCTTGAGATTTTTGACCCTGAAAATCCGGATTTCTCCGCGTTTCCGGTTAACGGCGGGCAAAAAAAGGTTTTTTTTCAAAGACAGCAATTGGACAAGGACGGCACGGGTATCGACCTCATGCCGCAGGGGCATATACGCCATAATATTCTTTGCCCGTCGAAATTCCTCGAGGCCGGTCACTTTTACCGTGATGGCACGGCTTTTTTTCCGGCGGGAAGAAGCCTTCAATTTTGCAAGGGCTTGAAAAAGTTCTTTTCGCAGCAGGGACTTTAAAAAGATTTTCTTCAATCCTCTAACCCTGCCCCTGAAGCCTTGCCTCGCGCTCCGCGACCGCTTTTTCTCTCACCGCAAGATCTCGGGTCTTTTGTTCCACAATTGCAAAGCGGTCTTCGATCGCCTGCCTTCGCTTATCGAGCATCGCGATTTCGCTATTGGAGCTCTCGGCCGGCGGCGGGCTCTGCTGCTGTGCCGGCAAAGCGGCCTGCTCTGCTTTAGCCCGTTCACGCTCTGCCTCAAAGTTTTTTTGCGCACTTTCGATTTCCCGAAGCTTGGCCTCAAGCGCATTTTTCTTGCTCTCGAGCGTGCTTTTTTCCTGTTCTATTTCCTGATTTTTTTGGGTCAACAAATTTTCGCGCGAGGCAAGATCGGCCTCTTTGCCCGAAAGGTCTTTTTGCTTTCCATCGGCTTGCTGGCGATTTTTCTCCCAATCGGAACGCTCTTTTTCGAAGGCCGCTTGTTTTTG
>CAYGIT010000037.1:0-19595 GCA_964349955.1 uncultured bacterium
GCCCGCCTCTTTATCCGGTCATGATCGCGGCTCTTTTGAAAATGCAATTGCCGTTTCCCGTGGCGGTTCAAATCATTCAAGCCTTCCTGGGCTCGTTCAGCGTTGTTTTGCTCTTTTGGATGGGCAAAGAAGTCCTGGATGCGCATGCCGGGTTTTGGGCCGCATTTTTTCTTGCGATCGACTATGAATCTATCCGGAATACCGTGGCCATCCTGTCGGAAACGCTTTTTATTTTTTGCGTGATCGCCTCTTTTCTTTTTCTCTACCGGGCGGCCCGAAATCCAATGATTTCGGCACGCTTGGCGGATCTTGGCGATCCGCTCTTCGCAGGCATCCTTGCGGGGCTTGCCCTTCTTACGAGAGATGTCCTTATTTTTTTCTTTCCGCTGGCCGCCGCGTGGTTTTTTTTGGGAGTCTCTCCAAAAAAAGCCGCCGCCAGGGCCGGCCTTTATCTTTTTGCCTTAATGCTGATCATTACGCCATGGATGGTCCGGAACACTTTGCTTTTCAAAAAACTTTGCCTGATCACGATGTCGGGCGGATACACCTTTTACCTGGCAAACAATCCTTATGCCACGGGCGGCCGGACAGGAGGGGATTGGGAAATCAATAAAGATACCCGTTATCCGGAAAACTCTGATTCCATGAGATCGAAAGGCCCTTCGGAAGAAAATGAATATTTGATGAAGTTGGGGCTGAAATTTGTCTCCGAAAACCCAGGGCAATTCATGGGGCTGACCTTTCAAAAGATTCTCAATACATGGAGGCCTTTTCAAACCGATGCCCATCCCATGACCCGCCTGGTGCAGGGAATTTCTTATCTGGCCATTCTTTCGCTTGCCGGCGCAGGAATTTACCAGAGCCGGCGGAGCTGGCTTGAATTTTTACCTCTTTACGGACTTTTTGTTTATGTCTTCTTGCTCCACGCCGTCTTGATTTCCGGGATCCGTTACCGGTTGCCGGTCATGCCTTTTCTTATGCTATTTGCCGGTCTTGCTTTGAGCCGGGTGCGATGGGCACGCAAACTTTGCACAGCGGAATGAGGGCTGATGCGAATCCTCTTTTTTAGCAATTGGCTGCCGCCGATACGCTCGGGCTCGGCTTACTACACCAGCAGCTTGGCCCAGGCCCTCATCAGGCAGGGCCATGAGGTGATGGTCGTGACCCTGGATTGGGGGCCCGGAGACGCGCCTTCCCGGGATTTATCTTTTCCCATCAAAGTCCTTCCGGTTGTCAGGCTTCCGCAGTGCCGGCTTTTTTTTAATTTGAAACGCGTCGGCGTTTCGACGACTCCTTTGAATTTTAAACGTCTTAAAAAAATCATGGCCGAATTCCGGCCCGACATGGTTCATCACGTGAATCATATTTTTGAAAGCATTTTCATGTCCGGAATGGCGGCGCGCGCGTTAAAAATTCCCGTGGTGGGATCCATCACCACGCCGATTCAGCATCAAAATCCTCTCGCTCAAGCCCTGATGGAGTGCACGGACCGGTGGAGCGTGGGGTGGTTCGGAGTGCGAAAATGGGACGCGATCATCAGCCTGGACCGCACGGTGCATGATTATGTGGGCAAGGCTTATGGTAAAAAAGTACAGGAGAAATCTTATGTCGTGCCCTTTGGGGTCCGGCTTGAGATGCAGGCGCTTTATGAACAATCCGTGCAGAAATCGCCCGTCCCGCAAATCTTGATGGCCGGGCACATTCATCCTTTCCGGAATCCCGTGCAACTGGTAAGGGCGATGCCGCTTATTTTGAAAGAAATTCCGAACGCCCGCTTGATTTTGGCGGGGCGGGTGGATTTGAAAGATCCCGTGAAAGCGGCGCAAGCGCTTGGTTTGAACGAACGGAACCTGCAATTTCTCGGCGAAACGCCGCATGACAAGATGGTGGAGCTGATGAAGACCTCGCATCTTTTTGCAAGCTGGGTCACGGGCCCCTATAAGAGCCTGGGCACCGCCCCGATGGAGGCGATGCTTTGCCGCACGCCGGTCATGAACGATATTCCCGAAGATTTGTTCGGCGAAGGCAAGTTAAAGAACGGCGAAAATTTCATTTGCGTGAATTCGCTCGATCCTCAAAGCATTGCGCAGGCCGCCATTAAAGTCTTAAAGGAAGAGGCCCTGCAAAAGAAAATCGGAGAGGGCGGACGCAGGTTTGTGCTTGATCATTTGAGCTGGGAAAGCATTGCCAACGGCGTCCTCAAAGTCTACGAATCCGTTCTTCAAGGCAAACCGTCCCGCAAAGAATTAAGATTGCCTGAACCCCTGAAATCCCTATAATTTGATGCTTATGACCTCTCCATCACCTGCCACAGTCGAAGTGCCGTCCTCTCTGCAGAAACAAGAGAATTTCCGGATCTTCTTTTTCTGGGCAATCGTCCTTTTGGCTTTTGCCTTGCGCATGACCGGTATCCGGTGGGGGTTGCCGGGCGGAGAACATCTGGTTTCTTCCTACCGTCCGGACGAGTATAGCCTTTTTGCCTGGCTGCGCCGCATGGATCCCGGGCAGATGGATTTCAACCCCCATATTTATTTCAACGGCACCTTTTTACTTTTTGTGCTCGCCGGATTTTACAAAGCGCTTTCCCTTTTGGGCATGATTACGGTTTCATCTTCACCGGCTTTTTATTATCAGCACCCCGAGGAACTCGGGAAAATTTTCTTGTCCGGACGCATGCTCATGGTGTTTTTCGGGACCGCGAGCGTTGCAATCTTGTATCAGGCGGGAAAGGAAGCGTTTGGAAAAAGAGCGGGGCTGATCGCCGCGCTGCTTCTCGCCATTACGCCCTTGCATGTGGTTTCTTCCAAGCACATGCTCGTCGAGCCTGCCGCCGTTTTATGGTTTACACTGGCCTGCCTGTATGCTTTGAGAATCGTCAGGAACGCGGGGACACGCGATTATGTCCTGGCCGGCATCGTGACCGGCAGCGCATGCGCCGTAAAAATCAATTGCGCCCCGTGGGGGTTCCTGCTTGTTTTTGCGCATCTCCTTAGGGAGAGGAACGGCCAGTCATGGATGGCCCGGCTCAAAGACCGGCGTCTGTGGCTTGCGGCCGGCGCCGCGACCGGCACTTATTTGATTTCGAACCCTTTTCTCCTTTTTAATTTTCAGGAAGCGCTGGCAGAACTTTTGATGTGGCGCATGCAATACACCGATGCCTGGAAAGGGCTGGGGTATGGCCTTCCGTTTTCGTTGACGCATTTGCTGCCCGCCGGGCTGGGAATGCCGTTTTTTTTATGGGCGCTGGCGGCATGCGTCTGGGGAATTTTTTCAAAACAAGGGACGGCCCGCTTTCTTGCCTGGAGCGCGCTGCTCTTTTTTTATCTTCATGCCCGGACCGGCACGGTCATCGTTAAATACCATATTTTATTGCTTCCTTTTTTGAGCCTTTTGAGCGCCGCATTTCTGGAATCCTTGCTCGAGCGTTTTTCCGGGCCTGTGCGGGTGCTCGTCATTTCCGTATTTGCTTTTGGAGTACTTCAGGCAACGGCGCTTTCGATGACCTATAACAAAATTTTTTCCGAGCCCGACGCGCGCGACCGGGCCTCTGCCTGGATCCGCGAGAACATTCCCGCCGGCGCAAAAATCGCTGTTTACAAAACCCCGTATGATCATTCGCCTCCGGCGATTTATAATGAATTCTATTTTACCGGCAAAAGCCCGGAATGGAGAACAGACTCTCGTTACAAACTCCTTGTTTTGGAGGAGGAGTTATCGAGGCTCGCGCCGTCGGGCGCCGATTATGCGGTTTTTTCGGTCCCCGAAAACCGGCTTTTTCGCAAACAAGCGGGAAATTTTGCCAAAGACGATTCATGGACGTTTTTAGAGCAAGCCCTCAACGCGGCGGGCTACCAGCGGACCGAGGTTTTTAGCGCTCCGGCGGAGAAAGCGATCGACCGCCGTTTTCCGCCCGCGGATTGGCTTCAAATCCTGCCTGAAATCCGGATTTATCAAAAGGCCCATGCGGGAGGCCGCAACCTTTGAAACTTTCTGTGATCATTCCGGTTTTTAACGAGGCGAGCACGATCCGGGAAGTGTTGCAAAAAGTGCGTGCTGTGGACCTCGAAAAGGAAATCATTGTCGTCAATGACGGGTCCACCGACGAGACGGCGGCGGTGCTTCAGCTCGAAAAAGACGATCCGGTGACTCTGGTGCATAATTCGCTGATCAATATCGGAAAAGGGGCTGGGGTCCGCATCGGCCTGGAATATGCCAAAGGCGATATCGTGATTGTTCAGGACGCGGACCTTGAGCTGGATCCCAACGAGTATCCGATGCTGTTGAAACCGATCCTGGCGGGAAAAACCAGCGTGGTCTACGGTTCCCGCTTTCTTAAAGGCGGGCCTCATGCGCGCCAACGCCGTTTCAACATGAGTTATTTTGCCAACTGGTTCCTGACCGGTTTGACCAATTTCCTTTACCGCGCCAATTTGACGGACATGGAAACCGCGTATAAAGTCATTCGCCGGGATGTGCTCGATAAGATCAAGCTGCGCAGCCTGAAATTCGAGATCGAGCCGGAGCTCACGGCGAAACTTTTGCGGTTGCGCTATAAAATTATGGAAGTGCCGATTGCTTATCATCCCCGCACGACCGAGCAGGGGAAAAAGATCCGCTGGGTGGACGGCATCCTTGCGGTCTATTATCTTTTGAAATACCGCTTTCAGAAAGAAAGCCTGTTTCTGAAAACAAAGCCGATGCCAGAAATACAACCGGAGGCAAAATTATCATGAAGGTCGTGATTCTCGAACGTCAAACGGACCGTAAACATTATGTGGGTTGGGACATGGCGGGGGGATACGGTCTTGCCACTTCGGTCGGGCCTTCGCTGCTCGCCCGCCTGATTGAAATGGGAAAATCCTCGGCCATCAATGTGCCTTCGCTTTCTGCCGCCTACCTTGCGGCGATCTTTCATCAGGAAGGCCACCGGGTCTCGGCGGATGCCGCAGATCTCAAGAGCGCGGATCTGGTGCTGATGCCCTCCTCGATTGTCAATTTCAGCGCTGAACTCGAATACGCCAAAGAGCTAAAAAAAAACCATTCGTTCAGCCTTGGATTTTACGGCCCCTTTTCCACCTTTGTGCCGGACCCTTACCTCGAAGTCGCGGATTTTGTCATCCTGGGGGAACCGGAAGAGGCCGCCATGCGGATGGCACGCGGGCTGAATGCAAAGGGCAAAGTCGTGAGCCAGCGCATCACGCCGCTCGACAATATGCCGTTCCCGAAATGGGACATTTTTAAAACTTCTGAATTTTGTTTTGCGCCCGTCAAACGCAAACCTTTTTTTCCGGTGCTCACCAGCCGCGGATGCTCTTTCGGCTGTAATTATTGCCCGTATAAGGCCGCGATTCCGGACACGCGCATGCGTGACATCGAGTGCGTGATTGAAGAAATCCGTTATCTCAAGAAGGATTTCGGAGTGCAGGGCATTCTTTTCCGCGATCCGATTTTCAGTATCAATCAAAAACGCACGGCGCGTTTTGCCGAGCGTTTGATCGAGGAAAAATTCAATATTCTCTGGAGCTGCGAGACGCGCATTGACTGTCTTACATTTCCGCTTGTGGATCTTTTTCGCGAATCCGGATTGCGGCATATCGGAGTCGGGGTGGAAACCGTCAATGAGGAAGAAATGAAAAGGCTCAAGCGGGGGATTATCCCGCAGGACAAGCAGAAGCAGATGATCGAATACTGCGAATCGCACGGGGTGACGATTCTCGCCAATTACACCTTTGGTTATCCCAATGACACCCGGGAAACCATATTTCAGACCATGGAATATTCCAAACGGCTGAATACCTCTTTCGCGAATTTTTTTCTGGTAACGCCGTATCCGGGCACCGAATATTATGATCAGGTCAAGGCCGACATCATTGAAACCCGGTGGGAAAAATACGATACTTCCCACATGGTTCTGCGTCATCCTTCCTTTGAGCCAAGGGAATTGGAAAAATTGCGCGAACAGGCAATTCTGGAATATTATTACCGGCCCCAGTGGCTTTTAAAGCATTTCCTATGGAGATGGAAGAATGATTCTGCTCACAGGTGCGACGGGGTTCATCGGCCGGAGCTTGAGCCGGTGGCTGCGCCGTAACCGCCGGAAATTTGTCTGCCTTGTCCGGCCGGGCCGCCGTCAACCTCTCGCGGAACTTGAGGGTGCCTCTCTTTTTGAAGGGGACTTGACCCGCCGTGAAACCCTTTCTGCTCTTTTCGAGCGCTATCCCATCCGCCAGATCATTCATCTTGCCGCCCGCCTTTTGGGCCAGGATGAAAATCTCTTTGAGCGCGACAATGTCCAGGCCACCGAAAACCTGATCCAGGCCAGCCGTAAAGTTCCGCTCCAACGATTTCTTTTTGTCAGCACCGGCGACGTGCTTTCCCGTTACGAAGGCCCTTATTCCCGTTCGAAAAAAAAGGCCGAGCAAAAAATCATCGAAAGCGGATTGCCGTACACGATCCTGCGACCGTTCCGGGTCAATGGGGCGGGGGACCAAAGCTTTGGCAGGATGGGCCAAAAGATGAAGTCCCGCTCTTTCGCGGCTTTTATCGGCAGCGGGAAAAATGTGTGGCAGCCGTTTTTTGTCGAGGATTTTTGCCGCGCGATTTTGCAGGCCCTGGATTCGCCGCAAGCGGAAGGCAAGATTTATGCATTGGCAGGCAGGGATAGGATTTCTTACCGTGATTTCCTGAATCGCCTGCGTTTATTGGCCAATCCCCGCTGCCGGCTGGTCTATCTTCCGGCGCCGCTTTGCTTCCTCGCCGTAAGAACAGCATGCGCACTGATGCCTTCTTTTTCTATCTCGATCTCTAACCTGCAAAATATGCTCGAAGACAAAACCTGCGATTTTTCCGCCGCGGCCCGCGACTTTGGCTTCGACCCCACGCCTCTTCAGGATTTCCTTCCTCATCTGAATGCTCTCCCGTCTGCAAAAAACGACGGAATTTCATGGGAAAAGGCTTGATTTCCTCAAAGGATAAACTTAAGATCACGCGCATGAAAAAAATCCTCCGCGCATTCAAACACGGAGCCGCGGTCATGCTCGGAGTTTTTCGCCGCCCTGGCCGGTTTTCGATTTATCATTATGGACGGCCTGAAGCGATGAAGTACTTAAAAGCTGCGGAAGATGGCATTGTGTTGGATCTTGGATGCGGCTCACGGTTCTTGTCGCCTAAAGTGATCGGGGTCGATCTGATGCCGGGGCAGTATGTCAAACTCATTTCTGACGCGGAAAAACTTCCCCTCAAGGACAAAAGTTGTGACGGCATCTGGATGGATGCTATTCTCGAACATACCGTTTCGCCCGAGAATCTTCTCCGGGAAGCCCGGAGAGTCTTGAAAGAGGGCGGCTGGCTTTATGCGGAAATCCCATTTCTTCAGGGAGAGCATCAAGCGCCGGCGGATTACCGGAGATGGACAAGAGATGGATTGCGCCAGTTATTTAATGCCTGGAATATCCAGTGGGTGGATAATGTCGTCGGTCCTTTTTCTGTCATCAGTTATCAGCTTCGTTGTTGTTTCAGCCTTTTAACGAGCTTCGGCTCCGATAAAACTTATAGAATCGTCCACGAAGCTGTTTGGAGTTATGTTTTTTGGCCAATCAAGTTCCTGGATATTTTTTTCAAGAACCATCCCCGGGCAAAGGAAAACTCCTTTGGTTTTGGGATTATGGTTAAGAAAGAGATTGAATGACGGGCAGGGATTCGTATAATGCCCTAGAGTTTATGAGCCCCAAAAAAGCCGCCTTTACTTCCAAACCCTCATCCTCGGTTGAGACTCTCAAAAACGAGGCAGGAGCGATCCGCCGGGCCACCCCTGCCTGGGCCCTGGAAACCCCTTCGCTCGACGCTGTCGTGCGCATTGGCGTGATCGGCTGCGGGTATTGGGGGCCGAATATTATCCGCAACTTCCAGGAAATCGCCCAGTCAAAAGTCGTGGGCATTGCCGATTTTAAGGCCGAACGGCTAAAACCGTTTGCCAAAAAAATCCCGGGGGTTAAACTTACCGCTGATTATCAGGATTTGCTCAAAGACCCGGCCATCGATGCCGTGGTCATTGTGACCCCTATTTCCAGCCATTTCCCGATTGCCAAAGCGGCCCTGCTTGCGGGCAAGCATGTTCTCGTGGAAAAGCCTTTGACAAGAACGGTCAAGGAAGGCCGTGCGCTTGTCGCCCTTGCGCGAAAACAAAAAAAGATTTTAATGGCAGGGCATACGTTTGAATACCATCCCGCGGTTTTAAAAATCGCGGAGCTCATCAAGACGCAGGAGCTTGGAGCCATTCATTATATTGATTCGACCCGCGTGAACCTGGGCCTCTATCAATCCGACAATTTGAACGTGATTTGGGACCTCGCGCCGCATGATATTTCCATCATTTTGCACTGGCTCGGCCAAACGCCGGTGAAAGTGAGCGCCTGGGGAAAATCATTTGTCAAAAAAGGCATTGAGGATGTTGCTTTTATGCGCCTCGAATTTCCGGGAGAGACCCTTGCGCATTTGCATGTCAGCTGGCTCGCGCCCGCAAAAATCCGGCGCATGACCGTCGTCGGCAATAAAAAAATGATTGTTTATGATGATCTTGAAAACGTGGAGAAAATAAAAATAGCCGATCAAGGCGCTTTGCTGGACCCCGCCGACCCAGAGTTGCGGGTCTCTTACCGGATCGGCGACATTGTCAGCCCCCGCGTTCATGTTACCGAGCCCTTGCATCAGGAATGCCTTCATTTCATTGAATGCATTCTCAAAAATGAGAAACCCAGGACCGACGGAGAATCGGGACTGCAAGTGGTCCGAGTCCTTGAAGCGGCAAATCAATCCATCAAACGCGGGGGCATTCCGGTTTCTTTATGAACTCCGTTGAAAAGAAAAATATTCCCAAAATGATTCCGATCGCAAAGCCCTGGTTTTCCGAAGATGAAACCAATGAAGTGTCGGAGGCGCTCCGGTCCGGCTGGGTGGCCCAGGGCCCCAAGGTCAAAGCGTTTGAGAAAGCCATTGCGGAGTGTACAGGAGCTTCTTATTCCATTGCGGCCAATTCATGTACGAGCGCGCTTCAGCTAGGCCTCGAAGTTCTTGGCGTGGGCCCGGGGGATGAAGTGATCATCCCTTCTTTTACGTTCATTGCCACCGCCAATTCGGTGCTCCACTGCGGCGCACAGCCTGTTTTTGTGGATATTGATCCTGACAGCTACAATATCAATCCCGCTTTGATTGAAAAGGCCGTCACGCCGCGCACCAAAGCGATCATGCCGGTGGATCAAATCGGAATGCCCGCGGATTTGGACGCCATCCGCGCCATTGCTTCCAAAAAGGGGCTTCCGGTGCTGGAAGATGCGGCCTGCGCGCTTGGCTCGGAGTATCAGGGGAAAAAAATCGGAAGCTTGAGCGATATCAGTTGTTTTAGTTTTCATCCGCGCAAGTTGATTACTACCGGCGAAGGAGGGATGATCACGACGAATCGTCGGGAACTTGCCGAACTCTGTCGCGTAAAAGTTTCCCATGGGGCTTCGATTTCCGATCTGGCCCGCCACCAAAGCTCTCAAGTTGTTTTCGAAGAATACCGGGTGACCGGCCATAATTTCCGCATGAGCGATTTGCAGGCGGCCGTCGGCCTTGCTCAATTGAGAAAACTTCCGGAAATTTTGAAACACAAACGATTTTTGGCCGAACGCTACAATGCGGCCTTTTCCCAAATGCCCGAAATCGTTCCGCCAGCAGAACCCAAAGGGTTCAAGACGAATTTTCAATCCTACATGGTCCGGATCCGGCCGTCCGCCAAAAAGAGCCGCGATGAAATCATGCAAGAACTTTTAGCCAAGGGAGTTTCTACCCGCCGCGGCATTATGGCGATTCACCTGGAGCCCGCATATCAGCAATTGGCCGGCTCTTCCAGTCTGCCCGAAACGGAACGCGCTTTTAAGGAAACGGTCATTATGCCGCTTTACCCGCAAATGACGATGGAAGAGCTGGATTACGTTATTGCCTCGTTGAAAGAAGTCCTCGCTTTTTGATGTTGACGGCCGAGCAGCACGGCATTCCGCCCAATTCCTACAATGTCCATGCCTGGATCATCGGGAATCCCAAGATTGGAAAGGGGACCTGGATCGGGGCTTTCTGCCTGATTGACGGTATGGGCGGGCTTGAAATCGGAAAAGGATGCGACATCAGTTGCGGCGCACATCTGGTCACGCATACCACCGTTTGGCGTTGCGTGAGTGAACGTAAATTCGATGTGCTTGAAAAAGCGCCGGTCAAAATCGGGGATTTTGTTTTCATCGGAGAAAATGCGACCGTTCTCAAAGGGGCGGTGATCGGGCATCACAGCATTATCGGGGCGGGCGCGGTAGTGATGGAAAATAGCGTGATTCCGCCTTATTCCATGGTCGTTGGAGTCCCAGGCCGGGTGGTCCGGAACCTGCGTGAGGAAGTAAAACGGTTAAAAAATGGAAAAAAACCTCGAAAAAATAAAAAATAGCCGGATTTTGATTACCGGGGGACTCGGCCTTGTCGGGTCGGCCATTGCCCGGCGCCTGCTCAAGGAAAGCGTGCGCGAAGTCGTGATTTTTGACGTCAAAAAAGACCTTCCGTCCGCCTTGCAGGAAGTGGAAGGGTGGGAACGCTTGCGCATTCTCGCCGGAGATATCCGCAATCCGGAGCATGTGCGTTCCGCGGTCGAGGGCTGCGATTATGTCTTTCACCAGGCGGCCCTGCGCGTGACTTTCTGCGAGAAGGAGCCGCGACTTGCCCATGAAGTGATGGTGGACGGCACGTTCAATGTGGTGGCCGCTTGCGCCGCAAAGAAGGTCAAGAAAGTCATTTTTGCTTCATCTGCGATCATTTATGGAGAGCCCGTCTCGCTTCCCTTGCAAGAAAACCATCCGCTTCACGATACGACCCTTTACGGTGTCTTCAAGGCCTCCAATGAAATGCTGTTGCGCAGCTTTTGGAAAAATCAGGGATTGGATTATCTCGTCCTGCGGTACTTCAATATTTATGGGCCGGGCATGAATCTTTTTGGTTCCGAAGTCGAAGTGCTCATCCGCTGGCTTGACCGGATCGACCAGGGGCTTGCGCCGCTTATTTTCGGAGACGGCCAGCAGACACTCGATTGGATTTCCATCCATGACATTGCCGAAGCCAATTGGCTTGCCCTCCTTTCGGATGCGACCGGAGAAGCTTTGAATATCTGCACCGGCCGTGAAACTTCATTGCTCCAGCTTCTCGAGCTTCTTTTGAAAGCCAGCAAAGCCGCGATCTTGCCGGAATTCCGCGAGGCCAGGGCCATCAATCATGTTCCCCGGCGGTTCGGTTCATTCGAGAAGGCCCACCGCCTGCTGGGTTTTACTCCCCGCATTTCCCTGGAACAGGGAATCGCAGAGTTTGTCGAATGGCGCAAAAGCGTCCTTGATGCGACCCGTCCTCGTTCTTGACGCTGAAACCGGCCAGGCGCTTGCCGTGGTCCGCGGTTTAGCCGAAAAAAAAATTCCGGTCCATATCGCGGGCAAAGAAAAATATGCCCCCGCCTTATGGTCGAGCCTTCCCCAAAAGCGCTTTTGCTATCCTTCGCCGCTTTCAGCTCCCCGCGGTTTCGTGAAGTTTCTTTCCCGGATTCTTGCCGAAGAGAACTATGAGGCCGTATTTCCTGTGACCGATTCCACCGTGACGGTTTTGCAAAAATTCCGGAGCGAACTTCCGCGGGTCTTGTGGGCCATGGCCGGAGCTGAAAGTTATCAAAAAGTTTCGGATAAATTTTTCGCCCAGGAGCTGGCCCGGCAGCAGGGATTTACGGTGCCTACGACCTTTTACCCCGGATCTTTGGAAGAGCTGAAAAAAAAAAGCGCTAGTTTTAAGTTTCCGGTAGTTCTGAAGCCGCGCTATTCCCGCTTTTACGACGAACGGGAAGAAAAAATCCGAAAAGGGGAGACGCGCATTATTTTTAATCAGACAGAATTAGAAAAAGCGTTCTTGGAGTCCCGGCAGGGAGAGTCCTTTCCATGCATTCAGGAGTGGGTCGAGGGAATAGGTTTCGGGGTCGAAATGCTCATCCGTGAAGGTGAAGCGCTGGCTGTTTTTTGTCATAAACGCATTCGCGAAATGGATCCGCTTGGCTCCGGCAGCAGTGTTTGCGAAAGCGCGCCGATTCGAAACGATCTCGTGCAAGCGAGTCTCGGGATGTTAAACGCATGTGGCTACGAAGGCGCGGCCATGGTGGAATTCCGGATCGATGAGCGGACCGGCCAATCCTGGTTTGTCGAGATCAACGGGCGGTTTTGGGGCAGCCTGGCCCTGCCGGCTGCCTGCGGCATCAATTTTCCCGCCCTTTATCTGCAAATGCTGCGCGGAGAAAATATTCCCTCTGCTGCCCGGGAATATCCGGCAGGCGTGCGCGCCTGTTCGTTTTGGAGGGAAGCTTCCCGGCTGCTAAGCGCCTTAAAAGGAAAGCCGGCGGGCTGGCCCGGGCCTTTTCCCACTCGTTTTCAGGCGCTGGGAGATTTTTTTGAATCGGTTTTCAAACCGGGTCAGGTTTCTTTTGATTTCCAATGGAAGGACCCGCTGCCGGCGCTTGTCGCGAATCTTTCTTTCTGGTTAAAAAGTTTTTCCCGGCTGTTCCGCCGCGCTTCCCGCAAGGCCAAAGAAGAGGAGTTTGTTCATGCCTGAATTCCGCGGCGCGTTTCACCTGCATTCCCGCTATTCTTATGACGGTCAAATTCCCTTGCAGGAAATGGCGCCGATGCTCAAGGAAAAAGGTTATTCGTTTGGATTGATGAGCGAGCATGCCTATGACCGGGCGAAAAAACGTTTTTTGACCCGGGAAGAATTCCAAAAATTTATCGAGGACTGCAGGCGTTATTCCTCCCCGGATTTCCTTTTGGTGCCGGGCCTGGAATTTGCCTGCTATGACAATAAAGTGCACTTGCTCACGACCCCGCTACCCCGGGCTTTTTCCCTCGAAGGCCTTGATACCGCGCCGAAAATTCTCGAGACCGCTCGCCGGGAAAATGCGCTTGCCTTCCTGGTCCATCCCTTTTACGGCAAGGCCCATGCCCGCCTTACGGCCGGAGAATTTTCAGCGCTCGATGGGTTTGAAATCTGGAATTACAATTATCAGCGCAAGCTCGGTCCGTCCGCTCCGGAATATTTCAAGAGCGTGGAGTGGTTGAAGCGGGGCAACTCCCGCGCCATTGCGGGGCTTGACCTTCACCGCAAAGAAGACCTGGCGGATATTTCGATCAAAATCAAAGCGGAAATGCTTAAAGAAGAAATTATCTTTGAAAAGCTACGGGCAGGGGACTATGGCTTGCATGCGCTCAAAAGAAAGTTTGATTCCAAAGGCAGGATAGACTGCCTTCCTTCTCATTGGGTGCGGAGGACTGCTTCCAGGATCAAAGGCCGGGTGAAACGCTTTTTTTCAAGCGGGAAATAACGAGCCGGGTTCCCTGAATCCATTGGCAGGGAGAGTGGCGGCTAAACTCGTCGAGAAAGTCTCCGACGCCTTGCAGATTATAATCATGCCAGACAACCAGGCCGTTTTCCTTTAAAACCTTCAACGCTTTTTCCGTGTCATTCTTGACGTAGCGGTAATCATGGCAGCCGTCGATAAAAATCAAATCAAACGGGCCGGGCAGCTCCTCCCAATTCAGCGTGGCCGTATCGTGACGGATGGAAATAATCCGGGGAGCGGCGGGAGACTGCCGGAATTGCCTGCCGATCACTTCCGAAGGATTTGCATTTGAGCGATTGACCGGAAGGGCCAGGGAGGAGTTTTTTCCTTCCGGCAGATCAATGGTTGCAACGCAGCCGCTTTCTTCCGGAGTATTGAGCGCGAAATTCAGCGCTGTATTGCCGTCATAAGTGCCCACTTCGAGGACAGTTTCACAGTGGCAGTATTTCAGGATGGACAATAAGGCGCAGAGTTCCTCCATTTGAAGGGATGTTCTTGGGTCGCGGTCGTAAATGCGCGCGACCTGGAATGAAACTTCTTCGATCCCCGGAAAAATCGAATTTAAGGAAACGGGTTTTAACCGGCGGCCGGGAATTCCAAATTCCCAGGTGGCTTTATCGATAAACCATCCGACGATTGCCCAATGCCGGATCAAATTGATCCGAAAAGCCATTTTCGCAGGAAAATTGACAATCCGTTTAAAGACAAATGCAAGCGTTCTAAAAAACGAGTCCATATTTAGCCGGAATTATATCTTTTTCCCCGTGAATCGTCCATGTTTATGGCCTCTTCCCCACTGGCTCGTTTCTCAATCTTGTGCAGCAGAATTTTCCGGACTGCGGGACAGGCTCGCGCCGACAAGGAGGGAAGCTTCTCCTGCGGCACCGTTCGGAGCATAAATCTGATATCGGGTTGTATGCTCCTCTCTGCGCGTTCGTGCGTGTTTTCGATTCCATAGAAAACACGCCTCACGAGCTGCCTCCGGAGAAGCTTCCCTCCTTGCCGGCCCCAGCCCAAGCTCAAGGGCTTGAAAAAAGAAAAGAGCCCGAGGCAGCAGAATTTTCCGGACGAAGCCCAGAGGCGGAGGCTGGCAAGGCCAAAAGCTTTCCCGGAGGCAGCTCACGGAACCCTTTGAAGCTAGGTCTCGCCGAAGGCGAGTTCAAAGGGTGAGTGAGCAGGGAGTCGTTCGCCGCTGGAGCGAACGAACTCCCGGTGCCGAAGGGGAAGCTTTTGGCCTTGCCAGCACGAGCAAGACGGAGCTGTTCGGAAAATTCTGCTGTACGAACTCGAGCAGGGAGTGAGACGGAGAGAATCCTTTTTCGCTCCGTCTTTGAAGAATAGATCCTTTCGCAAGGTGTAAGTAAGAGGCGGAAATTTTATTGCTCTTTGTGCTCGAGATGCTCTATACTTTTGCCCATTATGCCCCTCTCTCTTGAGGCTGCAAAACCAGCGGAAATGCATTTGCCCCGGCGTGACGACAGTGAGTGTGAAGCCTGTCGCGGCACCCGGCTCTCCTTTTGGCTCGAAAAGTCGGGGGACCGGTTTGTCCGCTGCCGTGACTGCGGTCTCAAGTTTCGTGAAAAAATTCCTTCTTCCGAAGATCTCTTTAAATTTTACGAAGGCGCGGCCAGCAATTATTACCTGCATGCCCCCAAAATGTCGATTGACCAGGCGATCGACCATTCTGAACGTCTGGATGAAATCCGGCCTTACCGGAAGCTGGGAAGGGTTCTGGATGTCGGATGTTCGACCGGGGGATTTCTCCGGCCGGCTCGAAAAGACGGCTGGGAATGCTACGGGGTGGATATTTCGCCGACTGTCGCCGAATTTTGCAAAAAAGACGGTTTGAACGTCTTTGCCGGAAAATTAGTGGATTCCCACTATCCGGATGAGTATTTCGACGTGGTCCGGTGCTGGGCCAGCCTGGAGCATGTGACCGACCCTTTCCTTTGCCTAAAAGAAGCCAAGCGTATTCTTCGCAAAGGCGGGCTGCTGCTTTTTTCCGTACCCAATGGAAATTGCCTGATCTTTGCCCTGCTCAAGGAAAAATACCGCTACATCTGTTCCGAGCATCTTTATTATTATTCGAAGAAATCCATCCAGAGAATCCTGCAGCGCGCGGATTTTCCGCCCGCAAAACGGCTTTTTTCAGACACCTTCGACGTCTTTTCTTTTCTGGAGGATTGGCAAGGCATTTCCTACGATTCCACCGCCCAGGCTCAGCAAAAAGAGCGGGACTTTGTCCAGACGGCCAAGCAGCGCTGGTATCACCGGCCCCTTCAATGGGCCTACCGGAATTTCCGATGGGGATTGAAACAGGCCGGCCTCGGAGACATTTGGTTTGTGTACGTTGAAAAATCATAAACCGGGAAGTCACGAGGATTAAGATTCATGAGTGTTAAGCGAGTTAAAAATTTTTTTAAAAAAACCGTCCGGAAAATGGGGTATGAAATCCGCCCGGCCTGGGTTTGCAAAGAGTACGCGGCTTACCCTCCTTATAGCTATTCCACGCATACGCCCTGGCGGGAACCGTGGTTCGAGGAAATCTACGGAAAAATCAAAGACAAGACCGTCGTCACCGAAGACCGGGCTTATCTTCTTCATCAATTTTTCCGCCATGCGATGCATCAGGACGGCGATTTTGCCGAGTGCGGGGTTTACAAGGGCGGTACGGCTTATTTGGCGGCCGATACCTTGAGCCGGCATTCCAGCCGCTCTAAGCGCCTGCACCTTTTTGATACCTTTTCCGGAATGCCGGCCCTGGCCAAGCAGGATACGGGCGGGCATAACGAGGGCGATTTCGGGGATATTTCGCTGGAAGCGGTCAAAAATTACCTGCAGCCGTTTTCTTTCATTGATTTTCATCCCGGTCTGATTCCGGAAACACTCGAGCAAGCCAAAGATAAAAAATTCTCTTTCGTTCACATTGATGTCGATCTCTATCAAACCGCCAAGGATTGCTGCGAGTTTTTTTACAACCGGATGACGCCGGGCGGCGTAATGATTTTTGATGACTATGGATTTCCCGGATATAAATTTGCCGAAAAGCGGGCGGTCGATGAATTTTTTAACGGCAAACCCGAAAGTCCGATCTCCCTGCGGACCGGCCAATGCCTCGTTCTTAAAGTTTGACCTGTCATGCCCCGCTCTTTCAATGAATAACGGAAAAGAAAGAAAATCAATCGCTTTTTACTGCATCGGAAACAAGATTACCCCAAGCACCCGGTTCCGGGTGCTTCAATACCTGCCTTTTTTTGAGCGGGAAGGTATTCGAGTCAAGGTTTTCACCCTTCCTTGTTTTGGCGGAAGTAAAATTGCCGAATGGCTGGAAATTTTTCTCCAGGGCCTTGTCCGCCGGTGGCAGCTTCGCCATGTTCATGAATTTGACGGGATTATTATTCAAAAAGGCCTGACCCCGTGGCGCGCGCGCGGTCTTGCTAAAACTTTTCTTGCGGCCGGAAAACCCTTTATTCTCGATATCGATGACGCTGTTTTTTTGAAAGTCTATTCCGTTCAGTTTCCGGCCTTACTTCGCTGCCTGCAAGATGCGCAGGAACCGTTGAAGCTTATGCGGACAGCGGCTCATATCATTGCCGGAAATTCCTATCTCGCACAGAATGCGGCATCGCATAATCCGGCATGCACCGTGATTCCGACCGTGATCGATACCGGAAAATACCAGCCGGGCCCTTCCCATTCAAACTCCCGGCTTGTGATCGGCTGGTCCGGCAGCACGGGAACCAATATTTATGTGAATGAAATCCTCCCCATTTTGGAGGCGCTTGCTGAAAAGCACGCCTTTGATTTTCACGTGATGAGCAGCAGTTTGCGCGGAATCCGGTTCGGCGAAAAGAAAAAATACGGGTTCCGTTTTTTAAAGTGGAGCGAGGAAGCCGAAGTGGAATCCTTGCGCACCTTTGATATTGGGGTCATGCCGCTTGCGGATGACGCCTGGTCTCGCGGCAAATGCGGTTCCAAAGCGCTCCTTTACATGGCCATGGGGATCCCGCCGGTTTGCTCGCCTGTAGGAGTCAATACAGAAATTATCCGGGATGGGGAAAATGGTTTTCTCGCTTCCAGTCCTGCCCAGTGGATTGAAAAAATCCGGTTACTCCTTGAGAATTCCGAATTACGGCGGAAAATGGGACAAGAAGCCCGCCGCACGGTGGAAGAAAAATATTCGGTTCAAAGTCAATTTCCGGTCTTGAAAAGAACCCTCGAAAGGGTATGCTACGGATGAATGCCTCTGCAAAAACGCCGGTCACGATTCTGGCGGGTTTTGTGAACTGGAATCAAAAAGAAGATTCCCTGGAATGCCTCAAAAAGCTCTCGGAGTCCTGCGAGTCCGGCATTCAGCTCCACCTGGCGGTCGTCGATAATGCTTCAACCGATGGGACCCCAGAGTCTATCCGGCAGAATTTCCCGGAAGTAAAACTCATTGCGAATTCCTCCAACCGGGGCGCTGCCGGCGGCCGCAATGATCTTTTTCAATATTTTTTAAATACCCGCGCCCGTTATTTGATGATTCTGGATCCGGATGTTTCAATTATCCCGCCTTTTTTTATTCCGCTTGTCGAGGAAATCGAGATCTCTTCCGGGCGCGGATGCGTGGGAGTGAAGGCTTATTATGCCGATCAACCCGATACCTTTTGGGCCAGGGGAGGAGGTAAATACAATCCATGGCTGGGGTGCTTTTACAAAACCGGCCAAAAAGAGAAAGATACGGGGCAGTACCGGGAGCCGGAAGAAATTGATTCGATCCCGGCCGGGTTTACTTTCGTCAAACGCGAAGTGATTGAAAAAGTGCCCCGCATGGATGAGCGCTATTTTATTTATTTTGAGGAATCCGACTGGAATTTTAAAATCAAAAAAAAAGGATACACTCTTTGGACTTCCGCGCAGGCGAAGGTGCTGCATAAGGTTTCTTCCTCCCTCGGAATGGAATCGCCGTATTTTTATTATTACCGCACGCGAAATAATCTCCTTTTCGTTTTCCGGAACTCGCCCTTTTACTGCTGGCCCGTTTTTCTTGTTTATTTTTTCGCCTGGAATGTCCCGAATACTCTTTACATGCTTTGGCGCAACGACAAGTCCGCGCAGTTGAAAGCCGTGCTGCGGGGGCTTTTTGATTTTCTGAGGGGCCGGTTTTATCAATGCCCTTACCGGTTTTAAGGCCTCAACAGGATTGATTTTTCGGCCCTTTTAGGCTATAAGAACCCATGGAACAGACCCAGCTTTTTCCCTTTGACAGTGCTTCTTTGCAAGAGCGGGCCGAAAGATTAAAAAACACGTATGCGCAAGCCCGCCCCTTTCCTCATATTGTCCTCGATCAGTTTTTTTCCGAAGAAGTGCTGGAATCACTCCTGGCCGAGTTTCCCGGGCCGGAAGACATTCAATGGCTTCAGCTCCAGCATGAAAATAGCAAAAAACTTGCCTCGAAAAACGAGGAACAACTCGGCCCGGCCAGCCGTGCTTTCATCCACCAACTGAATTCTTCCGCGTTCATTGCTTTTCTTGAAAAACTGACCGGCATTGAAGGGCTTATTCCGGACCCCCATTTGTGGGGGGGCGGGCTCCATCAAATCCTCAAAGGCGGATTTTTGAATATTCATGCGGATTTTAACAAACATACCCGCCTGAAACTCGACCGCCGGATCAATCTCCTTGTCTATTTAAATAAAGACTGGAAAGAGGAATATGGCGGGCACATTCAGCTCTGGAGCCGGGACATGAAACAATGCATCCAGAAAATTTTGCCGGTTTTCAATCGCTGCGTGATTTTCAGCACCACTGATTTTTCCTACCATGGTCATCCCGAACCGTTGACTTGCCCTGAAGACCGGTCAAGAAAATCCCTGGCTCTCTATTATTATTCCAACGGCCGTCCGCTGCAGGAGATCTCAAAAGCCCACTCGACGCTTTATCGATCGCCCTCGAAACAAAACCAGCCGTTTTTCAAAAAAATCACCTCGTTCTTTTCTTCCCGTTGAGCCGCGCCTCCAGCCCGCTTGCCTTTCGTTTATTGACGAATTCCGCTGCGTATGTCGGCGGCGATGTCTTTTATCGAATCATCAATTTAATCACGGCCCTTCTGGTCGTGCGGTCGCTGGGCAGTGAGATTTACGGTTATTATAGTTTTATCTATGTCTTCCTCAGT
>CAYGIT010000038.1:0-19202 GCA_964349955.1 uncultured bacterium
GACCAGACTTTTACGCGGCAAGCCCTGCAATTTTATGAGCAGGCCCAAACCCGGGAGCAAGGCTTCCTGAAAAAAATCGAAGACACTCTCGCCCAGCCGGGCATGGACAAGATTGTCATCGTTGCCGGAGGGTTTCACGCCGCGGGGCTCAAAGAAGGGATTCAAAAACTGGGGCATTCGTTGGTTTCCATTACTCCTCATATCGGGTCGATCGAAGACAATGGAGAAAAAATTTACCGCCGTTCCATGGTCGAAAATTCGCAGCTCCAGCGTCCCGTCCGGCTTCAATCCATCCGGGGTTTGGCCCAATGGGTTAATCGCTTCTACCGGATGGACAGAATCCGCCAGGCCGCGGGCGCGGATTGGAATTCCATCAATTCTTCGGGGACGATTCTCGAAGAACTGCAATCCCCGGATGCCCCGGAATTGCAGCGCTCCGAAGCGCGCTCGAAGTCTCCGGCCCGGGATTTCAAAGCCGGCGTGGAGGAGTACCAGGATTTAAAACTCCGGATGATGAACGCGCTCAACGCCGATGACGCGAAAGGCTTCCGTTCGGCATTGCAATCCTTTTATCTGAAAGTGGATGGTTTGAAAAAAGATCTGGATGCCGCCCCGAACCTTGAACCGGACCCGGTCTTGCAGGAAATACGGATTCTTGGCGCCGGGGAAGGCGATGATTTCTACCGGAATTTGCGGAAGCAAATCATCCGGGAGATGGCGGAAGATTTATACCCTGCCGATGAAAGTTTAAAAGAAAGAACGAAGTCTTCATTGGACAGTGATGTCTTGACCACTTCCATCCGGGACATAATGCCTTTAAAAGATTTTACGGGGGACATCGGAACCTGGAAGGAAAAGGCTCTGCATGCCCTGGCGGGCCTGGCCGGAGTCGTTTCCTCCTGGGGGCATTACAATCCCGCCACTAAAAAAGTGCATGTGAATCCTTATCCTCAACCCAAAACAGCGGCCGCTTCGGCAAGTGAAAAAGACCGGGAACTCATCCTTCGTTCAACCGTTAAACATGAAATCATCCATTATTTATCCGATGATATTCCGGGCCGTGGAAAAATCCTTAAAATTCCCATGAAGTGGGAATTTTTGACCTACGCCGTGGATGTTCTGGAGCGTGTCGCCCACATGCCGGAGAAAGCCAAACTTTCTGATTATGCCGATGAGTTCGGGGATCCCGCGCTGGAACAATTATTCGAGCGCGGAAAGCAATACGCTATTGACGGCGGCGCCGGTCTTGAAATTAAAGACGGAGTGGTGGGGAACCCCGGCGCGGGTTTATCTTTCGACGGTTTGTATACCCAGGCCGTGCTTGCCTACGGAGATGCTGACCTTTCCGCGAGTTCTTTCTTGAATGACTATGCCGGCCAACGCGCGGTGGCGATTGTCCTTGGCGGATATTTGTACCAGAAAGAACAACAGGGGAAAGAGAAATTCGGATCTTTAGCCTACCTGAAAGAAACCTTTGATGTGCTTGATGCCCGGCAAGGTTTGCCCACGGACGAAGAACGCCGTGCGATGCAAAGTGTCTTTGACGAGGTCCACGAATACGCGGGTTCTTTAGCCGGTTCTCCGGTCCGGATGCAGGCCGTGAGCGGAGGCTTTTGGAAATTTCAGGCGCCGTTGGGCGGGGTGACGGGTGTTCTGAATTATTTGCCCTCTGATTTCAGGCCTCGCCTCGAAGACGGAGAAAATCTGGAACAAAGAGTGAAGGTCATGCGCGAGCGGGCTTTGGGGCATGCTCTTTTGGCCCTGGGGCGCGAAAAGCACGCACGCCCGGTCAAAGCCGGCGTCATTCCGGAACCGGTCCTGAAGCATTCCGCGTTTGGACTTTTGCTCGATGTTTTCGATTTGCCGCGCGTGATCCAGCTGACTTTAAGCGAAATTGGTTTCACGGAAGGAATGAATAAAGTCCAAAAAGGGGCGCCATTATGGTTTTACCGTGTTTTCCGGGACCGCTACGCTCCGGAAATTCCTCTCGCGTATTCCCGTTCGCGTCTCGCGGCCCTGCCGCTGCATTTACAGTTTTTGGATTCCCTTCTTTATTTATTCACCAATGCCAAGCCGGGCGAAGCGGCCCAGGACCCGCGCCTGGAAAACCGGGAAGTCCAAAAAGCGCTGGCCGAAGCGTGGGGCGATTTTGACCCGGCAACCCGTGAAAACTGGGGCGCGGGGAAGCTCTTGTTTGATTCCGCGGGATTGAACCTGCAGGTTTTTTCCGAAACTCTTCACCGTAAAATCTGGGCCCACTATGAAAAGCTTTTTCAAAAAGCGCTTGAAAACGAACAAAAGAAAATGGAGGCCGCGAATAAAGTCAAAAAAGATGCCGAGGCCGCGGGCGTGCGTCAAAAAATGGAAGAAATGGCAAAGCAATGGATGCAAGCCCAGCAAAATCAATTTGGAATGCAAATGCAATCCGGATCTCCCGCTCAAGGCGGTCAGCCGGGGCAGGGAGGACAGCCGGGACCGGCGGCGGGCGGTGCCCCGTCAAGCGGGGGCTCTTCAGGTTTTGAAGGCTTGATGCAGGCGCTTCAGCCTCAAGAGCCTAAAAATCAAAAGCAAGATTCTGAAAATGCCGGCGATAAAAATCCGTTTAAGCCCTTTCAGCAAAATCCGCCGGCAGGCAAGCCAACGCCCTCTCAACCCAATCCCTTTGAGGCAGGCGGAAACGCGGCGCCTTCCGCGGGCGGGGCCGGTACGGAGCAAGGCATGCAGCAAATGCTCACCGGTCTGGAAGCCCAGCTTCATCAGCTTTCAGAGCAGGTCAAAAACTTGCAGCAAAGTCTGAATCAAATGGGACAAAATCTTCAAGGGGTTCAAAATCAGGCCGCCGGGGTGGGCCAGCAGGCCGGACAAGTTTCTGCCGGCGGCGAGAAAGACCAGGCGGCAAAAAATCTTCAAGAGGGAGCGGAAAATCTCAAAAACGGGGTTGACGGAGTTGAGCAGGGCGCGAAGCAAATTGAACAAGGCACGAAAGAGGCGCATGCCGGCGCTAAAAATGCCGCGGCGCAAAACCCCTGGTCGCCGGACGCCCTTCAAGCGCAGCAGCAGACCGGGATGGGCATTGAAAACGCGGAAGTGTTAAAAGCCCAGGCGGAGGCGCTCAAACATTTGGCAGAGACGGTCAAAAATCAAATCGCTCAATTGGCTAAAAATCTAAAAAATCCTGACCCTGCCGCTGTTTCGACCGTTTCCAGCCAGGTGGCATCACTCGAGCAAACCATCCAGGCCCTGAAAAGTCAAGCGGGGACCATGCAGGCCGCGGCCGGCGGGATGGGAAAAGCCATGACTGAACTGGAAAAAACAGTGGCCGAGCTTAAGCAAAGCGTTGATTCTTTGCAGGCCGCGCAAGAAAAGGAAGGCGGAGAAAACCCGGTCAACCTTCAGGGGCGAAAAGCGGGAAAGCCGGCGACACGCCCGGCGGAGGAGAGCGTTTGGAAATTCCTGAAAACGCGGCGGGATTGGCAGGCCTGACCGGCATTCAATCGGTTCGTCCGCCGGCGGCAACAGGCAAAGGGAAAATCAAGCCATTTCAGGTCAATATGGCCGATTTTAAGGTCAAGTTTGATGAAGAAGCAGCGGCCAAACGTTTGGGTTTTACACTCGAGCAGTACCGCGAATATGTCAACTGGGAAAAGGAAGAAGTCATGGGTTTGAAAGGAAAAAAAATGACGGTCAAGACACTGATCGATCAGACCAAGGAGTTTTTGGACGCGCTTTTGATTCCTGTAAGAAAAGAACAGGAAATTGGCCCGTTTGATCAAGGAACGGATTTGGGAGACGACTATTTGGTGGATGCCATGCTGGGGGCGCCTGCCATGGTTGACACGGCCAAGAAACTTCCGGTCCCGGTGACCTTGAGCATTATTTTTGACCGTAGCGGCAGTATGGGATGGAGCCAGGACGGCGGACAGCCCATCAAATTCGCGAAACTCATCGCTTATGTTTTTATGAGAGCGCTTTTCGAGCATAATGCGGAAAGGGAAGCCCGGGGCTACCGTGACCAGCCCATCCGCTTTGAAATCGGGCTTTTTGAAGAGGACCCCAAATTGATTGTCAGTCATGCCTCGAGCGCCCGGACCGACCCTAAAAAACGTTCTTCCGAAAAAATCATTTATGACCTTGTGAAATCCCTCGAAGCCGGCGGCGGCACAAAATTCTCGAAGGCGCTGGCCATTTTCAAAAACCGTTTATTAGGAAATGAAGACCCTCTTTACAGCTCTCCGGAAGCGATTCGCGCGCTGGTTGCCGTTACCGATGAGCAAGTCAACGATACCCAGAAAGCGGAAGTCCTGGGACTCATGGAAGCGGCGGAGAAAGAGAACGCGAACGTTTGGGTGGCGCCGGTCGGAAGCGCTGAAGAACGTGCTCGCTCCGAGGGAGTTCACGGCGAAGACCGGGTGATTAAAGCCCATCCGCTCACTCTTCTCGCGCAAGCTTTGGCCGCTAAACTCGTTCTGGAGGTCCAGGAAAAACATCCTGAAATTCCCATCACGCATGAAATTTTGTCTTTCGCCGGCCGTTCCGAGATGCGCTCAGAAAATTTCGGACCACTCGAAAAAATACCCACCGGAACCATAGAGATAAACAAGGAGGACCCATTAGATAAAAAAGGGAAACCTCAATTTTTCAAATATTTCTTTATTCAAAAAAGAGGCGGGCGTGAATTTCTGGTCTGGTTTGACAAAAATGATCCGGAAAACAGTTTGAGCTGGGAGCGCGGTCCCGGCGGGCCGGAAGTTCCGCAAATCAAGGCTGCGGTTACGCTTTCCGACGAACTTTTCATCAAACGAATTCTCATGAGTTTGTACCGGGCCAATACCATTTTTACCTCGTTGACCCCCGACCGGCAATGGATGGTGCGCCGCCCCGCCCAGGATGAACTTGAGCTTAGCCATTTTGACGCGAAAACCGGACGCTGGACCCAGGTGACCCGGTCTTCTTATGAAACCATGGCGAGGGTGCAGGAAACAAAAGGCGTTTACTCCAACGGGCAAGTCTGGTGGAAAGCCGATGCCGGAAATCAAAGTATCGAAATTTCTCTCGACGGAAAAACCTGGTCAAAGGCGGGGGATTTTCCCGTCAATGATTTTTCGCTCGAATCCGCGGAATTTCAGGTTTTGAACGACGGCCGCCTGATTTATTTAAATGCTTCGGACGGAACAGCTTTGTTTCTGGAAAAACAGGGCCAAATCTGGAAACCGGGCGCCGAGATGCGCATGGAAGAGGAAACGGCTTCTGAAAAATGGCATCAGCATGTTCTTGAGGTCACCGGGGAAACGGGCTTGGGAAAAGATGTGACGGATTTAGTCGCGGCCAGGCTGATGAATGTGCAGGTTGGCCGGCCATGTGCAAATGAAAGAGGGAGAGCTGGATTGGTGGCGCGCGATCGGCGTGGAACAGGAGGGCGTGACCTCCCAACTTCCGGCGGCTTTCACGCTTGCCCAGGAGCACGGCGGCTGGGCGCTTTTACGCGAGGCCCACAAAATCCCGGATGACCTTTGGGCTGTTTTGAAAACAAAAATTTCAAGCCGCGAACACAAGGTCTTTGAAAAAGACGCGAACGGCGCGACCGTTGAAAAAACGCGCCCGGACCATCCCCAGGCCCGCATTCTTGCCACTTCGAATTTATCCCGGAAAAATATTCAGGGAGCGGCCAATCGTGACCAGGCCGTCCAGCGGCGAAAAGAAGCGCTTTTAAAAACCTGGGAATGGCCGGAGGATGAGGTGATGTCTCAACTGGGATATGCCCGCACCCTGGCACAGGAATTGGGAAAAGACACACCCGATTTTGACAAAGTCATGGGGGAGATTATTCAGCGGCTCGTTTTTGCCGCGGAGGAGGAACGGCTGCTTTTTATGGGGTATTCCGTGAATCAAATCAACTTCCTCAAAGCAAGCCGGCGCAATTGGGAGAAACTGAAAGATTGGGAGTATGAACCCGATAAGGGGACGGGCGATGAGCTGATTCGCGCGCCTTCGCCGCGCGTGATTCGCAATATTCTGGCGCATTTCGTGCGCTATCCCCGGGATTTGGAACATCGCGCCTGGTCGGTAATCCATGATTTTTTTAATTTTGAAGCGGAAATCGACAAGGAAATCCCCACTTACACAAGAGTTCCGACGGATTTCGAAAAGGCGGGGTTTAGTGATGATCTTCCGGGAGAAGCTCCGGTTCTTGACCGGAATTCTTTCAGGGTCATCAAAGAAGCAGACGGGATTTTTTCGCTTGAAATCACTCCTGTTGAAAATCCCGGCCAGCAGCGCTGGGACAAAGTGGTGGTGCCTCTGCATCCCCGGTCGGCATTGGCGCGCAATCCAAAAGCAATCAGGAAACAACTACTTGAATGGGTTTCTATTCCGGAAAATGCCCGGCTTGTTTACCTGATTCTTCAGGATTATAGCCTGGGGAAGGACACTCTCCTGATCGGAGAACAGGAGACCGGAAAAACGGAGCTGATCAAAGAACTTCAGTTTTTGGTCGGCACCTCCCCCCGGTTAAAAGTCGATATGACGCCCTCGACCAAGCCTAAAGATTTAACTTATCAAACGCATGTAGGGGAACAGGGAAAACCGGGTGTTTTTGGATTCAAGAAAAAGCCGGTTGCTTTGGCCATGGAACTTGGCGTGCCGGTGCATCTGGATGAAGCCAATCACGCGGAATCCATCGCGGTCCTCAATGATGTTCTGGATAGCCGGACCTTGGTGGACCCGCTTGGAAACCGTGAAAAACCGAATCGCGGTGTTGTCTTCTGGCTGGGCGCGAACCCTCCGGGGCAGGGATTTCTCGTGAACTCTTTCTCCGCGGAGTTTCTGGAACGGCTCAAGATCCGGAAAGTCAATCCTGTGCCTCCGCCTCAAATGCGGACGCTCGTGGAGCCGTTTATGTATAAGGAAGGCAAGGCGGTGAATTCCCGTTTTGTAGGCGAAGAAATCAAGGAAGGCCCTGACCGTGGGAAATGGAGCGGATTGATCGGGCTGGCCTGGAAAATCCGTGAACTGCGCGCCCAGGACCCTGCCTTTTTGCCTCGGGCGCCCGGGCCGGGAACAACCGCCGCGATTGTCGCTGAAGTTCTGGAACACTTTGAGACCCGTCTTGCGGACGAGAATATCCGTCTAAGAGAAGAACTTGCCGAAGAAGGCGTCACGGCGCCTGCCGAGCGCCTTGCTCAAATCGTGAAAAATTATTTTTTAAAAGCCTATGATTCGGACTCCGTTCTAAAAGCGGCCCTTCGCAGACATATGAAATCTCCCCAGGAAGTTTTACGCGAAATCTTGCTTCAAAAATTCAATATGCAGGGAAAATCCGGGAAGGAAAACGCGGCATGGCAGAAAAATTTTACCCAGGCGCTTGCGGCTGTGGGATTTTGGGTGGACCAGCAAAAGGCGCCTGACAAGGATGGGCTGATGGAATTTTTGGCGGGCGAAGAGCTGGTCGCTAAAAGTTATCCTTTGGTCCGCGCGCCCAAAACAGGAATTTCAAACCTGGACTCGCTGTTAACCTATTTCCAGATCTACCCTGAATCGGGATCGTACCTCGCAAAAGCGTCTGAATTGGAAGGCCAGCTGCGGCTCCTGCTGGAACAAGATCCTGAAAAATGGCAGGCCGTTGATTTTAGCGAAAGGCTGCGGCGCTTTTCTGTGCTGGCTGAAATTGACGGTGTGTTAAAAACAACGATTGAAGCAAGAAAAGAAATCATGAAGGGCGGGAATGCCCGGCTCCAGGCGAATTTGATCAAGCTGGAGAAGGTTGTTCAGGATATGATCAAACAAATCACCGGCCGGGGCTGGCCCGTATCTTTTTTGAAGCAAGCGGAGACGCCTGATTTTAATGCCGCCGAAGTTTTTCGGGTTTGGCTGGCGGCTTATGCCGAAAAAGGACAAGCCATCAAGGGACATCCCGATCCGAATGTGCGAGACCTTCTCGCGAGAATCGCCGTTTTCGGCAAGGACTCTCATTACAACAAAGAGATGAACGCGGAGCTTCTGCGGCAGCTTAAGGCCGGGCCGGGCGCGCGCGCCGAGATGCGAAGCTTGCCGGAAGAAATTGAAAAAATCGAAACGGACCTTCAAGCCGCGAAAGACGGGCTTGGAGCGTTGAAGGCAATGGGAGACCTTGTGGACGCGGACAGTATTCAGGTCGCGAAGGACCAGGTCGCCGCACTCGAAGCCCAGCTTGAAAAAATCCGCAGCCGCACCCCCGGTCTTGACAGTCCGGAACACGCCCAACTCCTCGCCCTTAAAGCCCAGCTCAAAGAAGTGCAGGCCAAAATCAAAAAAGCAAAAGCGCAAGGTTCTGTCCCGGAAGGAGAAATCAAAATCACGGGGATTGCCGCGGACGCCGGGCCTTTGAAGGACCTGCCCGCAAAGGTCGGGAAGTCATACATTGTATTTGATGCTGCCGGAAATGAGAGTCACGGATCGATTCGCAGTCAAAGCCTTCTCAAGATCGGGAAGCAAACCTTTTGGGTGAGTGGGGGGGAAGCGGGACAAACGGCCGTTATTGAATTTAACGAAGCCGGAGAGATCGTTGAAAACAGCCCCAAGGCCCTGAAAATCGGGGAATTTCTCAACCCGGCCCACGGCAATAAGTATATTTCTCATATCGCTGTTTATTCCATTGGAGATCATTTTTTTCTGGTAAGTGTGGGAGATGCTGGCAATAACAGCGTGATTGAATTTGATAAGGATGGAGAAATCGTTAAATACAACGCCAAAGCCCTGGAGATTCACAGGCTTCTTAACCTGGCCCACGGTGATTCATCGATTCATCATACCGCCGTCTATTCCATCGGGGGCCATTCCTTTCTGGTGAGTGTAGGAAGTGAAGACAAAGCCGGAGTGATTGAGTTTGACGAAGCGGGCGGGATTGTAGAAAACAGCGCCAAAGCCCAAAAGATCAAGGAGTTTCTCCAGGCAAAGCGCAACCGAGCTTCGATGCAACGTACTGCGCTGCATTCCATCGGAGGGCATTCCTTTCTCGTGAGTATAGGAGCAGAAGGCAAAATGGATGTGATTGAACTTAACGAAGCCGGAGAGATTATCGAAAATAGCCCTAAAGCCGAAACAATCCAGAAAATTCTCAAATCCGCCCATGGGGCTCAAACGATTTCCCACACTGCCGTCTATTTCATCGGGGGGCATTTCTTTCTCGTGAGTGTGGGGTCCTCCGGCTCGGTCGGAGTGATTGAATTTGATGAATCTGGTGAGATCGTCACAGACAGCGTCAAAGCCGGGAATATTAAGGCCCTTTTCAAACAAAACCATCGTGATTTATGGATTGGGCACACCGCCGTCTATACGATCGGGGATCATTCTTTTCTCGTGAGTGTGGGGTATAGCGGCAGACCCGGAGTGATTGAGTTTGATGCGGCCGGAGAGATTGTCAAAGACGAAAGTTCTGTCACTCAAACCATTAAAAAATTTCTTAAACAAGCTCACGGCATTGAAGGGATTTTTGAAACGGCCCTTTACTCCATCAGCGGAAAGCCCTATCTCATGAGTATCGGAGATAAAGGGCTACTCGGAATCATCGGTCTTACCGGAGAGGCCGTTGTCTCTAGCCCAGCACCCGACCTCGCCCCCCTCGAATCCCGCGAAAAAGAATTATCCAAACAAATTGCCTCACTCGAAAAACTGATCGCGCTGCGGGCGGAGCATCAGGAAGTAAAAGCAAAAATCGAAAAAGCGAAGGCGCAAGGAGAAATCCGGCTCACCGGTTTTGCCCCCGATGCCGGCGCTTTGAAGGGCCTGCCTGCAAAGGTCAAAGAATCTTACCGCGAAGTGAATGCGCAAGGAGATGAGATTAGTTATAACTCTATCCGCAGCCAAAGCCTGCTGAAAATCGGGAATCAAACTTTTTGGGTGAGCGGAGGTGATAAGGGGAGTGCTGCCGTTTTTGAATTTAATGAGGCTGGGGAAATTATTGAGAACAGTCGCAAAGCCCAGGATATCCAGGAGCTTCTTAAAGCCGTCCATGGCAATTCGGCAATTTATCACACCGCCGTCTATTCCATTCAGGGACATTTTTTTCTTTTGAGTACGGGAAATAAGGGCAAACCCGGAGTGATTGAATTTGACGAAGCGGGAGGGATTGTAGAAAACAGCGTTAAAGCCCAAACGATCAAAGGGCTTCTCCAGGCAAAGCACGACGGATTTTCGATTAAACACACTGCGCTGTATTCCATCGGAGGACATTCCTTTCTCTTGAGCGCGGGTGAGTCAGGCAAAGCGGGTGTGATTGAATTTAACGAGACCGGAGAGATCGTTAAGGACAGTACCAAAGCCGGGGAAATTCTGGAGCATCTCAAATCAGCGCACAATAATTTAGAGATTTTTAATACCACCTTTTATTTCATCGGGGAGCATTCCTTCCTTGTAAGTGCGGGTATGGCAGGCAGAATTGATGTGATTGAATTTAACAGGAAGGGAGAGATTGTCAAAAACAGCGCCAAAGCCCAAAAGATTCACGCGCTTCTCAAAACAGCCCATGGCAATTTAACGATTTACCACACCGAGGTCTATTCCATTGGAGGCCATTTTTTTCTCGTGAGTGTGGGATATAATGGCAACAAAACCGGAGTTATTGAGTTTAACAAGGAGGGTGAGATCGTAGAAAATAGCCCCAAAGCCCAGGAAATTCAGAAACTTCTTGAAGAAGCACACGGCGATTTATGGATTAAACATACCAGGGTCTATTCCATCGGGGGGCATTCATTTCTCGTGAGTGTGGGACAGGGAATTTCAGGCACTGCCGGGGTGATTGAATTTAACAAGGAGGGAGAAATTGTAAAAGAAAAAAGCCCGGTTGCCCAAACGATTCACGATCTTCTTAAACAAGCTCACCGCAGTTCGACGGTTTTCAATACGGCCGCTTATTCCATCGGCGGAAAGCCCTATCTCATGAGCATCGGAGCTGAAGGAACGCTCGGAGTCATCGGTCTTACCGGAGAAGCCGTTGCTCTTGACCTCGCCCCCCTCGAATCCCGCGAAAAAGAATTATCCAAACAAATCGCCTCGCTCGAAAAACTGATTGCGCTGCGGGCTGAACATGAAGAAGTGCGGGACAAAATTAAAAAAGCGAAAGCGCAAGGCCCTCTATTATCTGAAGGAGAAATCAAAATCACGGGGTTTGCCGCGGACGCGGGGCCCTTGAAGGACCTGCCCGCAAAGGTCCTGGAGTCCTACCGTGAAGTGGATCAACAAGGAAAGGTGAGCCTCGGAGAATCGATTCTCAGCCAAAGCCTGCTCAAGATCGGGAAGCAGACTTTTTGGGTGAGCGGGGGCGATGGGGGCAAAATGGCCATTGTTGAATTTAACGAAGCCGGAGAGATTGTTAAAAACAGCCCCAAAGCCAAAAAAATCCAGGGATTTCTCGAATCGGCGCATGGCAATAGGCGTATTTTTCATATCGCTGCTTATTCCATCGGGGATCATTTTTTCCTGATAAGTGTGGGATGGAACGGCACTACCGGAGTGATTGCGTTTGACAAGGTCGGAGAGATCATCGAAAACAGCGCCAAAGCCCTTGAAATCCATAGACTTATCAGCCTGGTTCACGGTGATAAGTGGATTTATCACACCACCCTTTATTCTATCGGGGGGCATTCTTTTCTTGTGAGTGCGGGAGACGCCAAAGCCGGAGTGATTGAATTTGATGAAACCGGTGAGATTGTTCAAGAAAGCGCCAAAGTCCGGGAGATCCAGAGGCTGATCAAATTTGCTCATGATACTTCAAACATTGAACACATCGCCTTTTATTCGATTGCAGGCCGTTCTTTCCTTGTGAGTGTGGGTTTTAGGGGCAAGGTCGGAGTGATTGAATTTGACAAGGTTGGAGAGATCGTCGCAGACAGTGTCAAAGCCCTGGAGATTCAGGGGATTCTCAAAACAATCCACGCCGGTGCATGGATTAACCATACGGCTTTCTATTCTATCGGGGGGCATTCCTTTCTTGTGAGTGTGGGAACTGAAGGTAAAAACGGACCCGCGGTGATTGAATTTGATGAAGCCGGTGAGATTGTTCAAGAAAGCGCCAAAGCCGAAAAAATCCAGGACCTTCTTAAAATAACCCATCGCGATTCAGAGATTCTCCACACAGCGGTTTATTCCATCGGGGGGCATTCTTTTCTGGTGAGTGTGGGATATTATGGCAAAGACGGAGTGATTGAGTTTAATGATGCCGGAGAGATCATCCTAGGGGAAAGCCCCACCGCCCAAGCAATCAAAAATTTTCTCAAACAAGCTCATGGTGATTTAACGATTCACAACACCGCCGTTTATTCCATCGGCGAAAAGCCTTATTTCATGAGTATCGGAGGTCAAGGCACCCTCGGAATCCTCGGCCTTACCGGAGAAGCCGTTGTCTCTAGCCCAACGTCCGGTCTCCCCCTCGAATCCCAAGAAAAAGAATTATCAAAACAAATCGCCTCCCTCGAAAAACTGATCGCGTTGCGGGCTGAACATGAAGAAGTACGTGAGAAAATCGAAAAAACGAAGGCTCAGAGCGCGGCGGCAAAGCTGGCGGAAAAGGTCAAAGTGCCGCCGGCCCCAGAGTTTAAGCCGCCGGCCGGAGATATGGTTTTTGGCCAAATAAAAAAAATATCTGTTGCCGATGGTAAAGATTGGGTTGGGTATAAAACTTTAGGAGGCAATTTAAAGTTATGGCAATGGAATGGAAAGGACTGGCAATTAGAGGAATTTAGCGATGTTGATCAGTGGAAATGGGCGGAAGCGGGTGGAAATTTTGTGGTCGAGACTATTTTCGATGACGGCCGTATAGAGTTGCACGGCTACAATGGCCAGAAATGGGAGTCGACCCCGGTTTTTGGCGGTGGCAGGCGAATAAATTTTTATCCATCGGAAGGAAATATGGTATTCGGATTTTCTGATGGACTCTCCAGGCAGTTGCATGGTTACAACGGGCAGGGATGGAGATCAACAAATATTTTCCTCAATGTTATTCATTGGCATTGGCAGGCATCGAATGGAAAGATTGCTGTGAAGCTGGATTTTAGAAGTAGCCCCTCCCAAACGCTTATTTTTAACAATCCGGAATCAAAAACCGGTGTGGAAAGAGAATTATCAAAGCAATTAGAAACACTTGAAATTCAGGATGCCGCACTCATGAAACAAATTGAATTGCTCGAAAATCCGGCCGGACTTCGCTCCGAGGCGCGAACCCAACCAACAGGTTTGACGGAAATGGAGCAAATCCAGCAACAACTTCAGGACGCAAGAGCCGGGCTTGTATCGTTCAAGGAGATGGGCTCCGATATAGGCCCAGACATTATTCAGCTCGCGGAGCAAAACGTAGCCGAACTCGAAGCCCGGCTTGAAGAAATCCGCCGCCAGACGCCGGTCCCCGGCGACCCGGAGCATGCCAAACTCCTCGCCCTTCAGGCTGAACTCAAAGAAGTGCAGGAAAAAATTGGGAAAGTGAAAGCGCAAGGTCCGGTTACAGGAGGAGAAATCAAAATCACAGGGCTTGGCGCGGACGCGGGGCTTTTGAAGAACATGCCCGCAAAGGTCAAGCAGTCCTACTACGATCAAATAAATATTAGAAGCGGCAGGGTAGAGTACAACGCGATTCGCAGCCAAAGCCTGTTCAAGATCGGAAATCAAACTTTTTGGATGAGTGGCGGGGATAAGGGGAGCGCTGCCGTGTTTGAATTTAACGAGATCGGGATAATCATCGAAAACAGTCCCAAGGGCCAGGAAATCAAGCGGCTTCTCAAAGCAGTTCATGCCAATGAGAGTATTTCCCGCATCGGCGTCTATCCCCTTGGGGAGCATTTCTTGCTTGTGAGTGTGGGGCATGGAGGCAAAGCCGGAGTGATCGAGTTTGATAAGGCCGGAGAGATCATCAAAGACAGTGTCAAAGCCCTCGAAATCCAGAGTCTTCTTGAAACAGCCCACGACCGGTCATCAATTTCCGATATTGCACTCTATGCTGTCGGGAATCATTCCGTGCTTGTGAGTGTGGGAGCCGGAGGAAAAATCGGAACGGTTGAGCTCGATGAGGCCGGAGAAATCGTCAAAGACGGGGCCAAAGCTAAAAGTATCCGTGAATTTCTTATATCTGCCCATGGCGGCAGTTCATGGATTAACCACACGGCCCTCTATTCCGTCGGAGGGAAGTCTTTCATTGGGAGTGTGGGAGATGACGGCACCCTCGGAATGATTAAGTTGACCAAAGAGGGAGGGATTACTAATGGTCATCCCCAAGAACCTCGCCGACGTCTCAAATTGGCTCATGGCGCTTTCGGGATTTCCCACACCGCTGTCTATTCCATCGGAAGTCATTCTTTTCTCTTGAGTTCGGGAGCTAACGGCAAAGCCGGAGTGACTGAATTTGACGAGACGGGATTGATCGTCGAAGACAGCGCCAAAGCCCGGAGAATCCAGAACCTTCTTAAAAGCGCACATGGCCATTCAGGGATTTCCAAAACGGCAGTTTATTCCATCGGGAGTCATTCCTTTCTCGTGAGTATAGGAGCAGAAGGCAAAGCCGGAGTGATTGAGTTTAATGAAGCTGGAGAGATTGTCGAACAAGAAAGTTCAACCGCTCAAGCAATCAAAAATTTTCTCAAAATAGCTCATGGCGATTCAACAATTTACAACACCGTAGTTTATTCCATCGCAGGAAAGCCTTATTTTATGAGTATCGGAGATGATGGAACGTTCGGAATCATCAGCCTTACCGGGGAGGCCGCTGTCTCCGTCCCCAATCCCGCCCTCGCCCCCCTCGAATCCCAGGAAAAAGAATTATCCAGGCAAATCGCATCCCTCGAAAAGCTGATGGCCTTGCGGGCCGAATACAAGGAAGTGAAAAAGAAAATTGAAAAAGCGAAATCACAAGGCCCGGCTTTGAAAGGAGAAATCAAAATTACGGGGCTTGCTCCGGATGCCGGGGCTTTGAAGGACTTCCCCGCGAAGGTTCGGGAGGTCTATCGCGAAGTTGATGACCGTCGAGGAACGGAGAGTCTCGGAGCCATTCGCACCCAAAGCATGATCAAGCTTGGAAATCAGACTTTTTGGGTGATCGGTGGGGATCAAGGCCAATCCGTTGTTGTTGAGTTGAACGAAGCCGGAGGAATCGTCGAAAATAGTCCCAAAGCCCTGGAAATCCAGGGCCTTCTCAAAACAGCGCACGATCATTCGGGGATTTACCATATTAATGTCTATTCGATCGGGGGACATTCCTTTCTCGTGAGTGTAGGAGAGAACGGAAAGGCCGGAGTGATTGAATTTAATGAGGCTGGAGAGCTCGTGAAGGAGAGCGCCAAAGCCCGGGAGATACAGAGTATTCTTAAAAAAGCACATGGGAATTTCAGGATTATGCACACGGCTTTCTACTCTATCGGGAATCATTCTTTTTTCGTGAGTGTGGGCTATGGCGGCAATACCGCAGTGATTGAATTTGATGCGGCGGGTGAGATTGTGCAAGAAGACGCCAAAGCCATAAAAATCCTGGAGCTTCTCAAAGTCCCGCACGGCGTTTCGGTCATTTTTCGCACCGCGCTTTATTCGATCGGGGAGCACTCCTTCCTTGTAGCCGCAGGCATGCAAGGCAAAACGAGTGTGATTGAATTTACCAGGGAAGGAGAGATTGTCAAAGGTAGCGCCAAAGGCCAAGAGATTGTGGGCCTTCTGGCTACAGCCCATGGCAATTCAGCGATTTACCACACCGCGGTTTATTCCATCGGGGAGCATTCCTTTCTTGTGAGTGTGGGATATGACGGCAAAGCCGGAGTGATTGAGTTTAACCAGAAGGGGGAGATCGTTGAAAACAGCGCCAAAGCTGAAGAAATTCGAGACCTTCTCGTAAGAACAAACGGCACTTTACCGATTAACAGCACCCTGATGGTTTATGCCGTCAATGGGCATTCATTTCTCATTCATGTGGGATCTGAAGGCATCACCGGAGTGAGCGCCGGAGTGATTGAGTTGGATGAGGCTGGCGAAGTTGTCAAAGAAGAAAGCCCGATTGCCCGCGCGATTAAGAAATCTCTTAAATCAGCTCACGGCAGTGAGGCGATTCACAACGCCGCTATTTATGCCATCGGAGGAAAGCCCTATCTCACGAGCTTTGGAAATAAAGGCACGCTGGGAATCCTCGGCCTTACCGGAGAGGTTGTTGCCCCCGTCCCCAATCCCGATCTTGCTGCCCTCGATTCCCGGGAAAATGAATTATCCAAGCAAATCGCATCCCTCGAAAAGTTGATTGCTTTGCAGGCGGAACATAGGGAAGTGAAAAAGCAAATCGAAAAAATAAAGGCGCAGGCCGCGGCGGTTCCTGAAGGAGAAAGCCGGATCAATGATATTGCTCCCGACACCGGTATTTTGAAGGACCTTCCGGCAAAGGTGCGGGAGTCCTACGTTGAAGCGGATGAGAATGACGGAAGCAAGAGTTACAAAACAATTGAAAGCCAAAGCCTCCTCAAGATCGGGAGTCAGACTTTTTGGGTGAGCGGCGGTATGTATGGCAAAACAGCTGTTTTTGAATTTAACGAGGCCGGAAAAATTATCGAAAACAGTCCCAAAGCCCGGGAAATTCAGGAACTTCTCAAGGCGGGCCACGGTAATTTTACGATTAACCATATCGCCGTCTATTCCATTGGAGATCATTCTTTTCTCGTCAGTGTGGGATCGACCGGCACAGCCCGGGTGATTGAATTTGACCCGGCGGGAGAAATCGTCAAAGGCAGTCCCAGAGCCCAGAAAATCCAGGACCTTATCAAATCAACTCATGGCGATTTACGGATTAATCACACCGCTTTCTATTCTATCGGGGAGCATTTTTTCCTTGTGAGTGCCGGAGATGGAGGTAGTGCAGGAGTGATTGAATTTAACAAAGAGGGAGAGATCGTCAAAGACAGCGTCAAAGGCAAAGCGATCCGGGAAGTTCTCAAAATGGACCACGGCAATTTAAGAATTTCTCACACCGCTTTCTATTCCATCGGAGACCATTCTTTCCTGGTGAGTGTGGGAGCCGCAAGTAAAGCCGGAGTGATTGAATTTAATAAAGAAGGAAAGATGATTCAGGATAGCAAAGCCAGAGGCCAAAAAATTGGGGAACTTCTCACCGCAGCCCACGACGGTAATTGGACAATTTCCCACACCGCTCTCTATTCCATCGGGGGGCATTTCTTTCTCGTGAGTGTGGGTTTTGGCCCCATGGCCGGAGTAATTGAATTTGATGAGACCGGAGAAATCATTGAAAACAGTCCCAAAGCGCAGCTAATCAAGGGGCGTCTTATCGCTAATAGCGATTCATTTATTAATCACACCGCGGTCTATTCCGTCGGGGGCCATTCCTTTCTTGTGAGTGTAGGCTACCGAGGTTCCGCCAGAGTGATTGAATTTGATGAGGCCGGAGAGATCGTAAAAGACAGCGCCAAAGCTGAAGCGGTTCGGATACTTCTCAAATTAGCTCACAGCGGTAACACGATTAACGAGACCGCCGCTTATTCCATCGGAGGAAGGCCCTATCTCATGAGTATCGGAGATCAAGGGACGCTCGGAATTATCGGCCTTCTAACGGAGCTTTCTTTCCTCGAATCCCGTGAAAAGGAATTATCCAGGAAAATTGAAGCGCTCGAAAACCCGGAAGCAGTGCAGGCCGGGCCGGTGAGACGTTCGGAGTCGCGGACCCAACCGAAAGGTTTGACGAAAATACAGGAAATCGAACAGCAACTTGAAGCGGCAAAAGCAGGGCTTGAATCATTGAAGGCGATGGGAGACCTTGTCACCACTGAGAATATTCAGCACGCGGAGGAACAGGTAGAAAAACTTCAGGCCCGGCTCGAAGCAATTCGTGGTCAAAGTCCGGCACCCGGCAGTCCGGAACAAGCCAGACTCCTCGCCCTTAAGGCGGAGCTTCAGGCAGTGCGGGATAAAATTGAAAAAGCGAAAAGGCAAGCGCAAGCTCCGGTCTCCGAAGGAGAAATGAAAATTACCGGGATTGCCGTGGATGCGGGGCCCTTAAAAGACCTTCCCTCCAAGGTAAAGGATGCCTATTTCAATTCAGCAGGAATGACAAGAATCGGCAATTTCACAGATATTCGTTCTCAAAGCCTGCTCAAAATCGGGAACCAAACTTTCTGGGTGAGCGCAGGAGAGAAAGGCAAAACAACCGTTTTTGAATTTAATGAGGCCGGAAAGATCATCGAAAATAGTCCCAAAGCCCAGGAAATTCAAAGTCTTCTCATCGCCGCCCACGCCGATTCACCTGTTTACCACACCGCGGTCTATTCCATAGGCGGGAGTTCCTTTCTCGTGAGTGCGGGAAAGAAAACCGGAGTGATCGAATTTGATAAGGCCGGAAATATTGTTAAATTCAGCTCCAAAGCCCAGGATATCCAGGAACATCTTCAATTTTTTCACGGGGATTGGCCGATTCTCCACACCACCTTCTATACGATCAGGGACCATTCCTTTCTGATGAGTATGGGAGAAGGCGGCAGGGTCAAATTGATTGAATTTAATCAAGAAGGAGAAATCGTCAAAAGACCAAAAAGAACCATGAAAATCCGGGAATATCTCGAATTAATTTACCTTAACACTGGAATTTCTCACGCCTCGGTTTATTCCATCGGGGGACATTCCTTTCTTGTGAGCGGGGGCTATGAGGGCAAGACCGCAGTGATTGAATTGAGCGCGGCCGGGGGGATTGTTAAAAATAGCTCCAAAGCCAAAAAAATCCAAAAACGTCTTAAAATCACCCACGGCAATGCTTCGATTTCCCAAACCGCGGTTTATTCTATCGGGGGCCATTCCTTTCTCGTGAGTGTAGGAGGGGAAGGCAATGCTGGAGTGATTGAATTTAATGAAGCCGGAGAGATCGACACCAGCCCCAAAGCCCAGGAGATGCGGCGACTCCTCGAAACAGCTCACAATGGGTTAACGATTTCTCACACCGCGGTCTATTCCATCGCAGGTCATTCCTTTCTCGTGAGTGTGGGGGCTAACGGCTATGCCGGAGTGATTGAATTTGATGAGGCCGGAAAAATTGTCCAAGCTGTAAGTCCTGCCGCTCAAACAATCAAAAAACTTCTCCAACAAGCTCACGGTATTTTTCTGATTCACAGCACTGCGGTTTATTTCATCGGCGGAAAACCCTATCTCATGAGTATTGGAACTATAGGAACACTTGGTATCATCGGCCTTACCGCAGAGGCGGCTGCCCCCAC
>CAYGIT010000039.1:0-19200 GCA_964349955.1 uncultured bacterium
GCTTTTGCCGGCACGGATATTTAAAGTTTCCTGCAGCCCCTCGATGCGTTTTTTGTAAAAATCTGGTTTTTTTTCTTTTTCCGTTTTAGACTTCAAGCCGTCCAATCTCTGCCTTAAAGAGTCCACGGAAACATCCGCCGGTCCGTCTAAAATGTCAAAGTAAAGCGTTTCGATCTCATTGTCCAGTTCCAGTTTCCTGTCAGAATCCAGCAGGGCTTGATTCTCATAGGCCTCGCGGATTTCTTTGAGAGCCTCGAAGGTGATTTTCAGGGCCCGCGCCGCGGAGTCAGCCCGGCTCCAAACCGATGTCATGATCTGCCTTCCGTTCTGCCGAACTCCTTCGGTAAAATCATCATTGCCCCCCAGGGTGCCTTCAAATTCCAGTATTCTTTGCTGAATAGTTGACGCACCGAAAGCTTCGACTTTCTCCGTTTGCTCAAGCAGGACATCCTGCAGTGCTGCGATTGAATCAGGCTGAATTGAGATCTTTGACAAAGCGGACGGCTCAAGTAATTTTTTAATTTCCTCGCGATCAAGCAGCTCTCGGATTTCCGCCTTAAGGGTTTTTCTGATTTCCCTATAGCCCTTCAGAATCCCTCCTTTTTCCCGGAGTTCCACCTCTTCCGTTGCACGGGTTTCTTCAATCGCGCTGATTCGTTCCCGATTGATTTCCTCAAGTGAAAGGGCGCGGTCCCGCTCTTCTTTTTCAAAAGAGCGGCGAAAAGCGTCATTTCGTTCCATTATCTTCCGGGTTTGTGCCTGGATTTCAGCATACCGCAATTGCTCCTGCTGTTGGGCCGCCTCGGCTGCCGCTGCTTTCTTCCTTTTCATTTCAGCGAGGGCCTTTTTCCGTCTTTTGTTGTACGATTTTTTATCCAGCATTTCTTTTTCTTTATAAGCCAGATCGATTTCGATTTGTTTGCTTACGCTTTTGAATTCATTCTCGACTCTTGAAATTTCACTTTCGATAATCTGGGACTCCCGGCTTAATTTATCCAAAGCGGCCAGAGGAACTTTTGCTTTTAAAACCCCGTTTCCTGGCAGTAAAATCACGATCTCCCGATTAACGGCCGCTTGTATATCCGGCAACCGGGCCGATAATCCTCCGGAAAGCATTTGACGCGCCGCTTCAAGTTCATCCGCCGTTTTGATATCTGAAAAACCGGCTCTAAATAATTCCAGATCCTTCCGGACAGGCTCATACCACCTTCCGGCATTTTCTATGGCCTTTGTCAATTTTTTGTTTTCTTCGATAGCCGCCTCAAGCCTTCTCCTAATCGCTGCGTCCCGCTCCTTGATCGTGGCCTTCATCTTTTTAATAATTTCAGAGATCTCTTTGGCAGACCGTTTAACCGCCGGCGACATGGCGCGCGTTTCGCTCCGGATTGCTGGACCTTCCAGGGTCACTTCAAGCGCCTCTCTTTGTTCCGATAAAATCATGTATTGCTTCATCAATTGCTCGGCATCCGGAATACTCTCGGATCCGCCCGCAAGGATGGCCTCAATATGCTTTTGAGTGGCAAAAAATTCGCTGAGAACCCTTTCCGCATCACTAGCCGTCTCGCCCGTTTGCTCCGCCCGCCTGTTTTCCTCAATAAGCCTGGCATTTTCTTTCTCGAGCGTCTGGCGTTCGTCTTTTAACTTTTCAATTTTTGCATTTTCAGCCTCCCTTTCAAGCCTTAGATTTTTAAGCATTGTCTCTCGAAGGGGGCGAAGCCGGGCGAGTTGAGCATCAATCGATCCGGTTTTCTTATTAAACTCTGCATCGCTCGTATTGATCAAATTCTTGAAACGGGCTTCCTCATTTTGCAATCGTTTAATCGATTCAGTAAGTGCGTCGCTATTTTTAGTGAGTGCCTGTAATTGGTCGCCAAGCCGGTCAAGTTCGGCCTTTTTTCTCCGTCCGGCACGAACAAGAGCCTTTTTTCTGGTAGTCAGCATCGTGATTTGCGTTGCGAGTTGACGAGCATTCTGCCCGCGCGCACCGATTTCTGTATGAAGCTTGTTGAGAGTATTACGGGCTTCCGCCACCTCCTGAATGGTCCGATTATCGATTGCCGCAGGCGCCGTTTCTTTACCTGCCAATGTTTTGGCCAGTTCCAGGAGATTTCTGTTCTGGCTCATTAAATCGTTGAGATATACCCAGAGCCCATATCCTGCCCCAAGAAAAATAACACCTCCGGCGAGCAATCCAACCCCTTGTTCTGTCAGGCGTACATGCCCCAAATTAAGCATAAAAATTAAAAATCCAGCGAGTCCAAATAAAACGATAACTACTTCCCAACCACCGTTCCACTTCTCGCGAGATTCTACTGCCGGGGCTTGCTGTTCCAGGCTACGTGCTTCAGAACGCATCGCGAGACCCCTTGCTTTCGCTTCCATTGTCTGGCGGTAAGCGATATTGGGTGTTCCCCCTATTAATGAAGCGCCTGGGAGTATTGCTGCGGGGCGGGCATCCCACGCGCGCGTTTCAGGTTGAACCAGGGAGATACGCTTCTCGGGTCTCTTCTTTTGTATTTGAACTTCTTTAGCCGGCGCAGGGGCTTCAGACCGGGCGGCCTCGGTCAATTTCGCGGATAATTTTTTCAGTCCGGTCAAAGCTTTTTCTCCCAATGTGCCCCCGGTACCGGGAGTCTTTTCAAGCCACGCCGTAAATTCCGCCATTGCTTTCAACCGGTTTCGGGTATCGTCACGTTTTTCAAGATTTTCCAGGACATCCCTTTTTATACCATCCAATAAATGATCGATTGATTTGGAAGCCCATATTTCATTGTCTTCCGGATTTGCATTCGCGAAATCAAACGATATACCGAGAATCATTTCCATCGATTTTTTATCAAGAATGGGGGCCCCTCCGGCGCGGGCATAGGTATTTTCGACTTTTAGCAGAGAAGAAAAGTGGTTTCCGATATTCGCCAGCACCTGATCAGAAAGCTCCTTTTCATCCGTATACCGGTCGATTATTTTCGTTATTTGCGAATAAATCGGGACAAGGTCCTGCGTCGACAACCCGGGTGTTGCCCCAATTTTTGTTAATTGCCGGCGGACTACAGCGCGCGCATCGGCAAGAGAAGGAATCCTTGAATCCGTCACCGTCACCATTCCTCCCGCGAGGGTGTAACCGGGCGTATATTCCGCATTGATAATGCTGCCCTTTCTTCCTAAAGCGCTATGCACTTCCGCCCCTACCTGGTCACTCTGTTTGAAACTGACAAAAACCGGCGAAATCTTTTCGCCGTTCGCTCCCAGCGTATAGGGAAGAGTTAAAGTCTCAATTCCTGACGCGCCCTGATGATCCACGGCGCTGATAAAAGGTGTGAGCGTGACGGTCATTGCCGGAATGAAATCGGTCCCCTCAAAGGCAGTGACAAAGACCGGTTTCTGAATTTCCTGCAAAGCGGCAGACTCCGCAGCCGCCGGATTGTCACTATGAAGGGCAGTTCCGATCGCATTTAATAGCAGGCCTGAAGCCATTAACCGGTCAGGAGAATTTGAAATGAAATTTTCATAAAAATGGTCCGATCCCGCGGATTTCATAATCTGGCTGCTTACGCTTTGAACTATGCCGATATCGAAACCTTGCGGAGCCGACAACTGGAAACGGGGATCGTTGAGGACCGGAGATTTTGGCGGCAAGAGCGCTTCGCTCAACATTTTTTCTACCGGCGTGGGCTTTTGACTGACCGCGTTCTCATAAAGCTGGTTCTCTCTGGCTTCGTCGATGGCTTTTGAGATTTTCGGCGCAATCACAAGGTATGAAATATCACGTTCTTTCAAATACTTTTCAATCCCCGGCGTGTGGAAGCCCCCGGTCACGATGGCGGCCACTTTTTCATCCTTTTTCTCCATCCGCTCCATCGCCCGGTCAATCAGAATGCGGTCGCGCGCGAGGGCCACCTGGTAAAATTTCTCAACGGCCATAAGGTCCTGATTCAGCAAATCGAGGTTTTCCGGCAATTGGCCGCTGAATTTATTCCGTTTCAGGAGCGGATTTAAAAAGGCCTGAAATGTTTCAGCCTTGAACTCGTCCCGGTAGTTGTAAAAGAAATCAGCGTCCTGCTTGGTGAGTTGAAAATCGAACATTTTTTGATAGATTTCGAAAATCTTGAGGAGCCGGTCCAGCTTGACTTCTTCCTCATTCCGGAACAGCTTGTCCTTGATTGCTTTTTCGAGCATTTCGATTTCATCGAAAATCGCAACATCGATTTTTTCATAGAGCTGCATATATTTCAGGTATTTCAAAACATTTGCGTACTTGGCCTTCAGATCCTGCTCGCCTGCCGGCGCATTGCTCAATTCTCCTTCCAAATACCCGTAATAGTCCGCACGCTTCATCTTCTTCATCCGGAATTGAACGGTATTGGTAAGGAACCGGCTCAAACGCTCTTTGGAGATAATCCGCTTGAGGTCCTGGGTCAATCCCTCGACCTCTTTTTCCGCCTTTTGAAAATCGATGTCCTTTTCAAGACTGACAAGAGAACCCAGCGCGTGCATTCCCGCGTACTCATGCACGGCCAGATGGTATTTTTCAGACATTTCTCCAAGGAATCTTACATATTGAATCAGCTCGTGGCCGCCTTCCTGGAATGCGCCCCGCCGCCGGGCCAGTTCTTGCAGATCTTCCGGGAAAACATACCGGGAAATCTCGGTTAAAATCTTGCCCAGTTTTTGAAGAATTTCCTCGTCCCGCTTCTTATTCCCGGCCGCGCTTAAATAAGCCTTCCGGTTTTCCTCGTAGAGGACGTTGTCTTCAATGCCAAAAAGCTCCGCTTTTGGGCGTTCCACCACCGCCCAGTACATCGGACCCGACATCCGCCCTTGCTTCAGGAAGTATTCCGCCACATCCTGCCTTGCCGTCTTGTCGGGAAAAAATGAAAACACTTCCGGATAAAGCCGCCCTTCCGCTCCTTCGAGATTGACCAGCTTCATGCCGTATTGTTTCGAGAAAAAATCCAGGATATTGGCGATGTTCTTTTGCGCATCTTCATTCACATGCGCGTCCTGGATGTGAATGACGATGCGGTCATGCGAGCCCTGAAAACTTTTTTTGATCTCCCCCATCGATTCCGGCACCCGGATGGAATCAAAGAAACTCGTGCCTTTGGTTTCATTCAGCGAGGGAGTAGACGGCATTCTTGCGGTTTGCGATGCGGGGGAAGTATTGCCATCGGCCCAGGAGATGTTCGTAACGGCGAATACGAGCGCGGTGAAAAAAGCCACTCCTCGAAGCCAGGGTTTTGTGCTCGGTTTCTGCCATTCAAGCATCAGTTATTTTCCTTAGGTTGTCAATTCAAGGACCTTTATTTAATTTCTATGGAAGAGTACACGGCGAATTTCATTCTGTCAAATTAGGCATCTTAAACCATTTAGAATGAATGACTTATGATACTAAAAATATTAATTTAAAATGTCTATTCAATAGCATATTTGTTTTCTTTTGATTCAGAATCAGTCTTTATATTAGGGCTTGAATGGTTCTGCTCTATTCTAAAACAAAGGGTTAGGCAGAGACCTCGGTTCGCTTACGCGCCCGGAGTTCGGAGCGAAGCGCGGCCGCGAATTCTCCCAGGAACAAGGCCGTTCCGATATTGTCTTCAAGATTAATGGTCATGATTGTCATTTCGGAAATTTCAGTGGCTTTGACCTGCGAGGAGACAATATCCTCGCGGTTACGGCCATCCACTTCGCTGCCGGCCATGAGCCGGATCACATTGGCGGCGCGAATATTATGTGTCTTCATGGCCTGCATCATAAAGGCGTCCAGACCCGTGGCATTACTGATAAGAATGATTCTGCCTTTGGGATTAGAGACTTCATCGTAAATCGCCTCTGGATACTTTGCCCGAATCGCTTCGATCTCTGCATCCGGGCCCGTGATCGCCAATTGAGTTATTTTCGGGGCATGCTCCAGAATGCGGCTGATGACATCGGTTTTTTGTTTTGCGTCAATTTTGCCGTACATCGCGGAATCATAACGCAACACCACAAGGCCTGCCCCCGTGAATTGGGCCGGCGCAAAATTATGGTCAGGCATTGATTTTTTAACGCGGTCCAGAAATTCCGGAGTACTCACTGAATTCATGATTTTCTCGTCAAAGCCCGGGATTTCTTTGCGCGCTTGCGCGAGTTCAACCTCCAGGCGAAGCGCTTGGGTTTCGCTCACGGCTTCCCGCATTCCGGGCCGGTAAATCCGGGCGGCTTTTTCTATTTCCTCCCGCTCGGTCGTCTGCGCCATCCACCTTAAAACCATCATGAGACGGAAAAGGTAGTCCTTTTCCTGATGGGTGACCCATTCGAACTCGGTAATCTCATCCACCACTGAGCGCGGGGATTTATTCAGAAAACCTAAAAACTGGCCTTGGGTTTCTCTGGAAAGGCCAGTCCCTTTGCGAAAATGCTCAAATCCGATCTTTTCCCCCTCCCCGGAATAGTACAAGGCCCGTCCAACCGGGGTCAGGAACTGCAGCATGGTGGACTCCTCGATTTTACGGGCGTAGGCGAGTTCCAAATCCATCGGATTCTCTGCTCTTTTTACTGGTACCGGCGGAGATAGTTTACCTTTACCAAAGGGGACCAAAACCAGCTTCTCCGAGCCATCCACGATTTCGAGTTTCCAGAACGACAACGCTGAACCTGAAGCGGCAGGCTTGCCGGATACCAAATTTTTGATAAAAGCCGGCGGCAAATTGCCTCGACTATCGATTCCCTCACTCCATTCATTCATAAAATTACCGTCTTTATCTTGTAACATGTACCAAAGTGTTTGGCGCTGCAAAGAATTGATAATCCTCATCCTCTGAACAGTTGCGCCTTCAGGAATGTCCTGTAATTTGTTTATCTCCCGCCTCGATAAGGGATGCGTCCGGAAGAAAAGAAGTTTATTCCCATTTTTAGAATTGACGAGAGAGAAACCGGAGCCGTCCGGCACAAGTTTTGTATCTTTAGGGAGATAAGGATTCTTCCCGATCAGATCATCGGTCGCAGGCGAGAACCCCGCACGCCTGTCAAAATTTAAAGTTTGCATTATTCCGTCCGGACTTGTCAGGGATACTTCATCGGGCTCGACAGATAGAAGTCCTCTATTCGCGTTAAATCCCTTATGATTCTGCTGCGCAAGCAAACGTTCCCATGCCCCCCATTGATGAAAAGACATCTTGCTCTCAAGATTGCCTTCGCGCAGGGGCGTTAAAAACAGTTCCGTTAATTGCGATCCCCAACGGGCCCGCAGGTTCTCCCGCATGGCAGGCGATTGTTCGATCCGGATCATGCCTTCGATGAACTGCTCCAGTTTTTTGCCCGTCTCGTCATTCCAGATTTCCGGCCTTGAAAACGCCGCCGGCAAAAGCACCGTATTTATAAACTGCTCGCCGTGCGCTTCAAACGATCGTGAAGCAGGCACCGCCAAAAAAGGGTTCTCTCCGCCCAGCAATTTTCCCTGGTACAAATAAAGCCTGTAATGCTCCGAAGGGGTTAAGGGGTAGATTCTTATCTTGCCATTTTCTCCTACTCGGATTGAAAATGGGACCTTAACATCTTTATAAAGTCTTCCGAAAGTTTCCGAAATAATTTGCCTCTTTTTCTGAAATTGAGAACCAAACTTGGCAGAACTAAAATCATTCCGGATCAAATAGGACGCATCACCGATTCCCATAGGAGTAGGACGCAAACCAAGTTCCTCGCTGCCGACCGAAAGAGGTCTTGTGTCGCCATAAATCCATCCCTGGAGTTCTTTTCCCGGAGGCACATCAGGGTCGAAGTTAAGTATTTGTACGTCGCCGAGGATTTGTTCGCGGACTCGACCCGGCATGTCCATCTCCCGGCCTGGTTTGTTGTCGCCGGAAGGAGGACTCGTGAGCCCCGGAAAAAGGGGGCGATTTCTATTTCTCACTCTTGGAAAATCTTCTGAAAGTGCGCGCAGTACGCGTGCTGAAAATTTGTCAAATTCAGAAACAATTTCCACGGGATCGCGCGGGAAATTCCAGGGCTGTTCCTTCGAAGGCTTCAGGCCAAGCCCGATTTTGTACTCAAGCAATCCTTCACGGTCGATTTTTTGAGCGAAATTCCAGGCATCAAAGGTAAATGTCTGCGAATACCGCTTTGCGTCCGAGGCCCTCCGCTCCCGTTCTCCGGAAGGTGGATTTAAAGACGCCTTATCCCGGTCCAGGTAAACTTTGAGGTAGGGTGTCTCGGCATCATCGGCCACCGCCGCTTCGTAGCGAATCGGCTGAAGAAGGCGTATCGAATAGGTATAGCGATAGGAAAAATCACGAAGGACGCGATTAAAAAAAACAGCCAGGCCCGACTTCTCGATTTGCGCGCCGAAGGACCGGTTCATTTTGTTGATCCGTATATACTCGGCTTGATCGGGCGAGACCCATTTGTCGATGTCCATATTCGTTCCAAGCCAAGAGGAGAATGCGGGATTCCGGCCAAACTGGCGTGCTGCCGAATCCAGCAACTTTTCATAATCCCGAACATGCGCTTCAACTTCCTTACGGTTTGTCCAGGGGTCGAGTTTACGGGCCGCAAACCGCCTTTCCATTTCATCGAGGGTCTTTAACTTTTGATAAACCCCGAAAAGCGGATCTACCGCGATTGAGACCGGAAGTTCATAGGCCTTTAATTTGTTCCACACCCCGGAAGAAAGTTCATCGTTCAATAAATTGGTATTCATCCATTCGGCATACTGCGGGCCGAAAACTCCGGCCCAGTTTTTTTTATTCACAAAATAATCATGTTCATTGGACAAGGCCTGTAACGCCGGGGAAAGCGCCAACTGGACTGCGAGATCGTTTTCCGCGCCCGGAGGGACGGAGGTCGTGGAATTTTTCCAAAGCAAAAAGGACGCCGGCCCTTCGCTGTAAAGCTCCATGGCGGCATATACGGTATGCGTCATCGAAACTCCGGCCGGCCAGCCATTCGCGGGGTTCGAAGTGAAAACTTTCCAGTTCTTTTCGAGCGCGTCGACAACTTCGTCCCGGTTCCGGGCTTCATACATGTTGCGGCCCAATCCACGCCGGTACGGAAGGAACGAGGCATCGCTTTTTACGCCCCTCGCCGCATACAGCTGTCTTTGGAGATCAATCTTCTGCCCGAAAATCAGAACCGCTTCCCGGGGACTTATCCGCGGATTGCCTATCAGGCGCTCGAAATTTTTGAAATACCGGAAATAAAAGTCCATGGCCCCCATTTGTCCCGACCCGGAATGCGGCTGTCCGAGTTTTTTCTCGAAAATTTCTTTCTCCCAAAGTTCGCGAATCGAGTGATACTCGACTCTTTGTTCCAGGGTCAGATCGATCGTCCGCAACGGCCCCTCCACTTCAAAAAACGGCACGGGCTTGCCCTCCGGGGCTTTCCCAGGCAGGGCTTCGGGAAGAACAGGGGCAACGGCACGTTCCACCGCACCCGGCAGCGGTTCTACGATAGAAAAAATATAGTTCCAGTAAACCTGGCTTGCCTCGGGATGTACCAGAACACTCACCGGAGTCAATTTTGGAAAATTCCGGAAATTCGGCCACTTCGTCCGCTCATCTTTCTCGGCAATCTCAAATTCGCGCATCCGGTTTTTACGGCCCTCGGGAGTTTTCGCCTCTTCAACAATCTGCTCAAAATAATTAATCAGCAGCTGGACCCGCGAAGACTTGCTGCTCTTGAGCCCATACCCGGTCCATTCCTCCCACCCGTTTGGCCTCCGTTCGCCTTCCTGCACGAATGCGGCAAGCCTTGCCTGGGAATCCTCATCCATCTGGTCCAACCGGTCCGCGCTGATCAAAGGATAGCGAAAAGAGGTTGCTCGCTCGCGATCATCCGAAAGCGCGATCATCGCGTTATTGTGCGCCTGATAAAGCCGGTTATAGTCGTCGACCACTCTAAAAAGACTGATTTTCCGGTTTTTGCCTTCCAAATCCAGAAAGGTTCGGTCCTGCAGGGATTCATAATCCGTGAATATTTTATCCGTGATTTCCAGGTTCGGGCCCAGCGATTTGATGAAAGAGTTTATTTCCGGAAGAATGTAACCAAATTGCTTTGGGGTAAGACTCCCGAGATTCTTGCTCGTATACCCTTGGCCTCCAAAAATACCGCTCCGCCTCCCCGCGAGATTAATCAGGGCGGCGCGCTTGCCCTCATCCTTCAGCAAGGTTCTCCACACATCAAGATTAGGGCCCGCCGTGGCCCAAAACTCAAGCATGAAAAGCTGGGAATCATTCAGGGTTTTGAAAGGATCGTTCTGCCCCATGATCAGGTTGTAGACTTCGGCCGCTTCCGCCCGGGTTTTGGGATCATTGGCAAGGGCTGCTATAAAAGGCGGCACATTCTGCGCGAAGGCGCTCAATCTCCCGGTTCTTTTGCCGGTGGTGTCGGCTAAAAGGTCAAGATCCTGGCCCGTAATATTTTGAAAACTTTTCAGGTAAGCGATTTCCTTTTCCATGGCAAATTCAATTTCCTTTGAATCAATCGTTTTCATATCGCGGCCCGCGCTGGTATAGAAAGCTCCCTGCCTGGCCAGCGTATTGGAAATATGGAGCAGGCGCATCGCGGCCACCGACCGGGCCGTAAACAAACGATAATAATTCATTTCCTTGACCGGGACCTCATCCGCTCTTACCGCGAGCGGATTTCTGACAAGGGGAAAAGGCCGTTCGCGAAAAGCCTGCATCATCAACCAGCTGATTTCGAGGGGAAAATAATCGGTGCGGATATCCGCGCTTGTCACTTCATCCATTCTTCCTCTTTTGAATTTTTCAAATCCTGACGCGTTCAATATTCGCTCCAGCCATCCGGTTTCATACCTCAAGGACTCGTTGTAGCCCGCGAGGAGATACCCGTCGTCGGTCGCAATCACCTCAAGCTCCCCATTCAAACTTTTGTGTAAAAGTTCGCTTAGATCAGGCCCAAATTTACTCTCATACATGCGCTCATTTAACCCGCGGCCTCTGGCGTCCTTCGCCTTATGCAAAGCCACGAAATGGTCCACCAGGCGCTCCAGGTTCTTGTTATCCCCGAAAATTTCGCCGATGTTTTGGGCGTAGGGGGTGGCCCAGGTGGAAGGATTTGCGCGGATGAAATCCACAAATGCGGCGCCGAGCACCTGGGCATTGAAATCCGCCGCGCGCGGGGCGGTATCATTGCGAAACCCGCGGGAGGTGATTTCAATCGGAGTAAATTTGAGAATATTCAGATAATACTGCTCGGTCGGATCCAGGGGGAAAAGCACGTCGTTTTTGTCCCGGATTTTCAGGGTAAAAGGCGTTGTTCCCATCCGGTCGAGAATGAGCCGGCCCGCCAACTCCACCTTTTCTTTTACAAGGCTGTTGGAATCCCGGAGCATGTAATTTAGATTTCCGGTAATCCTGGGAACACTGCGGTTGTATTTCGGGTATGCAGCAAAAGGATATCCTGGCCGATTGATTGTTTTGTCTCCCGTTCCTGTCCGCCTCTGGAGAATTCCTTCGTTATAAATCAACACCCCTTGATCAACGCGCAGGAAAATTTCTTCGAACTTTCCCAATTTATTTTTTTTGAGAAGAAAAGGCTCCCGAAGTGAAAACGGAAATGTCCTTTTACTTTGGGGCGCCAGCAAGTCAAGAATTGAGTTGGGTCCGGCGACATCCGGGACCCCCCAGCTCTGCGTTCCAACGCCCATGAGAAATGGATCGTTCGGGTCAATCGGAGAATCCAGAACATCGCTCCAGTAGGTGTTGAACCAATGCCGGAATTCCCGCGTAATGTTCGGAGCATAAAGTTTGGGATGGATCACCGGATTGATGCCTTTGAATTTCTCATAAAGATCGCCTTGATTGACCTCAAACTGATTGACGAATATCTGTGCCAGGCTCTGCCAGAATTGATAAGCTTCTATGGGGAGCTGTGGAAACCGGGGTCCGCCCCCCGTAAGCGATTGGTAAGGATTATGATCGTAATCAATACGCCGCTTGTAATTTGAGTTGCCGGCAGGCCCGCCAACCACGGGATCATAATCGTAATAAATACCACGGCTGCCAACAGGCGCAGGCGATTCATGGTAATCAATGTCCCGTTTACGAAAAGACAGAGGCGAGGGATCGTAATAAATATCCCGTTTGGCAACAGGCAGCCGGATTGTTCTTGTTCTATACATGTCCTCTCCAACCTTTATCCCTGCCGGCGCGTCAAACACCTCCGTATTGCCTATACCGTGGAGAAACACTCTCCTCCGGCCATCAGAATGAGTTATAATACTTTGGACGGTTCCTGCGTTTTCAGTCACAGTCCACTCGACAGTATCTGAAATCAAGGCGTCCGGCATGACGATCGACCCTCCCCCCGCCAGGCGATACGTTCTCATTTTTGGATTCGTCACGAGAAAAATGCTGTTCCGGTCTTCCGTATAGCACCAGGTGTCGATGTGCACCTGCAAATTGGTGGCAATCAGGTCCCGGCCATATTTTGACAAGGTCGTCGTGATATACTGAAACACAGGCTCCAACCCGGCATCCCTGATGAATCGATCCTTATCCGCGGATTCACGCGCGTATAACTCATCGACTTTGAGCCGTGCCAAATGCGCGGGATTATAATTGCGGTTAAAGTAATAATGGTAGTAAGGATCATTGCCCATCTCCCGCTTGATCCCGGAAACAATGGGTGTTGATTTAACAAAATTGTATACTCCGTTATAAACATTTTGTTCGCCTTCCGTCGCAGAAATTCTTGGCAGCTCCTTCAATTGGCGGATAATTTTCAAATAGCGGCCGTCATTCTTGATATTCGGAAGGACTTGACCGGGGTCCCAAAAAACCTTCGCGTTCAGTTCCTGCCAGAACATGGCTTTGGGATTATATCGCCCGGCGCTTGGGTCAAGAACAAGCTGGCGGATATCATCAATCAATGGCCCATTATGAAAATGCCGGCCCAGGTCTAACTCCGGAAACCGGGGATTGGTGCTTGTAAACAGTTTGTGCTCCAGCCAAAGAGCGCGGTTTGTGGGCGAAAGCATTTTGCCGGTCCGCCATTCCGGCCCAAACGTGTCAAAACTTTTCATCTGGGGCCCGAATTGAATTCTTAAATCTTCAACGGACCCTTCCGTAGCGCGCTGGGCCAGCACCCCGATAAGAAAACGGTAGGAAACCGGAACGGCTCCCCGCTGCGTTTGCCATCTTTCTTCAATCATGTCCCAATGCTGACTGCGGAAGACATCCCCCAGCATCGAATCGGCGAAGTGAGCGTAATAGGGCCTGAATTCATGGTCCCCTTTGACTCCCCATTGGAGAAAACTATCCATGACCTCATCCAGCAATTCCCCCGCGATCAGGTCCATCGCTTCCCGCGCGCGGTCTCCCCGGAGCCCCAGCAATGTAAAAAGAGGTTTCCAGAATTTGACGTACATATCCAGGGTGTTCAGGCTGTCGGCTTCATTCAACGGCTGTCCGGTCCGGCGCATGAATTTTTGGATGCCTCCCTTGAAATTTTCTTCATAATCTTTTTTCCATTGTTCTCTCTTTGCCTCCGGCAGATCATCCCATTGGACATGTTTCAGCGAAAAAATATTCCCCCGCGACGCAATTTTTTCAAGGCTCATTTCCAAAGCGTTATTGTCTCTTAACCAAAGAAGCTGCTCCCGGGTCATCTTCTCAAGTTTGTCCATAATCGCGCCGTAATCTTTGGGTTCGCGGACGACAAATTCTCCGTATTTTGGGGCCGGGCCTCCCCAAATCCGAAGGGTTTCCGCCTCTTTTTTTGAAAGATCCCGGGGCATGGGGCCTTGCGGCGACAGAGGCCCTTCCGGAATCGTAAAAAGGCCATCTTTGTCCCTCTCTTTTTTCAGCTCTTTTCCCTTGTCATTTTTGCCGACTTGAGCCTGCCGGTCCTCCTTTCTCATTTCCTGAAGGCCGCCGGCGGGCAATATTAAAAACCAGATCGCCCAAAATGCCGCCTTTAATAAAAGGAATAACTTGACCTTCGGCGTAAAAAAACTTTTGAGGCGGCGCAATGGCTGCCAGACCGGAGGGGTTTGGGGTGCGATTTCGGATTTTGGAGCTTCCGGCGCAATCTGCTGGCCGGCCGTTTCAAACGCTTTCGTTTTTTCAAGTTCCGCTTCTAAAAGCGCCATGACAATACGAAGCAATCCGGGGTCATTTTCAGGATGATCGATCAACGCTTTCGAAATCGCTTTAACATTCTTTTCTAAATCATCCGGCTCTTTCTTGAGCAGGAGGCGATGAAGAAAATCAAAAGTTTGTGTATTTTCAATCTCATCCAGGCGCTTCCGCTGTGGACCCAGCACGGCCAGACGGAGATCAATGTCAATCAACGCGCGCAGGACCCATGTCTTGTCATTCTCGGCAGCTTCGGGAGCGTACAGGCCTTGCAATTCCTCAATCCCGTTCGTGAGATCTTCATCCGTAATCATCCCGTGTTTCCCCGGAATACCGGCCGCGATCAAAGCAACATTGCGCATGAATTCAAGCCGGCGGATCCTTTGCCATGAAAAATCCAGGGACTCGCGGACTTCCTCCAGAACGGCCGCACTATCGCGAACTTTAAAAATATCAGGCGTTTGTACTGTTCCGTCCTGAAGCGAGCGGAAAAACACAAGCGGTAAAATTTTTTGCAGCAGCGCGCCTCCGGGCTCCTCGCCGGCGGCAGGGATGAACCGGGAATAGAGCTCGCGCATTTGCTTGTTCAGGCGGATCAGCTCGTCATAATATTGCCGTATTCCTTTTTCTATTTCCTTATCCAGAGACCCGGGCTTGAGATTTTCCAGAAGATTCTGCAACAGGATCGCGCGATGTCCCAGATCCTCGGCGACCGTTTGCGCCACATAAAACGTCTCGCCATCTTTCGTCTGATTCATTTCGATGTCCGGCCCGAAAACGCTCAAATACCGGAGCAGCGCCGCGCGTTTTTCAAGAAGCGGCTGTAACTCTTCCTTTTTTTCCGTTTTTTCGATCCCCTCATTCAGCGGCAAAACCCATGCCTCAAAAGATTTCCGCCCCTGGCTGACGACACCCTGATAATCTTCAATAACACGGCCAAAATCCGCCACGTCCTTTTCCCGCTGTAATTTCTCGTCATCACTCATGGCCGGAGCCGTTTCTCTCAATTCCTTTTCGGCGATCGCCTCCTTTTTCCGGGGCTTGGGCAGAGCTTCATATTCATTCTTCTTTTTTATTTTTTCCTCCATCTCCTGCAGAAATCCACTCTTAAACTCCTGCCACTTCATAGAAACGGTAATCCTCTCGTCTTCCCCGGCGACCGCCTGCAGCACGGCTTGAGAATCCTCGAGGCTCTTTTTTAACCCCTTGATGCTTAGATCAAAATCCTGAAATGCCGTTTCGCTGCCGCCCTCCGGGAAAATATGCTGTTTTTCCACTTCGGCAAATATACCCGCAAGAAAATTCCGGTAGCTTGCCCGCAAAACTTCCAGAGCCGAGCCGATGGGTGTGCTTCCGCCTTCATCTGATTCCTTGACGGACATCTTTTTTGCCTGAAATCGCGTATAAAGGCTTTCTGCGGGCGCTGAAGCGTCGACCTTGTCCTGAAGTTCTTTTTTTGAATGCTCGTACGCGGCGGAAACCGAAGGCTCGACATTTTTAAATTTTCCAAATTCCGCGTCTTTTTGTTCTATCCATGCCTCAAAATCCTGAAAGGCCGTCTCTTTGAGAGTGCCTTCCGCAAGTCCGCTTTCTATGTTTTTAATTTTTTCTTCAGCTTCCCGCTCGAATTGCCTGATAAATTCCAGGACTTCCGCCGCGGAGGACGGCGCCTGGGGAATCGACGCCATCACACTCTTCTCCGCCGTTTTTAAACTTACACGCAGGGCATGCATCCGTGCCATTAAAGCGGTGGCCGGCACATCCAATGCTTTCAACTGATTTTCGTAATCTTCCAAGCCGCTGGGCCAGATTTTGGTAAAAGACATCCATGGCTTTAAAGCTTCCCAAAATTCCGCTGAAGAAGGATCCCCCGCTTGCCGGAGTGCCAAAATCAAGCCATTCATCCTGGCCACCGTCTCAACTTCATATTGTTTGAAGCTGGAAATAATTTCCAGGAGGGCTGAAATTTTTCCGGCTTCTTCGACCAGTACTTGGCTCTTTAATTCATCACTCCGCACTTCAGATTTCGGAAGGAGCCTCTTCAGCTCCAACATAGAATCGGCACCACTATCACTTTTCAAATGAATATGCCGGCTCAAGAAACCTTGCGCAATACCGGCATTGATGGCAAAGGCAATATTCTGCGCGCTGTCACGCAAAGCGACGACGACACCGATTACCTCTCCATTGATGTTCACCAGGGGCCCACCGGAGTTGCCCGGATTAATGGCCGCGTTGGTTTGAATCAGGCCGGTGATAACGACATCATTGGGCATGGTAATTTCGCGGTTTATAGCACTCACAATTCCTTGGGATACGGTCCCTTCATAACCGAACGGATTGCCGAAAGCGAACGCGAATTGGAGCCGTCGCGGATCTCCCTTTGCGAATTGGAGCGCATGAAATTTTTTCCCGTGAACCCGTATCACCGCAAGGTCCCATTCGGGTTCTTTTGCAATTACCTCTCCGTTCAAATCTGTTCCATCGTGCAATCTGATCTTGACGAATTTCTTGCCCCCGGTTACGTGAGCATTGGTCAAGATCAACCCCCTCTCGTCAACGATGAAGCCGCTGCCAATCATGGGTTTCTCTCCCGGGCGATCCACCCTGACGCTGACAACTCCGGGCACAATTTTCTCCCCAAGGTCGATCATGGCTTTCTCGAGAGCTCCGGCCATTTGCGCTTGTTCTAAAAGAAGTTCTGATTTCCCGGGTTCAGGTTGTGCTACTCCCGCTTTGAGTTGCATTTTTTCCGGAAAGACCGTCCCGGCGATTCCCTTGAATGCGCTTTTCGGAGGTTCTTCCTTTTTCGTTTCAGCCTTGAGGGGTTCTTTCTTTTGAGGCTCGACTTTATTCGGTTCGATTTTCGGAGCCATTGGTAGCGGTGCCGCGGAAGATGCCGGTTTCGGACTAAAATGCGGGATTGAAAGAAATGTTAAAATTACGCCAAAGCTGATAAAAAGTCCCAGGAAGAAGGGCCAACGTTTATAAAACGTTCGCTCAACCGGACGTCTCCCCGCAGAGAGGAAATCTTTAGTTATCACCGGAGCGAGCTTTTCGGTTCCCGGCACTCGCGCATTTGCTTTGACTGCCGTGGGCGCCGGAACATTTGCTTTTGGCGCAATCACCAGGGGCTGAACGGTTGGAACCGGCTGGGCAAGCTCCAAAGCGCTGGCAATGGCAAGGGTTTTGGCATGCAAGGCATCCAATTTTCCGGAAATTTCCTTATTCACCGCTTCTCTGTAAGCGTCGGTATGGATTTCAAGTTCGCCATTGATCATAATGAGATTCAGCCCGGCAAGCTGCCGCATGAGCTCTGCTTCCTGATCCCGGCGATCGGTCAGAAACTGCCGGGTCATCATCTGATAAGCTTCCGCTTTGTCCTTTTGCGCCGGACCCGGCACTGCAATTTCATTCAGCAGCGCTTCCAACTCCACCAACTTTCCCCCAATTGAGGCTTGAAACTCCTGAATCATTCGCTTGGCTTCGGCGCGTTGTTTCTGCCGTACTTCTTTCGTTTTTTCCACCTTTTCCCGGATTTGCGCCGCTGCTATTTGCTTCAGCTCTGCGGCTTTTTGCTTCAACGCGTCCAAAGCAGACCTGGCTTCAGAGCGTACACTCTTTAGTTCCATCCGGGCGCGAACCTCGGCACGGACTTCGGCCAGAGAAGGAACGCCCGGCACGCCGTCAACGAATCTTAAAGTCGTGAGGTTCCCCCCAAGTTCTACTTGAAATAATTTTCCTCGCACGCGTACCTCGCGTTGTTTTGGGCTGTGGTCGAATACAGGCGATGTCTTGTACGGTCCTGTATACGGAAGTATCAGAGTTTCTGTTCCTGCCTCGCCTTTTTTCAAAATAGCGCCCCGAAAGGGAATCGCTTCTTCCTCAAGCGCACGGACAAGCCCGGGGGACAGGCCCCTTGAAAACCCACGGTTATGAAGGGTCCTGATTCCTTCATCAATCGCCGCGGGTTTCTTAAGAAAAACCGTTCTTTCGCCCAATAAAAACAATCCTATGTTTATCTCTCCTCTCGCTTCGGGATTGAAAAAAGTTGTATTATAAAAATTTTCTATCGGGCCCCTCACCGCGGCATTGACACCGTCACTGAATTGCGTGACGCGTTGTCCGTTCAGCATCTGTTCCACGGCCAATTGGAAACGAGGATCATTGAGCCCGGAGGATTTTTCCGGCAAAAGAACCTGGCTAAGCATTTTTTCCACGGGTGTGGGCTTTTGGCTCAACGCGTTCACGTAAATCCGGTTTTCTTTGGCTTCGTCAATGGCTTTAGAGATTTTCGGCGCAATCACAAGGTAAGAAATATCATGGTCTTTCAAATACTTTTCAATGCCCGGCGTATGGAAGCCGCCGGTCACCACCGCTGCCACCTTTTCATCTCCTTTTTCCATCCGGCCCATGGCCCGGTCAATCAGGATGCGGTCGCGCGCGAGGGCCGCCTGGTAAAATTTCTCAACGGCCATAAGGTCCTGATTCAGCAAATGAAGATTTTCAGGCAATTGAGCATTGAATTTATATTGTTTCAAAAATGGCGGCAAAAGGTTTTGAAATGTTTCAGCCTTGAATTCGTCCCGGTAATTATAAAAGAAATCAGCGTCCTGTTTGGTAAGCTGAAAATCGAACATTTTTTCATAAACTTCGAAAATCTTGAGCAGCCGGTCCAGTTTGACTTCTTCGTCGCCGCGAAACAGCTTGTCTTTGATCGCTTTTTCGAGCGTTTCGATTTCATCGAAAATCGCCACATCGATTTTTTCATAGAGCTGCATATATTTCAGGTATTTCAAAACATTGACGTACTTCTTTTCCAGGTTCTGCTCGCCGGCAGGCGCATGCCTTAGCTCTTCTTCAAGATACCCGTAATATTCCGCACGCTTCATTTTCCTCATCTGGAATTGCACCGTATTGGTAAGAAAGCGGCTCAAATGCTCTTTTGAGATAATCCGCTTGAGGTCCTGGGTAAGGCTTTCGACTTCTTTTTCAGCCTTGCCAAAATCAATGTCTTTTTCAAGGCTGACAAGAGAACTAAGCGCATGCATCCCCGCGTATTCATGCACCGCCAGATGGTATTTTTCAGACATTTCTCCAAGGAATCTTACATATTGAATCAGCT
>CAYGIT010000040.1:0-6082 GCA_964349955.1 uncultured bacterium
CTCCTCGGGTAATCAATCAAGGAAGGGGGTGAAAAAGCATGTCAATCAAAGCGTTGTTTAATCAAGGATTGCGGGGTTTGGCGGTTCTGGCGGTGGCCGGAATCAGCCTGACCGGCAGTCCGGCCTATGCCGCGCCCAATCCGGATGTAAAAATTGAAAATCCAGCCAAAGTGGTCAATGTCAATATCGCCACGACGGAAGAGCTTCAAACCATCCGGGGGGTCGGCCCGGCCATTGCAGGGCGTATTCTCGAATACCGGAAGGATCACGGTCGGTTCGATACCCTCGAAGATTTAGCCAAGATCCACGGGATCGGGAAATCCAAACTGCAAAGAATCAAAACCCAGGTTTCAATCTAACGGGGAACGAAACCGGGGTTTGGCAAGCGGAAGACAGGGCCGGTGGCCTGCCATAGTTGGCAGGTGCCGGCCTTTGTCTTAAGAAAATCTAAGGTGCCAATTTGTAACCTTGAAACAGGGCGGAAATATTAAATATCGGCCGCATGCTTTTACTGAACAGGGAATTGCGATGCTTTCGAGTGTTCTGAAAAGTCCGCGCGCTATTCAAGTGAACATTGCGATTATGCGGGCTTTCACAAAACTTCGAGAATATTTGGCAACGCATGAAAATCTTAAAAAGAAAATTGAAGCAGTGGAAAGAAAATTTGAGGGAAAATTTAAAAAACATAACCACCAATTTCAGGCAGTTTTTGAAGCCATGCGGCAATTAGTGATCCCGCCCAGAAAACCCAAACGAAAAATCGGGTTTCATCCTTGAGTTTTGAGGTTTCAATTTGAAACCTCAAATGGAGGCACTTAACATTTGAACTTAGTACCTAACGAAACTGTCATCCCCCGGCTTGACCGGGGGATCCATTTGAAATGGATTCCCGCTTTCGCGGGAATGACAAGAGGGTTGTTTTTAGTATGAATTTTGGCCTTAATTCAGATTAATAAATAGCATTATATAGTAATAGCACTCAAAAATATCCTCCCTAGCCTTGATTTACGGGCAAACTCCAAGTATCTTTTGATAGCTGTTCAAAAGGCCTGGAGTCTATACGAAAACGATGAAATTAAAATGGGTTACGAAAAGTTTTGCCTGCCTGACATGCTTTTTTTATTTTGTAAGTCAGGAATGCGCTTATCCGGCTGAAATTCATAGGCTCAGCCTTGCGCCGCAAAGCCCTGAAAGTCATTTTTCTCCTGCCGCCGTTTTTTCAATCCCTCCCGAATGGGGAAGTATTCAGGAACTTCATGGGAATACTCCGCAGGTTGTTCTCATTCAGGACGCGCACGGCCGCTACGAAGCGCAAAAAAACACAGCCTCGATTCTTGATTTTCTCAACCGCAAACAAGGAATCGCCAGCCTCTATCTTGAAGGCGGCTCGGGCAAGCTTGAACCGGAACGCCTCCAGTTTTTCAACGAACCCCAATTCAACAAAATGGCGGTCGATCTTTTAGCGCGCGAATCCGAAGCCGGAGGCGCCGAAATTTTCCTTGTGGGACAACGTCATCTCATCTCCGCCTTTGGCCTCGAAGACCCCAACCTTTATCTCCAGAATTTCGAAGCTTTCCAGAAAGTCACCCGCGCCCGACCCGTGGCCGAAAAATTCCTTGAACAAGAACTTTCAGCCATTCGTCAGGAATCAGGCCGTCTTTTTGGAGCAGACCTGAAAGCCTTTTTCAAAGAATGGATGAATTATGAATCTTCCCAAGATTTGGCCCGTTTTCTCAATCCCCTGGAATCACAGGCCCGGAAAAAACTCGAGATTGACCTGAACGATCCCCGCCATCAACTCCAATGGCCCCAACTCATCCGCTTCTTCGAACTCAAAAAGCGGGAACCCAAGCTTCAACCGGATAAAGCCAAAGAAGAACTCAAAAGACTCTCTGAATGGAGCAAAAGAGCAGGGCTGGCCAAGCCTTTTATTGAGTATTTGCTTGCCGAGTCATCCCCGCAGGCTCTTAGGCGGGGATCCCCGACTCCGGCATTTCCGCCAAAGGCGGACCAGCCTCTGGCTGGCGGGGATGACATTAAAACCGACTCGCCCTTCACAAGCCTCCGCCATTTCTGGGAATCCTTTTACGAAGCCGCCCATCCCCGAGGTTTTGCCTTTGAACAATTCCCCAACCTCGTGATTTACGAAGGCTATCAAATCCTTCAGCAAGAAATCGATTCCCAAAACCTTTTCGACGAAATCAATCAGTTGGCTCAAACGATCTTTGAAAAACTGGCCCGGAATCAAAAAGAAAAAGACCTCATCGAGCGTACTCACCGCTACTTTCTGCTCAAAAAACTATTCCATCTTCAGCTCACCCGAAAAGAATTCAAAGAATTAGAAAAGACATTGGCAGAACCTGAAAAAAAGGTTGTCATCCTGAACGTAGTGAAGGATCTCCGTGCCGCTTTTAAAACAGCCCGCCTCTTTTACTTCCTCGCCCTGAAACGCGATAAAACCATGCAACATATCATCCTGAACGACTGGAGCGCCCGCCAAAATTCTGGCGGGTCCGCCTTTGGCGGAAAGAATCTCCAACCTCCTAGATCCTTCTCCGCCAAAAGGCGGCGGATCAGGATGACAACGGATGCCGGTCTCACGGTTCTCATCACCGGCGGCTTCCACACCGAAGCCCTCGTTTCCGCCATGAAGCAAAAAGGAATCTCTTACGCCGTGGTAAGCCCTCATTTCTCCGAAACCGGCACCGATGAAAAATACATCGCCGCCATGATGGGTACAAAACCCAAACTCGATTTTGATGCTGTCTCCGATTTGTCATTCCCGCATGATGTCAGTGAAACAGCCCTCTTGCGGGGTAGGCGGGAATCCAAAACCCTCATGCAATCCACCTGGATGTCACCTTTCACCGGTCTTTCCAAGCCTCGCCGCTCCGAAATCCGCTCCCACATCGAAAAGTGGGGTCTTGATCATGGGGCGACTCTCCGGAGTAAACCTTCCCGCTCCGAAGCGCCGAATGATTATTCAGCAGAATCGTTTTTCCGGGAAATCGATGCGGAATATTTAAAAGCGATTTATCGTGAAGTGTTTAGCTCTATTGAAGATCCTGCTGTCTTTGTCCCGAGCAGCGGACCAGATATAAGTTCCATTCTTCTTTCGAGCAATGCCACCACCGCTATTTTGGCGGACATCCTGCCTTTCGGGGATTCATCCAAAGAAATTTCGGAAGCTCAAATCGAAAAATACTTTGTTGGAAAGAAGGAGCGCACGCATGGGGAAACCGTTTTTCTAAAATCTCTGGAGCAATTACGGGAATTGGTCATTCTTGAATTAACTCGAAGCGGGGCCTCTTTTGATCCAGAGCGGGACATTGTTCAAGACCCCGCCAATCCTGATATTTATCATGTGCATTTTGAATGGGCGCACCCCCTTGATGGAATCAAGAAAAAACGGGAATTCATTTTTGTGGGCAATGTTGATTTGAAGAAAACAACCAGGGAAGATCTCGGCAATTGGTTTCAGAAGCTGCCGGCATCTAAAAAATCTAAAATAGACGGTGTCATTCTCAAAGCTCCCGATTTCTTGAGAGAGAAACGGAAGTTCGGTGGAATAACTCCCGAAAGATTATTTTTCGAGAAAATCCGGCCCTATTTGCGCAAAGGCGGAAAAATTGTTACCGACATTTTTTTGTATGATTTCCAACGGTTTAAGCTCAAGGAAAGGAAAATCCCGGCCCTTGAAAAACTCGAAGAAGATGGCGCTCAATTTGGTTATCCGCCGGGCATCCTCGGGGTCCCATCACTCAAAAAGGGAGCTTTTATTTATCAAGTTCTTGGTAGCCCCCGCTCCGAAGCGCGGAAATCAACCGCGATAAATCTCTCTGCGGTGTCCAACGCTCAAAATCAAAATGCTCTCACCCTCCCAATCAAAAATCACGCGGTAATCGCCCACGCGGAAACGGAAAGTAGGGGTTTGAGTGCCCGCCAGCCTGTCAGCATAAATCAACGGATTGGGCTGGCTCAGGTAATACTCAACTTTTTGAAGGATTCGCTTTCTAAGATTGGAAGGAAGTTTGAGGAAGATCCGTTCCGCCTGGCGGGTAAAATCATAGCGGACCATTATTTATTGCCGGTTTTGCGTTTAACCTCAGTGCCCGCGACGCGGCCCGATTTTCTTGAACGGTCCAGTCCGGCTAAAAATTCCGGACTTAACGCTTCCACTTCTTCTTCGATTTCTTCAAGCATTCCCCGATCCAGTACGATGCCCAATGTCTTGCCGCGTGAATCAACCAGCCGGACAATGCCTTTAAGGCGAAAAGGAAGTTTCGATTCACCTGCGCGATTTAGCATACAAACAGTTTCTTCGGACAAACCTTTGAGAAGAGAGACCATGTTTATTCCTCCTGACAAGGCAAAGTATAGCACACTACCGGCTTCGGGACGAAATGCCAATTTTGGCGCCGAATCTTCCCGTTCCGAGGCTCGGACAAACAAAATGCCGGAAACGGAATTTGTGAAGGGCTGGACTGATCTTTTAATGCGATCTATTCAAGAACAGGTTATCTGGAAATCATTTGAAGATTCCGAAGGGCAGAAGCGCAAAATTAAAGTATTGAAGGAAAAGGAGGACGCCTCTGGTTCGGATTCATCCCTTAAAAGTTTTCATTATGGCTTGAAATACATGTTGGGTTGGGAAAAAAGAAAACCGGATTGGTTTCCCACCGATTTTTCTTTACGCCGGCCTAAGCCGGAAGAATTGGGCGAGATTGTCGACCGGCTTCGCATTGCCTGGAAAAATGAAAAATTGGAGCCTGGGCTTGGAACGTTTAATCAGCAATTGATTTTGACACTTCTTGGATTTATTTCGGACGCTAATGAATTTCTAAACCGTCAAACGCTCATCAGCGGACTTATCCGAGGCAGTCTTGAAGACCGTTTATGGGCCTGGTGGCTTTCCGCCGTTCAAAAAATCTACCATCTTCGTTATCAAGGGATGCATTTTGAAAAAAACCGGGAGGAAAAATGGACGGCCTTTGACAATGAAATCATGATCCGCATTGCCCATCAACTGATTCCTCTTTATCTGACTTGGAAAAAAGAGCATCACGGAGACCCTGATTTTCAGAGAAGCGATGCCATTTTGAGGTGGGGTTTGACCGTTTTTCAGGATTTGAGAGTGCACGGAGTCAGTTTTCAAAACCGCGGCCAAGAGGAAATCGAAGGATTTACCAATCCGTACAATATTTTTAAAACCGACGATGAATCCATTTCCTACTATGTTTCCAGGATATTCGATAACCTGAAACAGGCGGATTCCAAAGGAGTTTTAACGGACAAACCTTTGCCGGCAGGAGAAGTGGAAGATCTTCTTGCCGGACTGCTTGCCAAAACGGAGGAGGATTGGACCAATAACCCTCTGGGCTGGAAATATCAAAGAAGAGATAATTATTCCCCGTGGTTTGAGGTGGGCTTTGCGTCGCCATGGAAAGGCGCAGATGGTTTTCCTGATTTGGAAACGTTCGAACAGCTTCTTCGAAGATTTGAAAATTTGGGCGAGGGCTTCAAAATACTTACCCATCCGCAAACGATTTTTGACCGCCAGGTGAATCCCAACCATCTGGTGGTCTCTCGATTTTTCTTTAACAAGATCTATTTAGAATCCGGGATTGATTTTGCCCGCGACAAGTTTTTGATGCCTGCCGTGCTCGGAAAAATCCCGGGCTTCAGGGAAAAAATGAATGCCGCCTTACACATCCCGGAGAAGCGGATGGCCGTTTTTGCCCAATTCGCGCCTTATGCGATCCCGATAATGGAACGAATCTTAAGAACCGGCCGTCATAAAATCGCCGGCATTGTAACTTCGCCGAAACCTGAACCGGCGATTACGCAATTTGCCCAGGAGAATAAAATCCCGGTCCTTTTAATGCCTGAAAAATCGGAAGGCTCCGGCCTCCGCCATTTCATTCAAACCCTTGAGGGGAAACAGGCGGATATCGCATTGATTGCCGGCGCGGAAGCGCTTCCTGCTGAAATTCTTGGAATGTCAAAAATGAAATTTCTCACCGTCTTTCCCCCGGAATCCTCCGGAATGGCGGACAAACTTCCTTTTGTGCGGGCCCTTTTA
>CAYGIT010000040.1:6092-19043 GCA_964349955.1 uncultured bacterium
TGAGTGGCAGCTTTCCGTTTCGGCGAGCACGCAAAAAGGCTCCGGTTCTGTTTTAAATCAGATTCCCAAGCTCCCCATTCTTTTCAAGGAGTCTTCCTCCGATTTTATTCGCCGAACCGCTCCGATGGCTGCCTGGTTAGTGCATAGAACCGTGGATGAACTGGCTCTTGGGTCAAATCTGAAATTATCAGGCAGATCTCGCCCCAGGATTTCAGAGCAATTCCGGGGAGCGCCTTTGACCGAGACCTGGAAAATCGATTGGAATTTAATGGATAGGGAGATTGATCAAAGAGTAAGGGCCTGGCATTTCGATGACTTCCGCGCTAAAACCCTGATTGGAAAAAAATGGATCGAAATCGAAAGCGCACAGTTTTTTTGGGATAAAGAGAAGCAATTTTCCAAGAAAGACCCCCCAGGAAAAATTGTTGCGAAAATAAGCGACGACACCTTTCTAGTTAAAACGCGGGACGGGCATCTCCAGGTCCAGTTTGTCATGGATCCCATCGCCAAACGCGAACTTTACACCGGCAAAATTCTTGAATCCCCTCGCTCCGAAGCGCGGAGTAATCAAAACGCCCCGCGTGCGGAAGTGAGGACGGCCGAAAGTCAAGGACCACGAAACACTCAAGAAATCCTCAATCTGACTTTGGAAGACCTAGAAGATATTTCCTTATTTCAAAATATCCAGATCGAGTTTGCTAAAAAATGGCGGGGGAAAGACACTTTTACGGAAGAGCAAAAAAGAAATGTCAAAGAATGGGTTCTAAAGACTTTTCTTTTTCTAAGCGCGCGAGTCAAAGACCGTACCCTTTTAGTCGAATCAGTCTTAAAAGAATTGCCACCGGTTGAAGATATACGGCAGGATAACCGGGTGGAGCTTCTTTTTTATGCGGGATTTTTAATAGGTTTTGTTGGCATTCAAGTTAAATTGATTGAGTTTGTTATTGAAGGGGCTCGGATATTTAAACCGCTGAGATATTTCGCGGGATTTTTAGCATTGGTTCTATTCGTCCCTATTTTCAACTTCGCTCGTCTTCTTATTCAGGGACTTAGAGGAAAGGGATTGAATTTAGGGGCACTTGTGGAAAGAGAGATCTTTACTTCGAAGAGAGATTGGATAAGTCTGAATCCCAAGCTTCCTCTTCCTCGGCTTATTAGTGTCACGGTTCATGAAGTGACTCATTTCATCTTGAAAAAGATAAAGTCGCCCGTTTATGCGGATGCAGCATCTACACTGGAATGGTTTCTTTCCCGAGATGTTTCAAAATACACAGAGGCATCCCCCTTCTTTCTCTGGCATGCAAGGTTTTTCTTCGGGCGAGGACAACGGTATGCCACGGAATATCTGACCCATGCCATGGAGGCTAGAGAATTTGAAAGGGAGCTCCAAATTTTTTGGAGCAAACAAGGGATTGTATTTGAAGAAAGTCAGAAGGCTGACGAAAGTTACCACAGTGGAGAGTTTTTAGCGGGACTCCTCCAAGGGACGGAGGCCATCCTCCGAGAAAGAGGCGTTTCGGAGGCCGAGATCTTAGAGAAAAGCAGCGATCTTTTGTTCAAAGCTATTTATGGAACAAAAAATGATTTGCTTGGGGCTTTTGAATCCTTAAGGGTGCCTCCTTCAACCTCGGCATCTTCTTCCCGCTCCGAAGCGCGGAGTAATGCGAGGATTGTTTTTGATCAGATGAAAAATGATCCCGATCATTTTGAGGAAGCTCTTGATGAAGTCAGGGAGTATCTTGAAAAAGAAAATCTTCCCTGGCATGGGATCAGAATGGTCTGGAAAATTCTTAGAAAATACAACCAGGGCGGAAAACTTTCTGCTGATTTTACGGCTCAAAGCAGTGGGGTCATTCAGGAAATAGAAGACGCGATTCTTCAGGAAAAATTTTGGCAAGCCTATCTGGAATTGGATAAAGGCAAAAAAGAGGGTGAACCGGTCAATCTTAGCCTGCTGCGTGAAACGCTTTCCGGGAAACTAACGGACGAAGAATTTGAAAGAGCTATTCGGCGCGAAGAAGGCAAGGGCAATATCGAGCGCGTTCAGGATTCTATTCGGGCAAATTTCACCCAATTGGGAGACGAAGCGGTTCGAAATATAGGGCTCAACCAGCCGAAAGAAATTCTTTATCGAAATATTGCTTATCCTGTCCCTTCGCCTCGTGAAGTTTTTACTCAAGAAATGTCGGCAGGACTTACGGTGTCAGGGATGACTACTTATTTTGCCAGGAACGGGGATGAAATTTATCGAAGGGTTAAAAGGTTTAGCGTATCGCAGTTGAAACAGGGCGTGGCAAAAGAAAAAGGGCTCAAAATTATTGTCATTGGATCGTCTTACGGAATGCAGGGCTATGACGTTGCGATGGCGGCCGCCGAAGCAATGAGAGAAATAAAGGTCAAGGCTCCCATACAAGTTGTTATTACGGATGGCCAATATGCCAGCATTGATGACGGGAAAAAAGGAAAATTTCACCGCTCCGACTTTGGAAGACGCAAATCAAGGTTTAAACAATTCTTCAAGCAGGAGGGAGACCGCCTTCCTATTCTTTCAACCCGGCTTTTTCGTGAAACATGGGGCATTGAATTAGCATTTGAAAAACTGGATATTTTAGACGAGTCCGATGTCCATCGATTGCTGCATGAGCGAGGGCCCTACGACCTGGTAGTCGCCGAGAATGTTCATTTCCAAAGATCCTATATCACAAAAGAAGAAAGGAAGTCGGTGCATGTGAAATTTTTTTCTCATCTCGAGAACCTTCTTTCGGATAAAGGGCAAGTTTTTTATTCATTCGACCAGAAGCGCCCTCAACCCCAAAAAGCATTTGAATACTTGGTTAGATTTTATAATGAAAATTTCAGGCTTGTCGGAGAACATGATTTTTTTGAAAACGAATTGACCTTTTTCTATGGGTTGAGACATAAAACCACAGTGCAAATCAAGAGAGCCATTGAAAAGACATTCGATGATAGAGTTCTTAACCGGAAAAATATGGAAAACTTAATGCTGGCGGTAATCATAGATCATGAATGGCCTCAAGAGAAAAAAATGGAAATCTTTTTGTTCCTTCTGGACCTGTTGGCTAAAAAGGGCGGGGTTGACCGGCGTCGTCGGCTTGAAAAAGATTCTCAAGGAGAAATTCTCGAGATGTTCACTCATTGGGATTCGCTGACCGAGGCCGCGCAACGAACGATTGCAAAGTTTATCCGCGAAAATATCGAATCAGTCCACGCCACGCTCAAAACCGCGGGTATTGTCCGCTCCGAAGCGCGGGCGGGAATAGAGCGGCCTGTCCCCAGTTATTTTCGTAATCCGAATTTTGTGGCGAAACTGTTTGGTCCTGATTCTCCCCTCGATGAACGTGAAACGCAGGTGCTTCAGGATACGGTGATGCGGCAAGTTCAAAACCAAAAACCGGTTAGCATGAACGTGATTAAGAAATACCCTCTCTTCGAGGTCACACTCGAAAGGACTAGGGTGATCTATCACGGTGCCATGAAGAAAGCAAAAGAACTCTATTCGGGCAGTCAAGGTTTTCTCCGGCCTGAACTCCTTGAGCCGGAAAGCCGTGATATTGATTTCCGTCATCCGCTGGACCTCGAAAATTTTACCACCTCGATTTTTCGTGCTCTTGATCAAATGGAATTGCTTTTAAAGCCCGGGCCTCATCCGGTCAAGGACCTTTTGCGGACAAATTTAAGGAATGTAAGAGACCATTTGGCGAACAAGGATTTCAGAGAGGCTTATTCCTTCATGACCCATATTTCTTACTTTGCCCGCAAAGATGAGCGGGCCAAGACCCTTTTTAAATCCAGAAAAGGGAATCAGGATTTGTTTAAGAAACAAGCCGCGGCTATTCTCGCTGATTTTAAAAAAGTGGTGGATGATGAAAATGAATTCGAAATTCAAAAGGCCTTGCCTGAATTACGTGAGACGGCGCGGTTCTTTTTAAAAGACGAAGAAGTTCAAATGTTTCAACCTTTCGTTCAAGTGCGGGAAAACGGAGGGGTTATAAAAATATACCTGCAGAATGCGTGGAGAATGAATTGGCATCCTTCCCGCGCATACGCCGGATTCAGAATTTCCGCCATAGGCAGAATAGAAAAAGTAGAAAGAGGCCTCTATGTCATCAATGCTTTTGAGTCGAACCGGAAAGTGGGGAAGGTGGAAAAAATTTATATAAGCGCTGATCCCAAACCTTCTCGCAACCCAAAGGAGCTGTTACCGATGGCCGAGGAAGTTTTAAGGTATGAAAAGAGGAGTAATGATTGGCAAGACGGAATTCTGGAAGCAGCTTTTCAAAATATCTGGAAAAGAAAAAGCGGAAACGCCGCTTTTGCCGCGGCACGCTCAAAATTAGCGGGACCGAGCTTGAGCGAAGCTGCAGAATTACTTCTAAACATTCTGCAATCGGAAAATCCTGAACTCACGATAGGCCCTGGAGGAAAAAGTTTCCGGGTAAGTTACCAAAGTCAACCGGGAGTCGAAACCATCTACCATCTCGTTGGTCCGACAAATTTTGAATTCCCTTATGAATTTCGCCCTTATAAAATTCGTAATAATAAGTTAGAAGAAGGAAGCACCCAGGGAACTTGGGCCCCTGCCCGAACAATCAAAGAATATTTTCATGTCCGCTCCGAAGCGCGGGCCTCTGCGGAGTTAAGGAACGAACCGCTTACCGGGGATTCCCTCGCGATTTTAAAAGAACAGGGTGTGGGGAAAGTCGAGGTTGAAGGATATCCGGAGCTTTTTGATTGGAACACCTTTGAAGCCCAGATTTGGCCGCAACTTAAAAAAATCATAGAACCTCCTTTTAATCAAGAATTCTGGCTTTTGATCCGGGCGGATAAAACGGCGGTGATTACTCAAATCCGTAAACGGTCTGAACGGGAGAAACTCGAAGATGCGCAGAAAGATTTATTTGCTTTGAATTATCCTTCGCTTAGCGCTTTGTCCGGGCTTTATCCGGAAAGCGGAGCGGGAAAAACGGTTGGTCCATCTTCACTTGCGGGCTATGAAGAAGGGGTGCGCACTTCTCTTGCTCGGCTCATTTTGTATTTGAATGACTTGCGGGAGGCTATGCCGGCGCTGGGGGGGAAGGATCAACGCGTAGCCGCTATTTATCCCTTGGCTATCCTCATCAATGAGATTTTGAAAGATAACCCGCGATTTCTGACACCGTTTCTAACAGAGAAAATATCCGGAATTCTCGCGCTTCAAACGCCGAAAGACCAGGAGGCGGCAAAAATCCGGTTTTCTCTGAACCCGGCAGCAGGAATTCGCGGAGAACTTTTTTATCCGGAACAAGACGTTTCTGTGAATTATGGCGTGCTGGGTGTGAAAGCTGATGCGTATCCTGACCAGACGGTCATACGGAAAAGATACGAAGAGCTTTTAACAGGAAAAATTCGAGGGACAGTGGACTTGCTTGCGGCCGTAGATGTCACCATTGTGCATCCGCATACCCGAAAACCCATCATAGCAGCCCCGCTCAATGTGGAGCTAAAATCCGCGCTTCTTGATTTTTTTATCTTGCTTGAATATTCAACGCAGCCCAAGGTAACAGCTGAACAAATCTCTCAAGCGGTGAGTGCTCTTAACGGCTTACTCGCGCTTTATCCCCAAATCCTCACCAGCGAGAGTAAAAAGTTTTTGACCGGGGTGATGAAGGAAGCCTCTTTATATCACTTCAATGGGGAAAATTTTTATCTCAGCGAAAGGACCCGCCAGATTTTAAAAGCAATTCCCTGGATTCGAAAGATTCATGATGAAGGAAAAGCCGCCGGAATCCCGGTTTCTGAAATGCCGGATGTTGTAGAGGCCATACAGGCGAATGTGCGCTCACGGGAATTAATTTTTCCGTTCAAACAAATAAGCGGAGGCAGCTACCTGGTTTTGTTGCATTCCATGGAAAAGAGTTCACCCGTGGTGACGCCGGTAAGCGATTTGAATCAGCTCAAACAATTTATGGATCAAGCGGCCGGACTATTTTCTGTACTGGCGAAAGCCGGTCAAGCTCCGCAGCAAAAAGTCATCATTGAAATCCAGGAAGATCCGGGCGGAGCAGCCGGAAGGGTAATTATCCGGTTTGTTTCACCCAAAATGGAAGATTCGAAAAAGGAAACCTTGCAATGGTTGAGTCATCAAACAACGGATGAGCGATTTGTTTTCGAGATTGAGCTCGACGCCGGAGAAGAAGGACAGCTCGTCATCAAAAAATATCCTCTGGATCCGGAGCCTTTCTTTTCCGCCCGCTCCGAAGCGCGGTCGGAAAATGAAAGCGAGCCGGTGCAAAAAGATCAGGAAAAACAGATTATTCGTTTAGACAGTATGCTAGCCATCCGGGCCATGATCAGGCTTCATGACAAAATCGAGCTTCATGCGCCACCCACGCCTGTTTACCGGCCTTTTTTGAATATTCGCCAAGCTAAGCCTGAAGAAGTCGCGGCAAATCCGGCATTTCAATTGTTGAGCATTGCGGCAGATTATTTAAAAGATAAAGCAAAAGAGGCTGGTGCGGCCGAAATTGTGGAACGAATGGACCGGTTTAAAACTTCCACTTCCTGGGTTGAGGTAGACATGCCGACCCGCTTTTTCCCTCCCGGCGAAAACACTATCTTCGCGCAGATTTTGCGCATCTCTCTGAAAGATGGGACCTTTTATATTTCGAAAAAGGCAGGACAGGAATTAATGCCCATGTCAAAGGCACGAAGGGCATTCATTGCCTATATCTTGAATAGTTATCAAGCTTATTTCGATTTTTTTCATCTCCCGGAGAATCAAGGCAAATCTCTCGAAGAAATCAGGACAAAGCTCAGGAGTAAACAGAGTGCCGAACATGAAATTTTTATCAGACAAATCCTTTTTTCGGATATTCCCAAGGAAGAATTATCCGAAGAAAAAGAAAATTTTAAAAAAATAGCGGAAGAGGACAAAGCGTTTTTAAAACAATATGAAGAAAAACTTTTGGAGCGTGAGGCGCGAATTCGTGATTCGGCGACAAAGCTGCAAAAAGCTTTAGAACAACTTCCGCACAAAAATCCGGAGCTTACCCGCGAAAATCTAAAAGAAACCGCCCGCGATTTGCTTGATGTTGCGCTTTACTATCAGAGCCGGGGCATGCTTGATCAAACCGTGGCTTATTATCGCCAGGCGATTGTAATGTACAAAGGCATCCAAATCATCGATGCGGACGGGGTAGCAGAAATTTTACCTCTCCAACTACAGTATGAAATGCTGTTTTTTCTCTTGCATGGCGGCCTCTTTGACGAATTTTTAAAAGAATTCAATGCTTTGACAATGGGGCAGGACTTTCCGCGCCCTTTGACTCCCGCTGAAGAAGTTCATCTTAAAAATTGGGTTCCCCGCTGGCTCAAAAAAGGAATTCCGGAACTCCTGCACCAACTTGATGTTTTTGCCATCGCCGCCATGAATGAAAACGACAGAACCAAGCTGGGTCAGATCCGTGAGCGTCTCCAGGAAGTTTACAATTCTCCCGATTTCCTTCGCTCTGAATCGCGCTCCACAGACCAAGACTCTTTAGAACGCGAATCCATTCCGGGTCTATTTGAAAGAAATATTACGGTCAAAGCGGATATGGAAAAACTGGCTTCGGTTTACCGGGCCATTTCTCCGCTGAAGGAGGCACCCCTTACCGATGATGATCTGGCGCATATGCTGATGGGCCTGAATTCGGCCGAACTTCCTGCCGGCCTTCGATTATCTGTTCTCAAAACGGTCGCGCAAAAGGCCGGGATTGCGGATGAGGAGGTCATTGCTTCCTTTGCCAGTGAAGAGCTTTACCGCAGCCTTTATCTCAAGATGCATCCTTATGTCCGGAAAGCCGAAGCGGAACGAAAGAGTTTTATTACGCTATCAATGGAACATGATTATGTCTATCACCAGGTGAAGACAATCATTAAACAGGGGGTATCTCCCAAGACTCTCGTCGTTGTGAACGTCGATCCTCACGATGATATGTCCAAAATGCCCATTTGGGGGAATGTGGTCCTTCCGGGTAATTGGGGAAGCGCCCTTCTTACCGATGGCTTAGCTGCGGCCTATATTCAAATCGAGCTGCATGGTGTTAACGGTCAACCCGAATTCTTTCTTTCGACAATGAAGGATGGAAAGCTTATGGTCGTAAAGAAAATTTCTCAAAATGAATTTATGCATTGGATCCATGCAAATAATGTTGTGCATACCGTTGATGCCGATGCTTTCAGTCTGAAGCAGGACGGCGCTTTCGAAGAGTATGCGAAAGGGTATCATTATGATGAAAAAGAAACGAAAACAATGATTGAGCAGGTTAATCGCTATTTTCAGTTAGTTAAAAAGCCGCCCATCCGGGTTTCTCTTATTACGTCGCCCGCCTTTTTGAATCCTCGCGCGATGGAGAATGGCGGACAATGGCTCTATCAATGGAAAGATTGGCTGATTGAAGCTTATACTCCGATGTTCAAAACGAGCACGGCCCCGAAAACGGGTAAAAGCAAGGCCCTTGATTTGAAGGCCACATTTCTGCAAGACCTCAAGGAACATGGCATCGCTTTTTTTCAGTTGGAGAATGCTCCCCAACGGTATGATCTTTCCAGTTCCGATGGTCAGCAAAAACTTTCCAGCCTTGTTCAATTGATGCAGCAGCCCTATTTTGACGCCACAAAAAAATTAATTCTGGTCCTCAACACACCTGAAAAAGGCATGGCTACCGTCAAGCAAGTTGCCCGCTCCGAAGCGCGAACGGCAGGACTGGAAACTATCGAACGGATTTTTGAAGGGGCCGAAGCAGTTGAGAAATTGATTCAGTGGGAGCTGAAACAGCTCGAGGAGAACAAAATAACAGCTTCACCGGCGGCCATTGAGGAAGATTTACGTTCTCTCATGGAAACAACTTCGAAGGAACAGCTTATGAAAATGCTCGCGGAAGGGGAGCAGCCCATGGAACAAGCTGTCGCTGATTTTACCCCGCTAACCCAGGCGATTCTCTTCCGCTGGCACTTGGATCGTAAGGGGTTGGTGATCCAGGCCATGAATCAAACGGAAAAGTTTATCAAAGATGAATTCCCGGGGTTAACTCCCGAAGCGCATCGAGAATTTAATTTTGTGCCGGGTCCTTTTCTCGATGGGACTTATCAGATTACATTGCGATTCCCCGGTAAAAAGAATCGCCCTGGCAATGAAAAATTTCTAAAGATTGCTTTGGCGTATAACAGCAACAAGCTTCCAAACTATCACGCCATTATTTTTTACGAATTGAACCCCCAAAATCTGGCCAAAGGACAGAAATCGAGTTTTCCACGCAAGTTGATGGATGTCAAAATTAAAAATATTGCCAGTCTTCAAAATGGAATCAAGGCCCTTCTGAATGCTGTGGAGGAAAAACATCCCAGATTAGGCAATCACTTCCCCCGCCGCTCCGAAGCGCGAGTTGGAGAAAATCAAGAAGGAGCAGGGGAGCTGAAGGGCCGGATTCTGGAGAAGCCCCGGGCGGAAGTGAGCGAGACGGTTCTGACTTTGAAGAATGTCAAAGAAGGCGGGCCAGATGTCGAGTTGCGGCCGTTTGCTTCAGGCAACCGTTCGTTTTCTGTTGAAGTTTTTGTTGGAGGGAAAAAAACGGGGCAATTCGGTTTTTTCCTGGATAACTATTCTGGAGAAAAATTACTTCGGATGAGCAGTGTTTTTCCTGTTGGAGACGAGGGGGATGCGATCCAGAAGCAATTTGCAAATAAGGGAATTATGAGCACTATCCTTAATTGGCTGGCTTGGGAGGCTGCCGGGCAAGGGCTTGTCATGGGCAATTCAGGGACTGCCTCATTAAGCCTGATCAAACTTTACTTCAAGTTCTTCGCGGAAACGAGCTACCAGAACAAGCAACAAAAAAATACCATGGATTTGCTGGAAAAATATGGATTTTATAGCGAGAAGCTTTTTGGTGTTCTTGAATTAGAGAAAAATGGTAAATGGCCGATAGGAACAGGCCTGGCGCTGGAAAAAATCCAGGATACTAGTATCGGGGAACGGTACCGGATTACCCGTGTTAAGTCTATTTATTATAATGATGGCTACAAAATAAAATCCCCTTTTGAATCAGGACAAGTGATTTCAATCGGTGGACAGGGACAAATACGCCGAGTTTCTCCGGAGGGAATGGAAGAGGAAACCCCCTACGTATTGAACCACACATTAAGCAATATCGTGGTGGAAGGCCGCCCAAGAAATTTTGTGACACCGAGAGGTACGGTTTCTTTTGCCCGCTCTGAGATGCGGACAGATGCCTTGGAGCGGGAAAGAAAAATCACCCAATTGGTTCTCGATATCGGGACGATGGAATTTGACGAGATGGACCCAAAAGCGTTAAAAAACAGGGTTCGAAAACTCAACGGTTTTCTTGAGGACAATTCAAGCCCTATGGATGTGACGACCGTTTATACCGCATTCGTCTTTCACCGGGGAATTAAGGATTTTTCTGTTTTATACGATCACAAGACGGATGAGGTTAAACTGACCTTGCCTCACGATACGCCTGAAATCGAAAATGACCTGATACGGTTCCTTGATCGGCTGGGGATGGTAGGGCAAAAGGGAAGCCGGCTGCGTCTTCACGAGACGCTTGTGAACACCATGGTTCTGGCTCTTGTTCATCCAAGTCAAAAAGTCCGCTTTGCGGCCGTACGAGCTTTACTTGCTCTTCCAGAAGATCAGAGAAATACGGTTGCGCCTGTGTTGGATAAAATGGCCAAAGATTCCCTCTCCGGACCTTTTGTGGTTTATAGTTTGATCGGACTTTTTGAAAAATACAAAGATACGCCGGCCCTTGTCCGGTTGTTAAAGTCCCCCAAAACACCGAAGTTTTTGCGTCAAAAAGCGATTAAGGCGCTCGGCCAGATCGGGCAAGACGAGAAAAAGGGCAAAGAAGCGATTCAGGCTCTGATCGATACTATTTTTGATTTCAACACAGACCCTTCTATTCTGATTCAAGCCATAAACGAATTGGCCAAGAATGGCCCGCCGGATATGGCGGCTCTGACGCTTGCCGCCTTGATTATGAAGAGCGATAAAACCATTTCGCAGGCGGCCGAAAACGCTTTTTCATCGTTGGGCAGCCGGGTGGACCGTCTGCTGAAGGAAAAGCGTTCTCAAAAGCCCCGCTCCGAAGCGCGGGCATGGAAAGTGCCGGATGATTTTCGGGAAACGATTCCGCCGGGGGTTTATCCCTCTTTTTTGCTTTTCAAGCCTGCGCAGGGGCAATATCAGAAAGGGCTGCTTGAGCGCGAGTTGAATTTACCCGGCGACGAAGAGAGGCTCAAGAGTTTAAAAAACTTCAGGGAAGCTATAAAGATTCTCCAAGCAAGAGAGTATGGATTTACAAAAAAAATAATAAATCTGCAGGACCTGCTGACGGAGGTCAGCGTTACGCGCAAACTTGAAAATGAGGTCGATCTTGCCGGGAGAATAGACAAGGTGGACGCGCTCGCGCAGGGGATTGAACATGCCGTGTCTATTTTAAGGAAGAATTATGCAATTGGCGCAAAAAAGGATTTTCTGAAAAAGGGCGGCGAATTCATGGCTCTTATTTCTAAAAATGGGGGAGAAGATTTCATCGAGGTTTTTAATGCGCTGGATGCAAATCTGGCGGATGAAAAACAAACGCAAAAAAATCTTGAAGAATTGGGCGAATTTTCAGGAGCGCTTTATCAGATCGCCCGCGCGTTGAGAGAATTGTATGACTATGCCGGCGCGGAAAAGGCCGTGAAAATGATGAATTCGACAATGAAATACCTCGAATCAATTTCTTCAAAAAGCCGCGGGATTGTCATTGCCGATGAATTGAAAAAAATCAAAGAGAGAATGACCGGGGTTGGAATGGATTTGCCCATGTTTTTCTTCCCGGGGGCCAAAGACCAAAGTCCGAAGGACATCCGCAGGATTATTCAAATTTCCTTTCGCCGGGAGGCCGGAACTTTTTCGAGCAAATTACTGCGGGCGCTTGATCCCGCGGACCCTCTTCATCAGGCGATTGCGGCCTTCCATTTGCTCGCGGCAAACCATCTGATGGATTTATATCAACACATGGTCAAAGAGTTTGACTATGAAACGCCGGCGAGAAGGGGAGTGGTTTTTCACGACATTGACAAAAGAATCGACCGGGAGCTTCAGTCAGGAAAATTTGCCGTCCGGATTCTCAATGCGCTTGGCATCGATGATTCGAGAATGGCGGATGTCTTCAAAGAGCTGATGGAAAAAGACCGCCTTTTACGATTGCAGGAAGGCAAGCGGCTTGAAAGATTGCAGAGAAAGCTCGCGAAAGATGTTGAATGGATCCTCAAAACGGGGGTAGGGGAGTGGGATGAAAACGGATCGGAAGAAAAGATAACCCGCCTGTCGAACTCACTCAACCGGCGGATCAGCACTCATTTTCAAAATCAATACCCTAATCCAAAGGGGACGGATGACACTCAAGCCCATGCCATCAGCATTTTGACATCCATGATCCTGGACCTTCAGAAAATTGCTTTTTCCCGGCAGGACCGGCCCTGGGAATCCGGAAGACTGCCTGTTTATAATCTTATTGTGGAATTATACAAGGTTTTCCACAAAGTCGACATGATCGGCCTGTTTCCGATGAAGATCCAGATCGAAATGATGTATTTCCTTCTGCGCAGCGGCAATCTGCCCCGGTTTGAGGAAGAGTGGGACCGACTGCTTTCGGCCGATTTTACTCCATCCAGCATGAGAGTGCGGCAGAGGAATATTCAAGGGGTGATTGAGAAAGAGAAAAACCAGTGGGTTCCCGAACCTCACGGGCAGCTCTCGCAATGGCTTGAAAACGGCCTGCCGGCCATGCTGTTTCTATTGCAGCAATACCGGCCTTATTTCAACAAATCCGAAGAGGCAATGCAAACAATCAACCGGGTTGAAAAGAAACTGGAAGACACTTTGCGGGTGATCCGCTC
>CAYGIT010000041.1:0-18840 GCA_964349955.1 uncultured bacterium
GTTAAGTCTTACATCGAAAAAATCAAACAGGACCAGAAAAAAACCGGGCTGAAAGAAGCTTGTATCACCGGAGAAGGAAAAATTTTCGGGGAAACCGTTGCTTTCGGGGTGACGGATTCGCGTTTTATCATGGGGTCGATGGGCTCGGTTGTCGGAGAGAAAATTACCCGCCTCGTGGAGCATGCCACGGAAAATAAAATGCCTCTGATTATTATTTCAGGTTCCGGCGGCGGCGCCCGCATGTATGAAGGCGCTCTTAGCCTGATGCAAATGGCCAAGACCTCGGCCTCGCTTTCCTTTTTCCAGAAAATACGGAAACCGTTTATTTCGGTTTTGACGAATCCGACCATGGGCGGAGTCATGGCCAGTTATGCTTCTCTGGGAGATGTAATTATTGCAGAGCCCGGCGCGCTCATCGGTTTTGCGGGACCCCGGGTCATTGAGCAGACCATTCGCCAAAAACTTCCGTCAGATTTTCAGACTTCGGAGTTTCTTTTGCACCATGGGATGATTGACCTCGTGGTCAGCCGCCACAATTTAAAAAACGAACTTCACCGGTTACTTGAATATTTTGATTAGAAATTCATCGGGAGGCACATGGCAACGGTAGAGATACGGAATCTTTCCAAACAGTATGAGGGCAACGCCCAGCTTGCCGTCAATAACATCAGCCTCGAGGTCAAGGACAAGGAATTTGTGGTCCTGGTGGGTCCCTCGGGCTGCGGAAAATCGACGACCTTGCGGATGATCGCGGGCCTCGAAGAGGTCGGTTCCGGCGATATCCTGATTGATAATCAGCGCGTCAATGAAGTGCCGGCCAAAAACCGCGATATTGCGATGGTGTTTCAAAATTACGCGCTTTATCCGCACATGACGGTTTATGACAATCTTGCCTTTGGGCTCAAGCTCCGGCACTACCCGAAAAAGGAAATCGAGCGCCGTGTCCAGGAGGCTGCTGAAATTTTAGGGCTTGGTCAATACCTCAAACGTAAACCTAAAGATCTGTCGGGCGGCGAGCGCCAGCGTGTGGCCGTGGGCCGCGCCATCGTCCGCAAACCCAAAGTCTTTTTGTTCGACGAGCCCCTCTCGAATCTGGACGCAAAACTCCGGGGCCAGATGCGAATGGAAATCCAGAAACTGCATAACCGTTTGCAAAGCACCATGATTTATGTCACGCACGACCAGGTCGAGGCGCTGACGCTGGGCGACCGCATCGTGGTCATGAAAAACGGGGATATTCTGCAGGTTTCCGATCCGGTCAATTTATACGAGAACCCCAAAAATAAATTTGTGGCAGGATTCATCGGCTCGCCGCCCATGAATTTTTTGACCGGGAAAATCGTGGCCCAAAACGGCGATCTTTTCTTCTCCGACAAGGGGATCAAACTGCGCCTTCTTCCCCAGCACCATCCGCGGATCCAGGCGTACCGCGACAAGAATGTGATTTTCGGGATCCGTCCGGAGGATATTTACGACAAGATCTTCGCGCAGGATGCGCGTCCGGAGTTTACGATCACGGCTACCGTGGATATTGTGGAGCCGATGGGAGCCGAGATTTTTCTCTATCTCAATGCCGGAAACAATAGTTTTGTCTCCCGGGTTTCCAATCAGGACACCGCCACGGTGAACCAGGATTTGCAGGTCGTCTTTGATATGAGCAAAGCCCATTTCTTCGATCCCGAAACCGAAAGCGCGATTTTTTAGTTTCGCATCCCCCCATGGGGCCAGTCTCCCGGCGGCAGATTATTTTCGGTTTTTCAGTTCTCGCGGCCTGCCTGCTTGGGGTTCAGGTCCTTTTTTCGCTTGCCGCGCTCAAAGGCACCATTGAACCGGAAAGAGAGCTGACCCATATTGCCCTTGCGCTGGCCGCGTTTCTTTTCCCCCTCCTAGGGACCTGGTACAGTTTCGGTTTTGCCGGAGGCATGATCCTCGCTTTCATTGCTTCCATCATCGTTTTTTTCGCCATCGGGGTTTCCTCTGCGTCCCTGCTCGGCTGGCTGATCCCGGAGTATGCCGTTTTTTGTTTTGTCCTCGCACGCCTCGACCAGATTTACGAAAACCAGGCGGCCACCTCCGGTGTCGACCGCGAGCATTTCCAGAATGATAAAAATGATCTGGAGGTGTCTCACAAATCCAAAGGCGAAGGCATCAGCATTCTTTTCGACAAATATTCCACCTACTACAATCTGCGCAAACTGGCCGAAGAGCTTGCCGGGTCTCTTTCGGTTTCCGAGCTCGCCGGAATGATCGTCAACCGCGCGTACGATTTTGTGGGCAGGGGGGATTCGATCATGATTTCACTTGCGCATGCCGGAGGAACCAGCCTTTCGATCGCCGGCTTTAAATGGATTTCCCGTCAGCAAGCCAAACCTGTTCTTCAATATGAAGGAGATCTCTTTGATTTTTGGGTCATCAAAAATCAACGGCGGCTGATCATCAACGATATTCAGCAGGACTTTCGTTTCGATGTCAAAGAAACGTCGCGGCTTGAGAATGTGCGCAGCTTGATCATTGCCCCGCTGGCGCATGAGCGGCGCATTATCGGCACGTTACGGATCCAATCGGGAGCCCGGGAAGCCTTCAGCAATGATGACTTGCGGCTTTTGGACACGATTGCGGTGCTAGCTTCCTCGGCGCTTTCCAATGCAATGCTTTTCGAACAGACCGAAGAACTGGCGATTCGCGACTCCATGACGAATCTCTATGTGCGGCGTTATTTTTTTGAACGCCTGAAAGAAGAGCACCGGCGCGTGCTTTTGACGCAGCGGCCGCTTTCCCTTTTGATGTGCGATCTGGACCATTTCAAGGAATGCAATGACCGCCATGGGCATGCGGCGGGGGATTTGATGCTGGTGGAATTTGCCAATATTTTGCGGAGGGTTTGCGAAGGGGCGATTGTGGCGCGCTATGGCGGAGAGGAATTTTCGGTTCTTCTTCCGGAGACTCCTAAACAAGATGCGGTAGCGCTGGCGGAGAAAATACGCGCAACGGTCGAACAAACGCCTTTTATGGTCCGGCGCCAGCGCATCACAATGACGGTTTCAATCGGAGTTTCCAATTTCCCTCAAGATACCCTGGATTTTGAGGCCCTCGTTGAGCAGGCGGACCAGGCCCTTTATCAGGCCAAAAAGCAGGGAAGGAACCGGGTATGCTGAAGCGCCCTTTGGCCTTTGCGGGCTTTCTCCTGCTGACGCTTTTTGTCACGCTCAAGGCCATGAGCGGGCTCGCGCTTGCCTTTTACATTCTCTTTCCGCTTTTAATCCTGCCGGCCCTTCTATTAATAGTGGTCTTTCCATCCCTTTTGGGGATTCCTGTCCTTGTGCTTGCCGTTTCTTATTTTTTTTATGCTGCCTCGCATCGCACGCTTGAGACCCTTTTTTTGGGGGCTGGAAGCTTTGCCTTGATTGGCGCCTTTTTTCTTTACCGCAAGCATTGGCATCGCGTGCTGGTTCGCCAGACAAGCCTGGCCAAACAGTCGCAGGAAGAATTGACCCAGCTTCAGCAAAAACATCATTCGCGGCTTGAAAGTTTGCACCATCTTGAAAAGCAGGTGGCGGGCCTGTTGAGTCTTTTTGAAATTGCCCGCGATTTCAATGACTCTCTTAGCTATGAGGCGATCCAGGATCTTTTGGACAAGAGAGTCCTCCCGGAACTTCCCTTTCAGCGCTTCAGGATTTTTCTTTTTGAACCGGGGCAGGATATTTCAGCCGCCCGATGCGTCATTTCGGCTTCCAGTGGAGACCGTTACCAGGCCCCTTTTTCCGAAGAGCTTTCAGAAAATGAAAAACAACAGATTGCTGCCGTGCGCGAATCCAAAAAAATGCTTCAAAATGACCGGAACCTGATTTTTCCGTTGCTCGCGGAGGGAGAAATGGCGGCGGCGATCATGGTGGAGGGCATTCACCCGGACGATTTGGTGAAATTCGAAGTTTTGTCCGCTTACATGGCCCTGCAGGTAAGAAAAATAAAGTTGTATGAAACGGTCAAGGAGCTTTCCATTCGCGACGGCCTTACCGGGGTTTTTGTGCGCCGCCATTTTCATGTGCGCTTTGACGAGGAGCTGAAGCGGAGCATCAAGTATGGCCTTCCCCTTGCCGTATTAATGTTAGACATTGATCTTTTCAAAAGATATAATGACGAATACGGACATTTGGCGGGCGACGCCACCTTAAAGCAAGTCGCACAGATGCTTTGCGAGAGTCTCCGCAAAGTTGACATTGTTGCCCGTTACGGCGGCGAAGAGTTTGTGGTCGTCATTCCGGATGCGCGAAAAATCGGGGCCTACGAAGTGGCCGAGCGTATCCGCAGCAGTATTGCGCGGCATCAATTTAAAGTTTTCAACGATCAGACCAAGGTGACGGTGAGTATCGGCATTGCCTTATTTCCGGAGGATGCGCAGCAGGGGCCCGCTTCCGCAGATACTGCGCAGCTTGCCTTTGATCTGATCCAATGCGCGGACCGGGCCCTTTATTGCGCCAAAGAAGAAGGCCGGAACCGGATTATGTTTTATCAGGATTTATAAAATAAACGTATGAAGTTTTTTGCCCGCTTTTTTGCCCTAATTGCCGTGGTTCTGGTTTCAGGCGGAGCTCTCGCGGCTCCGGAGCCTTCCGAACCCTCCAAGACTCGCCAGCAATCCAACCGGGATCTTCCCCTTAGCGATATTTTTGCCGCGCAAACGGCCAAAGTCGATGTCGTGGGGGACACGCTGGAGTATGACCGCCCCAATAAAAAAGTCATTGCGCGCGGAAATGTCACGATCCATCACGAAGACATGCGCATCAGCAGCGACTATGCGGAAGTGGAAACGGCAAACAAGAAAGTGTTGGCCAAAGGGCATGTGTTTGTGTTTCGCCATGACCATCCGGTGGCGCAAGGGGAAGTGGTCTATTATGATTTTGGCCGCGGGACCGCCAGTTTTCCGAATGGCCGGGCCATAGCCACCCCATGGTTCATCACCGGATCCGATATCCAGCAAGTCCGCAAAGGCGTCAAGGTCATCCAGAATGGGCATATCACCACCTGCGATCTTGAAAAGCCGCATTACGACATTCAGGCCAAAAAAATCACGATTTATGACAATGATAAAATGATTGCCTGGAATGTGAAAATCGTGGTGCTCGGCAAGACAATTTTCTGGTGGCCCTATCTTTCCATTCCTCTTCATGAAGCCGATAATCTTCCGTTTGTGGTCAACGGGGGATATCAGTCCCGTTTCGGCGCCTATATCGAAACCAGTAAAGGCTTCAGCATCAACAAGTATATTCATGGGAAATTTCATCTGGACTGGCGCTCCAAGCGCGGCGTGGGTGGCGGCGTGGATTTCAATTACAACTTTGGTAAGAAAGCCCGCGGATTGATCAAAACCTACCTGACCCAGGACAAGCGCGCGCCCAAGGCCGCCAATACCGACAATCCTTTTGACGAAAAGCAGGACCGCCTGCGCGGGCGTGTGACCTGGCTTCACCGCACGGATTTTGACCCCAATACCAATTTGATCATGCGCTATAACCGGATCGAAGACGAATATTTTCTTCAGGACTTCTTCTATAAAGAACACCGCAGCGAACTGGAACCCCAGTCCTTCGTGACGCTGACGAAAAACAACGAGCGCTTCGGGATATTGGCGCATGTCGAGAGAAAAATGAATACTTTCGAATCTCTCGTGGAGCGCCAGCCGGAAATACGCTTCGACTGGAAAAATCAGCCTTTTTTTACTCCGGGCGTCTTTTATGAAAATCAGCTTAGCTTTGCCAATCTCAGCAAGAAATTTACCCGCGCCTCTTACGATGAAACGTCAGTTCGCACCGATTTTTTTCAGGAATGGTCGGTCCCCCGGAACTGGCGCAATATCAAACTCACTCCTTTTGTCAATTTTCGCATGACCGACTACAGCCGGACTCTGGATTCCGATGCAAACCGGTTCCGGGTAATCGGCGGTGGCGGCGTGGATTTGCGCACGCATGTTTATAAAACGTATCCGGTGAGCTTTCAAAAAGCGGGCATTGAAATCAATCAGCTTCGCCATATCATCGAGCCGAGTTTTCAATATACGCGCCGCGCGTCGACACTTGGAAGTGAGAAATTGACGAATTTTGACTCCATTGACCGGCTGGATGATGCGGATGTTTTTACGGCCGGCGTGGAAAACCGTTTTCAAACCAAACGGGTTGTCAACGGGCGGGTGCAACGGGTCGACGTGGTGAGCCTGAATACTTATTTGAGCTATGAAATCAAGCCCGATGGGCGGGCACTGGGAACTTTATTTGCCCCCTATCAGGATAACCGTTCGCAAAGCGCTTTCACCATTTTTGGCCAGGAAGTTGTTCTCCGGCCTTACGAGTGGCTTCAGTATGAAGCCCGCATGGAATTCGACGTCGAAAAGCATTCCTTGCGCGTCGTCAATCAGGATCTGATTTTCAAGCTGAAAAAATGGAATTTTATATTCGGCCACCGGTCGGTCGGAAAATTTGTCGATATCGATGCCAGTGACCAGGCCGTTTTTCAGATTGAATACATTGTCAATCCTTTATGGACCGTCGGCGGCCATATCCGGTACAACAAAAATAATTTCGACGAGTGGCAGGTCATGGCCCGGCGCGACCTTCACGATTTTATTCTCGATTTCGGGTATAACCGCACTTCTTCGGCGATTGATTCCACGGGCAATGAAATCTTTTTCAATTTTCACCTCAAGGCGTTTCCTCAACTGGATCTGCGGGCCGGCCGGCGGTCTTCCTTCGGGCCACCCCGCCTGGGAGACACGGTGGCAGGCTCCAACAAGGAATCGGTTCAGTCGATTTACCCCGAAGGTTATTTTTCGCCGATTCTTCCAGCGGGACAGGCCTGAAGCCGATGAAAATCGCCATTATCGGATCCGGATATGTCGGCCTTGTTACCGGAGCTTGCTTTGCCTCCCTGGGACATGAAGTTCTCTGCATTGATAATGATCCTGAAAAACTCAAATTGCTGAATCAGGGCAAATCGCCTATTTATGAGCCTGGCCTTGATGAACTAATCAAAGAAAATATTGCCCGGAAACGCCTTTCTTTTGATTCCAGGATCGAGATTGCGGTGCGCCGCTGCGAGGTCTTGTTTATTTGCGTCAATACTCCGCCAAGGGATAACGGGGAAGCCGATCTTTCCTATGTGGAAAACGTAGCGCAGGAAATCGCCAAGCGTTTGAAAGAGTACCGGTTGATTGTCGAAAAGAGTACGGTCCCGGTGCAAACCGGGGAGTGGATCCACAAAACCATCAAAGCCATTCAGCCAAAGGAATCCTTGTTTGATGTCGCCTCCAATCCGGAATTCCTCCGGGAGGGTTCGGCGGTGCATGATATTTTGCATCCGGACCGGATTGTGCTTGGAGTTTCAAGTCCCCGGGCGGAAAAATTGCTGCGCAAGCTCTACGAGCCATTTACCGCGCCCATTCTCGTCACCGATCTCAAGAGCGCGGAAATTATCAAGCATGCTTCCAATTCTTTTCTTGCCACGAAAGTTGGTTTTATCAATCTCGTGTCCCGGGTTTGCGATGCCGTAGGCGCCGACATCGAAAGCGTGGCCCAGGGAATGGGCCTGGATCCCCGCATCGGGCCAAGCTTTCTCAAGGCCGGAATCGGTTTTGGCGGATTTTGTTTTCCGAAAGACCTTTCGGCTTTTGCCCATATGGCAGAAAAGCTCGGCGTTCCCGCCGCGATTCTTCGCGAGGTTTTGAATGCGAACGAAGACCAGAAAATGTATTTTGTCCGTAAAATTATGAATGTTCTCTGGAACCTGAAAAATAAAACCATCGGCGTCCTGGGGCTTGCGTTCAAAGCCAATACCGATGACATGCGTTTTGCTCCCTCGATCGATATTATCCAGGCGCTTGAAAAAGAAGGCGCGCGCATCCAGGCCTATGATCCGGAAGCCATGCCCCGGGCTAAAACAATTTTTAAAAAGGTGGTTTTCAAACAAAAAGCCTATGAAGTGGCCAAGAATGCGGACGCGCTTGCGATTCTTACCGAATGGGATGAATTTGCCCAGCTCGATTACAAACGCATTAAAAAGCTGATGCGGCATCCGGTTATTTTTGACGGCCGGAATGTTTTGAATCCCGTGGAAATTAAAAAAATAGGGTTTCAGTATCACGCGATGGGCAGGAAAATCCAGTGAAAGGCATTATTCTTGCCGGAGGATTGGGCAGCCGGTTATTTCCGCTTACAAAGGTTACCAATAAGCATCTCCTTCCTATTTATAACAAGCCGATGATCCACTATCCCATCCAGACTTTGGTACAGGCCGGCATTCAGGATATTTTGCTGGTTACCGGAGGGAATTCTGCCGGAGACTTTTTGAAGCTGCTCGGAAATGGAAAAGAATTCGGGTTGAGCCATGTCAATTATGCCTATCAGGAAGGGGAGGGCGGCATTGCCCATGCGCTCGCGCTTGCCGAGCATTTTGCGGACAATGATAAAATCGTCGTCGTTCTCGGAGACAATATCCTCGAAGATTCGATTGCCGAAAGCGTGAAGCAATTTTCAAAACAGCCTTCGGGGGCGAGAATTCTCCTGAAAAAAGTATCCGATCCCCAGCGTTTCGGCGTGGCGGAATTTCAGGGAAAAAAAATCACGAAAATCATCGAGAAACCGCGTCATCCGAAAACGCCTTATGCGGTCGTGGGCGTTTACATGTACGATGCGGATGTGTTTAAAATCGTCCGCACGCTCAAGCCTTCCCGCCGGGGCGAGCTTGAAATCACGGATGTCAATAACGCTTACCTGGATCGCGGCCTTCTGGAATACGATATTCTGAAAGGTTTTTGGACGGATGCCGGAACATTCGAGTCGCTGCATTATGCCAATTGCCTGGTGGCGCGCAAAGATTCCCGTTCCCGGTGAAAACGCTTCTCGTCACGGGCGGTTCAGGATTTATCGGTTCCCATTTTGTCCATCGCTTTCACCGGGCCCGTCCGGACTGGAAAGTCCTCAACCTCGACAAACTCACTTATTGCGGTAACCGGGAAAATACCCGGTCCCTCGAAACTGATCCCCGCTACGAGTTCGCACAAGCCGATATTTGCGATGAAAAGGCCGTAGACCGCTTGATGGCAAAATCAGATGCGGTCGTGCATTTTGCCGCCGAAACCCATGTGGACCGGTCGATTGAAAATGCCGAAGATTTTTTGATGACCAATGTTTTCGGTTCCCGAGTCCTGATCGAAGCTGCCCGGCGCCACAAGGTCAAGCGTTTCATCCATGTCTCGACCGATGAAGTGTACGGTTCTCTTCAAACCGGTTCTGCGGGGGAGAAGGATCCGGTGGACCCGAGCAGCCCTTATTCGGCGGCCAAGGCCGCCAGCGATTTGCTCGTGCTTTCCTACTGGAAAACCTACAAACAGCCCGTGATCGTGACCCGCTGCACGAATAATTACGGCCCGAACCAGTTTCCCGAAAAAGTGATCCCGCTCTTTGTGACGAATCTTCTTGAAGGCAAGACCGTTCCTCTTTATGGCACCGGAAAGAACCAGCGGGACTGGATTTATGTTGAGGACCATTGCGCTGCGCTCGAATTAGTATTTGACCGCGGCCAGGACGGTGAAATTTACAATATCGGAGCCGGGAATGAAATCAGCAATCTCGACCTGACGCATGCCATTTTAAAACTCATGGGCGCTGGCGAGGCTTCGATCCGGTATGTGGAAGACCGCCTAGGGCATGATTTTCGCTACAGTGTGAATATCGAAAAAATCAAGCGCTTGGGATTTCAGCCTTCCGGGAATTGGGAAAAAGGCTTGCGAAAAACAATTGAATGGTACACGCAGCATCCCGAATGGTGGAAGCCGCTCAAAAAAGATAAATTCACGGTCAAATGAAAGTTCTCATCACCGGTGCGGGAGGAATGCTGGGGACCGATTTGGCAAAGGCCCTAAGCCCTTTTTCAGACGTCACCGGAGCAGGGATCACGCCGGCCCCCCATTTGCAAATTTCGTATGACCAGACCGACCTTTCCGACCGCTCCGCCACGAAAGATCTGATTTCCTCACAAAAACCCGGTTTGATTTTTCATGCTGCCGCCATGACCAATGTCGATGCCTGCGAGTCGGCGCGGGACCTTGCAATCCAGGGAAACGTCGATGTCACACGGCATGTGGTCGACAGCGCGAATGAAGCCGGCGCCTTTGTGGTCTTTTTTAGCACCGACTATATTTTTAACGGCGAAAAAAATGGGGAATACCTGGAAAATGATCCTCCCTGTCCGCTGAATGTCTATGGCGACAGCAAGGTCCTTGCTGAAAAATATGTCAGGGAAAACGCCAGCGATTACTGGATTGTTCGCCTGACATGGTTATACGGATTTCACGGGAAATCATTTCCCCGCACGATTCTCGAAAGAGCACCCCGCCAAAAAAAATTCGAAGTGGTCAATGATCAGGTAGGCCGGCCCTCGTATACAAAAGACGTGGCGGAAGCCTTTGCCGGCCTTTTTAAAAAAAATCCCGCAGGGTTCAAACCGTGGAACCGGGAAATTTTTCATTTTGCAAATCAGGGCACGGTAAGCTGGGCGGACTTTGCCCGGACCGTCTTGAAACTGGCCGGGGAAGAATCCGAAGTCGTTCCGATTTCAAGTTTCCAGCTTGACCGTCCGGCCCGCCGGCCCCATAATTCGGTATTATCACTGACAAAAGCCAGGGAGAAGTTAGGGATTGAGTTCAGGCCCTGGCAGGAAGCGCTTGCGGATTTTTTGAAAGAATTTCGCATGCAGGAATACAGCCGATGAGTTCATACGAAAAGCAACTTGAGCATAAATTAAAAAATAAAAAGGCCAGGATCGGCATCATCGGCCTGGGCTATGTCGGCCTGCCGCTCGCCCATGCTTTTGCCAAAAAAGGCTTTTTTGTCACCTGCATTGACATCGATGCCAAAAAAATCCGCGCCATCGAAAAAGGGGAGTCCTATATTGCGGACCTACCCTCGGCGGAATTGAAAAAAGCCGTTCGCAATGGGCATTTGAAGGCTGTCTGCGGGTATGATTCCCTTTCTGAAGTGGATGTCGCGATTGTTTGCGTTCCGACGCCGCTTAACCGTTTTAAAGACCCCGATATTTCCTACATTGTTTCAGCGGCCCAGGCGGTCAGTGACCGGTTTCACCCGGGCCAGCTCGTTATTTTAGAAAGCACGACTTATCCGGGAACCACGGAAGAAGTCATTTTGCCCACCCTTGAAAAATCAGGCCTGAAAGTGGGCGAGGAGTTTTTTCTTTGTTTTTCGCCGGAGCGCATCGACCCGGGAAATCCAAAATTTAAAACCTGCAATATTCCCAAAGTGGTGGGCGGCATTACCCCGGCCTGCACCCGCCTGGGCGCGCTGCTTTATGGAAGCATTACGCCCCAAGTGGTGTCCGTAAGTTCCTCCCGCACCGCCGAAATGGCCAAACTGCTGGAAAACACTTTCCGGATTGTGAATATCGGGCTCATCAACGAGCTTGCGCGCGCGGCCAATAATCTCAAAGTCAATATCTGGGAAGCCATTGATGCCGCAAAGAGCAAGCCTTTCGGGTTCATGCCTTTTTATCCGGGCCCCGGCATCGGCGGCCACTGCATCGGTATTGATCCCATTTATCTTTCCTGGAAAGCGCGCTTGCATGGTTCCGACCTTCATTTTATCGACCTGGCCCGGCGCCAGAATTCCGAAATGCCCCAGTATGTGATTTCGCAGTCGGTGTATGCGCTGAACCAGCATGCGGGAAAGGCGATCAGCCGTTCCAAAGTGATGTTGCTGGGACTGACCTACAAGAAAAACGTATCCGACACGCGGGAATCTCCGGCGCTTGATATCCTTGTTCATCTCAAGCATTTGGGCGCGAAGGTTTCCTATCATGATCCCTATGTGCCTTCAATCACTCACGAAGGCCTGTCGCTAAAGAGCCTGCCGCTGACTCCCGCAGTTCTCAAAAATCAGGACCTGGTGATCCTGACCACCGACCATTCGAAATTCAATTATCCGCTTATAGCCCGGAGCAGCAGGCTTATTTATGATACCCGGAATGCGTTTAAAACTTTCAAATCAGACAAAATTGTGAGGTTATGATGAAAAAACGTGAATTGTGCCTGGTGACCGGCGGCGCCGGTTTTATCGGATCGCATATTGTGGAGGCTCTTTTACAGCGCGGTTTTCCTGTTCGCGTGTTGGACAATCTTTCCACGGGAAAGCTCAAAAATCTTGACAGGCAAAAAGGCAGCCTTGATTTCCAGAAAGGGGATTTGCGCAAGGACGCGGATGTCAAAAAAGCGGTCCGTGGCGCCCGTTTTGTTTTTCACTTGGCGGCCAACCGGGCGGTTCTCCGTTCCGTGGACAATCCGATGGATACGAATGATGTCAATGTGACGGGAACCCTGCGGATTTTGATTGCGGCGCGCGACGCAAAAGTCGCGCGGGTGATTTCCACTTCGTCCTCTTCGGTTTACGGGAATACAGAAAAATTTCCGTCCAGCGAAGCCGACCGGCCCTTGCCGGAATCTCCGTATGCGGCCTCGAAGATTATGGGGGAATATTATTGCAATCAATTCACCCATCTCTACGGCCTTTCCACCGTCAGCTTACGGTATTTCAATGTTTTCGGCCCGCGGCAAAATCCGGAGTCAAAATACTCGGCCGTGATCCCCATTTTGATCGATTGTCTCCTCAAAAAACAATCGCCGGTGATTCACTGGGACGGCAAGCAGTCGCGCGATTTTTCCTATGTGGACAATGTGGTGGAAGGCAATCTTTGCGCCATGAAAGCCCCAGCGTCAGTTTCTGGAGAAACGTTTAATATTGCCTGCCATGATGAATATTCGGTGCTGGATATTTTTAATAGCCTCAAGGAAATCCTGAAAATCAAAGGCGTGAAGCCCATTTTTGCGCCAAAGCGGGCGGGCGATGTGCGCCGGACTTATGCCGATATCCGGAAGGCCCAAAAACTTTTAGGTTTCAAAGTGCAGACACGTTTTCACCCAGGCCTCAAAAAGACCGTGGATTGGTTTTTGAATGAATATCATTCCAAATAAGTATTGTCATCCCCGAATGATTTTGTCGGGGATCAGGACTTTGGATTCCCGCCTAAAATCATGCGGGAATGACGTGCTAAGTCATGACTGAAAAGGTAGCGCTTATCACCGGCGGCGCCGGCTTCATCGGGTCTCATTTGTGCGAGCGTTTTCTCGGGCTGGGTTTCCGGGTCATTGCGGTAGATAATTTCATCACCGGAAATCCCCGGAACATTGAGCCGCTGAAGAGAAATCCGCGTTTTGAGCTGATGGAACACAATATCAGCACTCACATTGAAGTCCCGGGCCGTCTGAATTACATCCTTCATTTTGCATCGCCGGCCAGCCCCATCGATTACCTCAATCATCCGATTCCGACGTTGAAGGTCGGCGCTTTGGGGACGCATAATGCGCTGGGCCTTGCCAAAGCCAAGAACGCGGTTTTTATGCTGGCCTCCACGTCCGAGATTTATGGAGATCCTCTGGTTCATCCCCAAAAGGAAGATTACTGGGGAAATGTCAATCCGGTAGGGCCCCGGGGCGTCTATGATGAGGCCAAACGTTTCGCCGAAGCCATGACCATGGCTTACAATCAAGTGCATCATGTGAACACCAAAATCGTGCGTATTTTTAATACTTTTGGTCCCCGCATGCGCTTGCGGGACGGGCGCGCCATTCCGGCTTTTATCGCAAGCACGCTGAAAGATGAGGCTCTTCCTATTTTTGGTGACGGGTCCCAGACACGCAGTTTTTGTTACGTCGACGATTTGGTCGATGGCCTGGAAAAACTTGTTTTTTCGGATCTCAATGATCCTGTGAATATCGGAAATCCGAATGAAATGACGATTCTGCAGCTTGCACAGATGATCATTAAAATGACTCGAAGCCGCAGCACGATTCAATTTCAACCCTTACCGCAGGATGACCCCAAACAGCGTCGGCCGGATATTACCCGGGCGCGGACTCTTTTGGGATGGGAACCGAAAGTCCCGCTTGAAGCCGGATTGCGCAAGACTATTGATTTTTTTAAAAAAGACGGGGTTTTTGTATGAAAAAAAGAACCGCACTGATTACCGGAATCACGGGCCAGGACGGCTCTTACCTTGCAGAATTGTTACTCGAAAAAGGGTATAAAGTCTATGGCATGGTCCGCCGTTCCAGCACGGAGACGTTTGAGCGTATCCAGCACCTCATGGGGGCGATCCATCTTGTCCAGGCGGATTTGCTGGACCAGCTTTCGATCATCAATCTTATCAAAGCCATTCAACCCGCGGAAGTTTACAATCTCGCTGCCCAGTCATTTGTTCCGACATCTTTCGACCAGCCGGTCCTGACCGGCGAATACACCGCACTCGGCGTCACGCGGATGCTGGAAGCCATCAAGCTGATTGACCGGAAAATCAGGTTCTATCAGGCCTCTTCCAGTGAAATGTTTGGCCATGCCCCGTGTACGCCGCAAACTCCAAAAACCCCGTTTTATCCGCGCAGTCCTTACGGTGTCGCAAAACTCTATGGCCACTGGATCACGATCAATTACCGGGAGAGTTATAATCTCTTTGCAGTTTCAGGAATTCTTTTCAATCATGAATCGCCGCGCCGCGGCAAAGAATTCGTGACCCGTAAAATCACCGATGCGGTGGCGAAAATCAAGCTCGGCTTTGCTTCGCATTTAAAACTCGGGAACCTTCATGCCAAGCGTGACTGGGGTTTTGCCGGGGATTATGTGGACGCGATGTGGCGCATGCTCCAGCAGACGAAGCCCGAGGATTTTATTGTGGCCACCGGCCATACCCATACCGTGGGCGAGTTCGCGGCGTCGGCCTTCCGGCATGCCGGCCTGGATTGGAAAAAGCACGTGATGATCGACAAATCCCTTTACCGGCCCGCCGAGGTTCATGTGCTTCGCGGGGATGCATCGCTGGCTGCGCGGAAACTCAAATGGAAACCCCGGGTTTCATTCCAGGAACTTGTGGCCATGATGGTGGATGAGGATCTCAAGCGCTGGCGCTCTTCAGGACCCTCTCGAGGTCATGGAAAGAAGCCAGGGAAGTATTCCTCCAAAACGCGCCGCCTCATTCGGAGCTAATTTTGGGGCCAGCGAAGCAGTCCCCAAAATGGATCTCCTCATTCGGCAAGAGGCGCTGATTGTTTTTCCAGAATACTTCCCTGGTTTCTTTCCTCGGGCCATAACGTGCTTTGCTGGAGCTTTACGTGAAACGTGTTCTTGTTACCGGGGCAACGGGGTTTAGCGGGAAATATCTCTGCCGGAGCCTGGCTTCAAAAGGATACCGGGTTGCAGGGACTTTTGTAAAGCGCCCGAAGCAAGTTCCTCAGAATTATTCGCTCATTGAATTGAACTTGAAATCCCGCAAGGATGCTATCCTGGTGATACGGGATTTTCGTCCTCATTATCTTGTCCACCTGGCCGCCCAAAGCAATTCGCGGCAATCCTGGGATTTGCAGGATGAAACTTTTTCAGTGAATGTGGGCGGAACTTTAAATCTTTTGAATGCGGTGCGGCAAACCGGCTGCCAAACGCGATTTTTACTCGCTTCTTCGGTCCAGGTTTACGGGAAAATATTTCACCAGGCGGGGGCGGCTGCTGAAGAAGGCCCCGTCGCTCCTGAAAATCCTTATGCCTCCAGTAAAAGAGTTGCGGAATTGGCTTGCCTTGATTTTTTTACCCGTTTCGGACTGGATATTGTGATCGCGAGGATGGCTAATCATACGGGGCCGGGCCAAGAGGCTTCGTATGTCTTTTCCGACTGGAGCCGCCAAATCGCGCTTGCGGAAAAGAGCGGGCGCGCGGCTTCCCTGCAAGTGGGAAATTTGAATCTGAAGCGGGATTTTCTCCATGTGGAAGACGCGATCAGCGCTTATATCACTTTGCTGGCAAAGGGGAAAACCGGCGAAATTTACAATGTGGCTTCGGCAAAACCCGAAAAACTCAAACGGTATGCGGATTTTCTGACCCGGAAGGCAAAAGTCCCTCTGCGAGTTTTGAGTGCCAAAAATCGCATCCGCGCCAGCGAACCTAAAAAAACATGGATCAAAACCTCAAAAATAAGGGCCTTGGGCTGGAAACCCCGGAAGACGGCCGTTCAGGCGCTCGCCGAACTCCTCGAGGATTGGCGAAGGCGAGTTGAATATGAATGAACCTTTTCTCTCCGTCATTGTTCCGGCCTACAATGAAGCCAACCGTTTGGGCTCAACCCTGGAAAAAATCGTGTCCTGGTTGCGGATCCAAAATTATGCCTCCGAAGTCGTGGTGGTGGATGACGGAAGCACCGATGCCACCGTCGAAGTGGCCAAAAATAAGCTGGCGGGATTTCATCATGTTGTTCTTTTGAACGGGATCAATCAGGGAAAAGGATATTCCGTAAAGCAGGGAATGCTGGCAGGAAAAGGGAAAGTCCTGCTTTTCACCGATGCGGATTTGTCTACGCCGATCGAGGAATGCGCGCGTTTTCTCAAGCTCTTGGAGCAAGGCCCTTATGACTGCGTGATTGCCTCGCGCGCGTTGCCGGGCGCTCAAATCGAAATCCATCAAAATGCCTTGCGCGAGCTGATGGGCCGCGTTTTCAATAAAATCGCAAGCTGTTTGAGCTTCAAGGGAATTTCCGATTCCCAATGCGGGTTCAAATGCTTTTCCCAAAAGGCAGCGAAGGACCTGTTCTCGCGCCAAAAACTCAAAGGATTCAGCTTTGATGCCGAAATTCTTTTTTTGGCCCAAAAGCTCGGCTATCGGGTGCTTGAAACGCCCGTGATCTGGAGGAATTCCGCGCAAAGCCGTGTGCGCATGATCAGCGACCCGCTGGCCATGTTTTCCGATTTAGTGCGGATGCGCTGGATCCATCGCGATCTGGGATGAAAACAAGTTTTCAGCGCCTTTTCGTCATTCTTTTACTGGGTTTTTTGCTCCGCTTTACGGCCAGTTGGTTTGGGCTCCCGCATCTCTACCATGCCGACGAACCGATCGTCGTCAATCATGCTTTGGCCTATGGAGCGGGGGACCTGAACCCGCATTTCTTTAAAATTCCGCCGCTCTTGAGTTACCTGCTTTTTGGAGTTTATGGGATGGTGTATGCGCTAGGCCATTTCACGGGCCGCTTTGCGGATTCTCATGCCTTTGAAGTTTTCTTTTACGCCGATCCTTCCCTTTTTTATTTCACGGCGCGTTTTATTTTTGGTGTTCTCGCCGGTACGCTGACGCTTCTGGTATTTTACCGCCTTGTCGCCCGCTATTTCTCTTCCCTCACGGCGCTTTTTGGCGCCGCATTCCTGGCGGTTAATTTCCTCCACGTCCGTGACTCCCATTACATTTATGCGGATATTCCCCTGATTCTTGCCATGCTCTGCGCCTTTTCCGTCTTTTTCAGGGCCCTGGAAAAACCCGGTTTCATCGCCCATCTGGGATGCGGCGCAATGATCGGATTGGCCGCTGCGATCAAGTACAATGGCGCCGCGCTTCTGATCCCTTACGCATTTATTCTCAGGAAGGAAAGCGGCCCCAAAAAAACATTTTCTTACGGTTTGCCTGCCGCCCTTGCAGCGCTGGGCATTTTTACTCTTTTGAATCCCTTCGCTTTCCTGGATTTCCACTTTTTCTCCGCCGAACTCCGGAATCAGGCCCTTTCCAATTCCGGCGTGCCGTGGTTTCATCATTTGCGTTATTCTCTTGCCGGAGCAGCCGGAATCCCGCTTTTGATTTTAGCTTTTTCAGGAATTCTCGGGATTTATCCGGCTTTTGATACGAAAAAAACCGCGTTTGCCTTATTTGTCATGACTTATTACGGGGTCCTCGTGTTCGCAGGCCAACCGTACGACCGCTATGTCCTGCCGCTGATTCCATTTCTCATCTTTTTTGGCGCTGAATTTATCTCAAGCATGGGGGAACGAGGTGGGCTATTTTCTTCTGTTCTTGTCCCGTTTTGCTTTCTTGCTGTTTTTGTACCCAATCTCGCAAAATCGGTTCTTTTTGACCGCCTCATGCTTTTACCTGATACCCGGACTTTGGCCCGCGAATGGATACTTAAAAACATTCCATCCGAGACTCCGATGGCCCTGGATTGGGATTTTTATATGCCAAGGCTGTCTTTTTCAAAAAAGCAAGTGCAAGAAAAATTGAGAGACATCGAGAGTACCCCAGGTAATTTCTCAAGCGCCCAAAAACGAAAACTCGATTTTCTTTCAGCTCCCGGGCAACCACAAGGCTACGATCTTTATTTCCTGGCACAAGACCCAACCAAACAACGATTTTTATTTGCAAGCCCCTTGATCGAATATGACCTGACGGCGCTTCGTTCAAAAGGAATCCAATATGTGGTCATTGTCCGCCTCATGCACGAACCCGGCCCCTCCGCCTTTTACGAGCAATTGACCCGCGAATCCCAAAAAATGGCGGAATTTACCCCGTACCGGAATCAACTCCAGAAATATCCCTACGACGAACACCCCTTAACCGGCGGCCCCTTCCTCTGGAAAGAACTCCTCGCCCGCACCCGCAACGGCCAACCCCTCGAAATCCACAAAATCGCATAACCGCATTCCCTAACGATTCTCGGTCGGCTTTTCGGGTCTGCGCAAGGTCGTGCTCGTGCCGTCAAGGAGGAAAGCTTCCCCTGCGGCACCGTTCGGAGCATAAATCTGATATCGGGTTGTATGCTCCTCTCTGCGCCTTCGGGCGCGTTTTTATTCCATAAAAAACGCGCCTCAGGAGCTGCCTCCGGAGAAGCTTCCCTCCTTGCCGGCCTCGGCCCAAGGGCTTGAAAAAAGAAAAGAGCCCGGGGCAGCAGAATTTTCCGGACGGAGGCAGGGCGCGCGGAAGCTTCGTG
>CAYGIT010000042.1:0-14076 GCA_964349955.1 uncultured bacterium
CTAGAGGACATTTCTACTTTGCAGATTTAGGACATTATCATTTTGCGGTTACAGCACTCGCCTTGCCCTTCCGGGAGGCCTTTTTCTGGCTATCCACGGCCTGCTGGAGCATCCGGCAATACAGGTCAAAACCCACGGCATAGATGAAGCCGCTTTGCTCCGAGCCCAGGAGATTGCCCGCGCCCCGGATTTCGAGATCTTCCATGGCAATTTTGAACCCGGAGCCCAGTTCCGTGAACCGCTCGATGGCGGCAAGCCGCTTTTCAGCATCCTGGGTCATGACCCAGTTGGGCGGAATCATGCAATAGGCATAAGCCTGCCGCTTTTCACGGAATCTTCCCACCCGGCCCCGAAGCTGGTAAAGGTCCGCCAGGCCAAAGAGATCCGCGCGGTTAATAATGATCGTGTTGGCATTCGGAATGTCGATTCCGGATTCAATAATATTGGTGGCAATCAGGCAATCGATTTTCTTTTCCATAAAATCCGACATCACCACTTCAAGTTCTTTAGGGTCCATCTGGCCATGCCCTACGCCAAAACGTACCCGGGGCATTAATTCCGAAAGCTGCTCATGAATTTTTTCAATCGAGCCGACACGATTGTGGACGAAATAAACCTGCCCGCCGCGCTCCATTTCCCGGCCAATGGCTTGCTTAACCACATCGGCATTGTATTCCATGACATAGGTTTCAACCGGCATTCGCGCTTTTGGGGGCGTATTGATGAGCGACATGTCCCGTACGCCGACAAGCGACAGATACAGCGTGCGCGGAATAGGCGTGGCAGTCAATGTCAGGATATCAAGAAATGTCCGCAGGGTTTTGAGTTTGTCCTTATGCTTGACGCCGAAACGCTGTTCTTCATCAATCACGAGAAGGCCCAGGTCCTTGAAATGAATGTCTTTGGAAAGCAGGCGATGGGTGCCGATCACAATGTCCGTGCTTCCCTCTTTGAGGGAAGCCACAATGCCGGCCTGTTCCTGGCGGCTACGAAACCGCGACAGAACTTCGACATGCACCGGAAAATTTTTTACCCGGTTTTTGAAAACAACATAATGCTGTTCCGCCAAAACCGTCGTCGGCACGAGAATCGCGACTTGTTTGCCAGCTGTCACGGCCTTGAATGCCGCGCGCATCGCCACTTCCGTTTTCCCATACCCCACATCCCCGGCCAGTAGCCGGTCCATCGGCCGAATGCCTTCCATGTCCCGCTTGACCTCTTCGGCCGCCTTTCGCTGGTCCGGAGTTTCCTCAAAAGGAAATTCCCCTTCAAATACTTTCTGCCAGGGATGGTCTTTGGGAAAGGCAAAGCCCTTCCCAACACTGCGTTTGGCCTGGATCTGAATCATCTCTGAGGCCACGTGATGCACCGCCGCGAGTGTTTTTTCCTTCAGCCGTTCCCATTCCTTGCCGTGAAGCCGGGTCAGTTTCGGAGCCCTTCCCTCGCCACCGATATAACGCTCTACCGGTTCGCCGACTTCGAGATAAAGAATTTCCCGGTTCGCATACTCCAGAGCCAGATGCTTTTTTTTCTCGCCGTGGACCTGGATTGTTTTCGTGCCTAAAAAACGGCCGATTCCGTATTTGAGATGCACGACATAATCGCCCGGCCTCAAATCCTTCAATTGGGCCAGCGGCTCAAAATCCGCATAGGCTTCCGAAACACGGCTGATTTTTTTCTGGAATTGTTCCCGGACGGGAATAAGAAAAACTTCGTCGAAACTCGCCGTTGACTTGCCGTCGTTAGGAGAAAAATCGCGGATGGAAACAAGGCGGTCCATTTCAAATTCAAGCCGCACCGGCAAGCGGTAAGTCAGCGGATAAATGTCAAAGGTGCGCCCGCGCGCGGCATATTCCCCGGGCTTTGCCACCAAATCCGTTTTTTGATAATCCAGACTTTGCAGGAGTTCTTCAAACGCTTCGCGTTCAAACTCGCTCCCGGTTTTGATTTTCTGAAAATGGATCATAAGACCCTAGGATAACAAAAGTTGAATAAAGAATGAAACTTTAAAGCTTGGAGAACCAGGACTGGAGGCGCTGAAAGGCTTCTTCGAGGTTGGCGTCAGAAGTGGCAAAACTCATGCGGATATGGGCATCGCTTCCAAAAGGTTTGCCCGGCACCACGGCGACAAGGGCTTCTTCGAGAAGGCGGCGGGAAAGGGTTACGGAATCAATGCCGGTTTCGGCAACATTCACAAAAAGATAGAATGCTCCTTGAGGCTTGAAGGGTTTCAACTTGGGAATACTTGAGATTTTTTGATAGAACAGGTCACGCCGTTTTTCAAAAACCCGGCAAAGGCGCTTCGCGTCTTCTTCCCCATTTTCAAGGGCGGCCACTCCGCCGGCTTGCGCAAAAGAGGTGGCATTGGAGGTAGAATGGCTTTGGATGCTGCCGGCAGCCGTGGCAAGCTGGGCATTCGGGCAAGCGGCATATCCGAGCCTCCATCCGGTCATCGAATAGGCTTTGCTCATGCCATTGACAATCACGGTGCGCGCCGCAATTTCTGCATCAAGTGAGGCGATGGAATAATGCTTCCGGCCGTCGAAAATCAGTTTTTCGTAAATTTCATCGCTTAAAATCACAACCCGGGGAAATTCTTTGAGGACCGCGATTAAGGACTGAAGCTCCTCACGGGAATAAACCGTGCCGGTGGGATTCGAAGGAGAATTCAAAACCAGCACTTTGGTTTTGGCGCCAAGCCCCTTTTTTAAAATCTGCGAAGTGAGCTTGAAATCAGTGGCTTCATTGGTTTCGAGAAAAACCGATTTCCCGCCCAGCACGGTCACCATTTCAGGGTAACTGAGCCAGAAAGGCGAAGGGATGAGGACTTCATCCCCCTCGTTTAAAAGCGCGAAGAGAATATTGAAAATGGAATGCTTGGCGCCCGTGGAAACAATGATTTGCGAAGGAGGAAAAACAAGATTCTGATCGCGCTGGAGCTTGGCAGCAATGGCTTTGCGTAGCTCAAGGGTGCCGATCGCCGGAGTGTATTTGGTCTGGCCCTTGCGGAGAGCGGTGATGGCGGCTTCTTTGATGAATTCGGGAGTATCGCAATCAGGCTCTCCGGCGCTAAGGGAAACCACTTTGAGGCCGGCCGCCTGCATTTCCGCCGCTTTGGCTGCAATGGCCAAGGTAACGGAAGGGGCCACCGAAAGAACGCGGCGGGAAATCTCGATATTAATGGGACTCGTCATCTCCCTTAAGAAATCTGCGGAGGGTACCTAAGAATCCGCCTTTTTTTTCCGACTCCTTCTTTTCCGGCTTTTCTTCTTTTCCGCCAGAGTCAGATCCGCCTTTGGCGGATGCCTCGGGAGTCTTTTTCCCGCCGGAGGCGGGTCCGCCTTTGGCGGACTTGGGTTTTTCAACCGGAGTTTCTTCGTGCTTAATTTCCTCGGCCTTTTTTTCTTTTTTAGGCTTTTTGGATTTTACAGGCATTTCAAACACAGCCGTAAATTCGAGAAGCGCCATATCGGCGGCATCGCCCACACGCGAACCTAAACGCAGGACCCGAGTATAACCTCCACGGCGGTCTTTAAAACGAGGCGCGATCTGGGCAATCAAGGCATGCGCGGTATCGGCACAACCCAACCTCGAGATCAGTAGCCGGCGGGCATGAAGATCGCCGCGCTTGGCAAGCTCCACCATGGTGTCGGCAAAGGAACTCGCTTCTTTTGCCTTGGCCAGGGTGGTCTGAATCCTTTTACGGATGACCAGATTCCGTACAAGATTGCGCAAGAGCGCCTTGCGATGGTGGGTTTTAACCCCTAATTTTCTGCGCCGCCTTTGATGTCGCATGATCGATTACCCTTCACTCTTTCTGATGGTCAGGACGGAATTCCTGCCTGAACGGCCGGAAGCGCCTTCTTCCCTTTGATATGCTCTTCGATGTTCATTCCAAGCGAAAGCCCCATGGTGGTTAAAATCCCCCCGATTTCCGAAAGGGATTTCTTCCCGAAATTCTTGTATTTCAGCATTTGCGCTTCGGTCTTTTGAACAAGGTCGCCGATGGTTTTGATATTCGCGGCTTCCAGACAATTGGCGCTGCGCACGGAAAGCTCGAGTTCGCTGATCGGCTTGGCCACCATTTCCTTGAAAGCGGTATTTTCCTGTTCTTCCTCTTCTTCCTCGACCGGCAATTCGCCATAATTGACAAAAATATCGAGATGCCGCTGGCAAATATTGGAAGCATAAAGAAGCGCTTCTTCGGGGCTGATGGCCCCATTGGTCCAGATTTCCAGGATCAAGCGGTCATAATCGGTAATCTGGCCGACACGGGTGTCTTCCACCAGGAAATTGACTTTGGCAATGGGAGAAAAAACGGAATCAATGGGCACCATGCCGATTTCCGCATCTTCCGGTTTATTTCGCTCCGCGGGAACATAACCGCGGCCGCGGCCAACTTCCATTTCAATCTTCACATGAACATCCTTGCTCAAGGTGCAGATCGGAAGGTCGGGATTGACGATTTCGATGGTCTCATCCGCCTTGATGTCGCGGGCGGTCAGAGTCCCTTTTTTCTTGGCCTCAAGATAAATTTTCTTCGGGCCTTTGCCGTGATATTTGATAACCAGCTTCTTGATATTGAGCACAATCTGCACGCCGTCTTCCATCACGCCCTCAATCGAAGAAAACTCATGCAACATGCCATCCACCTTGATGCTGGTGACGGCCGCGCCTTCAATCGACGAAATGAGAACACGCCGGAGCGCGTTTCCAATAGTCGTCCCGTATCCCCGCTCAAACGGTTCGGCCACAAACTTTCCATAAGTGGGGGTCAAAGTTGCGCGATCCACTTCCAGCCTCTTCGGCATTTCAAACGTCTTCCATCGAATTCCCATTTTAATTCCTCCTTAAGATGAATAAAACAAAATACCTGTTTATGTCATTCCCGCACGTTTTTAGGCGGGAATCCACTGGCTTAGAGATCCCCGACAAAAGCATTCGGGGATGACGCCTCTTCGGGCGTCATTTCGAATACAATTCCACGATGAGCGATTCTTCCACCGGCAGAGCGGCATCGGCCTTGGTCGGAAGCCTGACGACCGTGGCCTCCAAAGTGCTTTTATCGAGCGAAAGCCATTCCACAAGGGGAAGGTCCGCCCACTTTTCAAGGCTCGCCTTGATCCGGTTTTGAGTGGCTTCCTTTTTGCGCACGGTGATTTTGTCTCCGGGACGAACGATAAAGGAAGCGATGTTCACAACACGGTCATTGACATAAATCAGCCCATGGCTCACCATTTGGCGCGCTTCGCGGCGGGTGGTTGCCCAAAGCAGACGGTAAACAGTATTATCCAGCCGCCGCTCCAGAAGCTGAATCAGCATTTCGCCGGTAACTCCCCGTTTTCTCACGGCGCGGTCAAAGAAAACCCGGAATTGCCGTTCGAGCATGCCATAAATTCTTTTGAGTTTCTGTTTTTCACGAAGCTGGACGCCATAGTCCGAAAGTTTTTGACGGGCTTTGCCATGCTGGCCCGGAGGCTGGGTCAGCCGTTTGTCGTATTTTTCCGAAACGCGGCGGCCTTTCAATCCAAGATTGATTCCCTCGCGGCGGTTAAGCCGGATTACAGGTCCAGAATATTTTCCCATAAATTAAACCCTTCTCCTCTTCGGTGGACGGCAGCCATTGTGGGGAATCGGCGTCAAATCATGAATGGCGCTGACCACCAGCCCTGCGGCCTGAAGAGCGCGGATAGCCGATTCACGGCCTGCCCCCGGCCCTTTCACAAAAACTTCGATTTCTTTCATTCCGTGTTCCAGGGCCTTTTTTGCGGCCTGTTCGGAAGCAACCTGCGCTGCAAAGGGCGTGGATTTCTTTGACCCCTTGAATCCCGCAGCTCCGGAAGAAGACCAGCAAACGGTATTCCCTTTCGAATCGGTAATGGTCACCACGGTATTATTGAAGCTCGCGAGGATATGCGCGACTCCGCGGGTGACAATCGTCATTTTTTTCTTTTTGGCCATGAATTTCTCCTGATTCCTTTAAATTAGTTTATTTGGGCGCCGGCGGCTTCTTACTGAGCCCGCTCATTGTCTTGCGCGGGCCTTTGCGGGTCCGTGCATTGGTGTGGGTTCTTTGCCCGTGGACCGGAAGCCCCTTCAAATGGCGGTTTCCCTTGTAGCAGCGGATATCCATCAAAACCTTGATGTTCTGCGAGACTTCGCGGCGCAGGTCCCCTTCCACTTTTGTCGTCTTCTGAATGACGGCGGTAATATTGGAGATTTCCTTTTCCGTCAAATCCTTGGCGCGCTTGCTGGGATCGACCTGCGCTTCCGCCAAAATAGTTCTGGCATTGGATTTGCCCACTCCGTAAAGATAACGGAGGGCAACTTCCGTTTTTTTTTCTCTTGGAATATCAATTCCGAAAATACGCGGCATAAAAGCTCCTCTCGAACCTAACCCTGGCGCTGCTTGTGCTTGGGGTTGGTGCAAATAACATAAACAATCCGTTTACGGCGAACGATTTTACAGTGCTCACAAATTCTTTTGACTGAACTTCTGACTTTCATAAAAACCCCTTTATTTGACTCTGAACGTGATGCGGCCCCGAGTCAGATCATAAGGAGAAAGCTCTACTTTCACCTTATCCCCCGGGAGGATGCGTATATAATTCATTCTCATTTTGCCCGAAATATGCGCAAGCACCTTATGGCCGTTTTCGATCTCCACGCGAAACATCGCGTTCGGAAGCGGCTCAATGACGACTCCTTCAACTTCAATCGCATCTTCCTTGGGCATAAGCGCTTTTAGTTTCCGCCGGTCAAGTTTACAAAACCGTTTTCATTGAAAACAACGGTATCTTCATAATGGCTGGCCATTTTTCTGTCTTTGGTAACAACCGTCCAGCCGTCTTTCAAAGTTTCCACTGCGCAATTGCCTTCCGTGACCATCGGCTCGATCGCAAGCACCAGTCCGGGTTCAATTTTAGGCCCGCGTCCCGCCTGGCCGTAATTCGGAACCTGCGGATCTTCGTGAAGCGCGCGGCCAATTCCATGCCCAACATATTCCCGTACCACTTGAAATCCCCGGGATTCGATCAATTGCTGGATGCTCTCGGAAAGATCCCCGATCCGGCATCCCGGCCGGTAAGCCTTCAAGCCCGCTTCGAAAGCCTCGCGCGCGGTATCAATCAGCCGGATTTTTTCCGGACCAACTTTTCCCACCGGCCATGTCCTGGCCGCATCCGCATAATAGCCTTCGACTTTAGCTCCGATATCGAAACTAAGGATATCGCCTTCCTTCACTTTCACAGGCCCCGGAATCCCATGCACGACTTGCTCATTCAGTGAAATGCATGCTGTTTTCGGAAAGCCGCGGTATCCCTTGAAGGCGGCTTCTCCGCCTTGCGAGACAATCACGCTTTCCGCAATCGCATCCAGGTCATCCGTCGTGATTCCGGGAGCGATGGCCGCTTCCACTTTCACGAAAACTTTTTTCAGAATTTCAGCGGCTGTCTGGATGATTTGAATCTCCCGCCTGGATTTCAGCGAGATCATCGAGCCAATTTCAGTTCGTCAAAGAGCAGCTTCTTCAGTTCATCCTGAAGTTCCGGAATTTCATAGTCTCCGGGCACTTCGCAAAGCAGTCCTTTTTTCGCGTAATAATCAATCAAAGGACGCGTTTCTTTTTCGTACATTTCAAGGCGGTGTTGAATCGTGGCCGGCTCATCATCTTTTCGTTGAATGAGCTTTTCACCGCAGGCATCGCAAATGCCTTCTTTTTTCGGCTTGATATTGCGCAAATGGTAATTGGCGCCGCACTTCGGGCATACGCGCCGTCCGGACAGCCGGTCAATAATGATGTTCTCCGAAGTCCCGAAATTCAGGGCCGCGTCAATTTGTGTTTTTTCTATTGTCAAAAAGCGATCAAGCGCATCGGCTTGCCCGAGGGTCCGCGGATAACCGTCGAGAATAAAACCCTTGGAAATTCCGGAACGGCGAATCACGTCGAACATCATTTCATTCACGAGTTCATCCGGCACCAGCGAACCGCTTTCGATAATGTCTTTTGCGCGTTTGCCGAGTTCCGTTTTTTCGCGAATATGCTGCCTTAAAATTTCTCCTGTCGCCAGATGCGGGGCCTTGTATTTCTCGCTTAAAATATGAGCATGCGTTCCTTTGCCCGCCCCTGGAGGCCCCAGAAGAATCAATTTCATGCGCGGCGCGCCTTCAGCTTTCCTCTTTTGATAAATCCTTCATAATGGCGCATCAAAAGTTGAGACTCCAAAGACTTCATCACGTCCAGCACCACCCCGACAATAATCAAAAGACCGGTGCCTCCAAAGAAACTTGCGATGAGAAACGGAATGTTCAAAACATTCGGCGAAGAAATAACGTCCGGGAAAAGAGCGATAATGGCAAGAAAAATGGCGCCGCTTGCGGCAATGCGCGTCATGACATAATCCAGGTATTCCGCGGTATTTTTACCGGGCCGTATTCCGGGAATAAACCCGCCGAATTTCTGAAGGTTTTCACTCACTTCAAGCGGATTGAAAGTAATCGCAGTGTAAAAAAACGTGAAGAAAAAAATCAAGAGCGCATAAAAGATCGAATAAGCAAGCGCGCCGTGCGTTAAATGCTGGGCAATCGACGTAAATACGCCCGCCTTAGGGAAAAAGCCGGCCATGGTGGCGGGAAACAAAATGACGGATTGAGCAAAAATAATCGGGATCACGCCCGCCTGATTCACTTTCAATGGCAGATAGGTACTCTGGCCGCCATACATTCTCTGGCCCCGGATTTGTTTGGCGTATTGCACCGGAATTTTTCGCTGTCCTTGAATGATTAAAATAACGCCTACGACGGTTCCGACAAAAAGCAAAATCATTAAACCGAATTTCCACCAGGCAAGCTGCTGACGGGCAGGATCCAGAGGCGAAAGCAAAAGCCAGGTCTGCCACAGGGCCGTCGGAATGGACTCCAGAATACCGGCCGTAATAATGATGGACATCCCATTGCCGATTCCGTATTGGTCGATTTGTTCCCCCAGCCACATGATGAAAGCCGTGCCGGTCGTGAGCGTCAAAATCGTCATGAGCCGGAAAGGCCAGCCCGGATTAGGCACGATCACGGTGCCATTAAAGGCATTGGGATTCTCCAGCCAAAGGGCAATAAAAAAAGTCTGGATAATGCTGAGGACAATGGTTCCATAGCGGGTGTACTGGATGATTTTTTTCCGGCCTTCTTCACCTTCTTTAGCCATTTTCTCAAGAGAAGGAATAACCACCGTCAAAAGCTGCAGGATAATAGAAGCTGAAACATAAGGCATGATTCCCAAAGCAAAAATTGTGGCCTTTTGAAGGGCTCCCCCGGAGAACATTCCCATGATGCCGAAGAGCTGCCCGCCCGGAGTGCGGGAAATGGATTGAAAAAACCGCGTCAATGCGGTGCCATCAATCCCCGGGGTTGGAACATAAGCGCCGATCCGGTAAACAAAAATAATCAACAAGGTAAACAAAACCTTGTTGCGCAATTCCGGGACTTTAAAAATATTGCCAAACGCTTTAAACATATTTGTTTTATTCTTTGGTCTTTAGTCTTTGGTCTTTAGTCTGAATAATGATTGCCTGGCCGCCAGCCTTGGTGATTTTTTCTTTGGCGGATTCACTAAAACGATGGGCCTTGACCGTCAGCGCTTTTTTAATCTCACCGGTCCCGAGGATTTTAACGCGGTCCTGATTTTTATTCACGATTCCCTTGGAAGCGAGAAATTCAGGAGAAATTTCTGTTTCCTTGAATTGGGCCAGGGTTTCGAGATTCACGATGGCATATTCCTTGCGGAAGGCCGCTTGATTGAACCCGCGCTTCGGAAGTCGGCGGTAAAGGGGATTTTGTCCGCCTTCAAAACCACGGCGCAATGAAAAGCCCGAACGGGCGCGCTGGCCCTTATGGCCTTTGGTTGAAGTTTTTCCATGTCCGGAACCGATTCCACAACCCAACCGTTTGCGTCTTTTCTGATAAGGAACTTTGGCCCTCATGACTGTTCAGTCTCTCTTTCGCTATCATCATTCCTGAATTTATTGCTCACCAAACTCCGCATTCCGTCAATCGTTGCCTTGAGTACATTGATGGAATTATCGCTGCCAAGACTCTTGGTCAAGATATCCTTGATTCCGCAGGCTTCGCAAACGGCACGCACTGCGCCGCCGGCAATAATCCCGGTTCCGGGAGCTGCCGGCTTTAACAATACTTTAGCGGCGCCGTAACGGCCGATAATTTCATGAGGAATGCTGGTCCCTTTAAGGGGTATCCGGAATTTATTTTTATCCGCAGCAATCAGGGCCTTACGAATCGCGTCCGCAACTTCATTGGCCTTGCCAAGAGCAAATCCCATTTCCGCGGCCCCATTTCCGATCACCACCAGGGCGCTGAAATGAAACCGCCGTCCGCCCTTTACCACTTTGGCGCAACGATTGACTTGAATTACTTTTTCGTAGCGGCCGGGGTGTTGAGCGTTTGTTCGCGCTGCCGCGGCGCGCACGGGGGCCTTTGCCGTTTTCACGCCTGCTTCCTGACTTGTTTGTTCCAAGTGTACTCTCCTTATTCCTGAAGGTCGGTTAAAACTGGATGCCCGCTTCGCGCAGGGAATCGGCCAAGGCCTTGATACGGCCGTGATATTGATAACCGCCCCGGTCAAAGGCAATTTTGCTGATTCCTTTTTCCTTTAAACGGCCGGCAAAAAATTCCCCAAGAGTTTTGGCTTTTTGGGTTTTGCTGGCTTTCGCGACTTTTTTAATGAATTCCTTGTCCTGCGTCGAAAAAGAATAAAGCGTGCGGGACTGGGTATCGTCGATCACCTGAACATACAGGTTCTTCAGGGAACGGTGTACATTCAGCCGGGGACGCTCCGCAGTTCCAAACATCTTCTTGCGGATTCTTCCGTGTCTTTTAAGTCTGCCTGTTTCTTTATCCAGCATAAAATCCCTCTTTAACCTACTGTTTTACCCTGCTTGCGGCGAATGACCTCACCGACATAATGAATCCCTTTGCCCTTGTAGGGTTCGGGCTCGTGGAAAAGGCGGATTTCTGCGGCCACCTGCCCGACTTTTTGCTTGTCGAGACCCGAGACCACGACACGCGTGGGATTGGGACAGTTGATTTGAATGCCTTCAGGAATATGATAATCAATCGGATGAGTGAATCCCAAATTTAAAGCAAGGCTTTGGCCTTTTACCTGCGCTTTGAATCCGACACCGACAATTTCAAGCTCTTTCATGAATCCCGTCACCACTCCGTTCACCATATTTTGAATCAGGCTACGGGTGAGCCCATGAAGGGCGCGATCCGTCCGGATATTCGTAGGCCGCGAAACCTCAATATGGTCCGTGGCAACCTTCACAGAAATTCTGGGATGCACGGTCAAATCAAGTTTTCCTTTCGGGCCTTGAAAACTTAAATGCTGTCCCTGAAGGGCAACCTTGACTGTATTCGGAAGAACAACCGGTTTTTTACCAATTCTCGACATAAGATCCTCTATTTCACCACACCGCGCAAAGAAGTTCGCCGCCCACCTTGGTTTTTCTGGCCTGGTGATCGGTGAGAAGTCCTTTGGAGGTGGAAACAATTGCAACGCCAAGCCCCCCCTGAACCCGGGGAACTTCGTCATTGGCAACATAAACCCGGCGGCCCGGCTTGGAAATACGCTTCAAGCCCTGAATCGCGGGTTTTTTACGGATATATTTCAAATGAATGCGGATAAAACGCTTGCAGCCTTCGGAAAAGGGTTTGATGCTTTCCACAAACCCTTCCTCTTTCAGGATTTCCGCAATCCGGGTCGTCATGTTGGATGCCGGCACGGTCACTTTTTCCTTCTTGGCCATGGAGGCATTGCGCACAACTGTCAAAAAATCAGCAACAAAATCGGTGACGGGCATTTCGGGCTCCTCTTACCAGCTTGATTTCATCACGCCGGGAATAAATCCTTGAACTGCCAATTCCCGGAAACAAATGCGGCAAAGGGCGAATTTACGGATGTATCCGCGCGGACGGCCGCACTGTTTGCAGCGATTGTATCCTTGCACTTTGAATTTAGGGGGACGTTGTTGTTTGATGACCAAACATTTTTTTGCCATGATTTCCTAAGCCTTTTCCTGTTTTTTTCTGAAGGGCAGCCCCATGAGCTCGAGCAACCGTTTGGCTTGCGCCTTATCACGCGTCGAAGTCACGAAAGTAATATCCATGCCTTTTGTTTTTTTGATTTTGTCAAATTCAACCTCGGGAAAAATCGTCTGCTCCTGGATTCCGAGGGTATAATTGCCGTGGTCATCGAAACTGTTTTCGGAATATCCGCGGAAGTCGCGGATACGGGGCATCGCGACATTGAAAAGGCGCTGTAAAAATTCGTACATGCGCGCGCGGCGTAAAGTGACTTTCAAACCGATCGGAGAATTTTCGCGCAGCTTGAAACCGGCAATGGATTTTTTCGCCCGGGTCATCAAAGGCTTTTGTCCCGTGATCCGGCTAAGTTCCACGCCGAGATGCTCAATAAGCTTGATGTCTTCCTGGCCCTCTTTTACGCCCATATTTACCACGATTTTCTGGAGCTTCGGGACTTCCATCACATTGCAATCAAACTCTTTTTTCAATACCGGCGCAACTTCCTTGCGGTAAAACTCCAAAAGTTTTGGAACATCCGTTTTCGTTTTCGTCATCATCATACTCCCAGAGGCTCGAGGCAAAGCTTGCATGCCCGTTGCTTCGTTCCATCGGCCAGAATGCTGTAAGAAACGCGGGTCGGCTTCGAACAGCGGGGGCAAATCAGTTTCACATTGGAAGCGGAGATCTTTTTTTCCATCTGAATGACCCCGCCCTGCGGATTAGTTTGGCTTTTGCGAACCGCCACTTTCGCATAATTAATCTTTTCAATGAGTAATTGGCCGTCGGAAGCATAGACTTTCATAACGCGGCCTTTTTTGCCGCGGTCTTTCCCGGTCGTGACAAGCACTTGATCATTTTTACGGATACGCATCAAACCACCTCAGGCGCAAGCGAAAGAATTTTCGTAAAATCCCGGTCGCGAAGTTCACGGGCCACCGGGCCAAAAATACGTGTGCCGCGCGGATTTTTCTGATTATCGATAATGACCATAGCATTCGAAGAAAACTTGACCACCGAACCGTCCTTGCGATGAATCGGCGAACGGGTCCGGACAATGACCGCTTTCACGACATCGCCTTTTTTCACGCCGCCTTCCGGAATAGCTTCTTTGACGGCGGCCGTAATGATGTCTCCGACCTCGGCTACCAATTTGCCGCGGCGGCCAATGACACCGATCATCGATGCCTTTTTGGCGCCGCTATTATCCGCAATTTCAAGAATGGTTCTCAAATAAATCATAAAGCAAGCACCTGGAGAAGCCGCCACCGCTTTGTTTTTGAAAGCGGCCGGGTTTCTTCGATTTTGACCTTGTCGCCGATTTTAGCTTCGTTTTTTTCATCATGGACCGCATATTTGACTTTGCTTTTGATGACTTTTTTGAACTGGGCATGGCTGATCAGGCGAGTCACTTCCACGATCAGGGTTTTGTTCATCTTATTGCTTAGAACAACGCCTTCACGCGTCCTTTTACCGGTTTCACGCACATCCACACTCATGATTTAACCTCGTTTTTTTTCTCATTCACAATCGTCAGCATGCGGGCAATTTCCCGGCGCGTTTCTTTGATGGAAGACTGGCGTTCCAATTTCCCCGTTTTCGCCTGAAAACGTAATTGCATGAGGGTTTTCTTTAATTGTTCTGCTTTTTCAAGGAGCTCTTCGCCGCTTAAATTTCTCAGCTCTTCGATTTTTTCCATTTCTAGACTCCTGACCGCTTCACAAATTTGGTGCGAATGGGAATTTTGTAGGCGCAAAGACGCATGGCGGATTTTGCCATGGCTTCGGGAATACCGCCCATTTCAAAAATAATCCGGCCGGGCTTGATCACGACCACATAATATTCCGGGGCGCCTTTGCCTTTTCCCATACGGGTTTCGGCAGGCTTTTTGCTGTAAGACTTGTCCGGGAAAACGCGGGTCCAGATTTTCCCGCCGCGCTTCACGTGGCGGGTGAGGGCCACACGAGCCGCTTCCAGCTGAATCGC
>CAYGIT010000042.1:14086-15404 GCA_964349955.1 uncultured bacterium
TGAATCGCCGTCAGCCAGCCGCGGTCAATCGCCTTCAAGGCATAATCCCCGAAAGAAATTTCACTGCCACGGGTGGCAATCCCGCCCAGCCATCCGCGCTGCTGCTTTCTGAATTTGACTCTTTTCGGCATTAACGACATGGTTTATTCCTCAACTATTCCTTAGGCGCTGCCGTTTCGGCAACCCCTTCTACCGGCTGTTCGGCGGCAATTTCCTTGTGCTTTTGTTCATATTCTTTACGCTGATCGGCCGCTTCCTTCTTGACGAGAATATCGCCTTTATAAATCCATACTTTGACGCCGATCGCACCGTAGGTAGTGTGGGCTTCGGCAAAACCGTAATCGATATCTGCGCGGAAAGTGCTCAAAGGAACTTTGCCTTCCCGGTATTTTTCCTCGCGGGCAATTTCTGCGCCGCCGAGCCGGCCCTTGGCAAGAATCTTGATCCCAAGCGCGCCTTTTTGCATCGCCATTTGCACAGCCTTTTTCATGGCGCGGCGAAACCCGATGCGCTTTTCAAGCTGGAGCGTGACATTTTCCGCGACGAGCTGGGAATCGGTCTGCGGCGATTTGATTTCTTTGATGTCCACAAAAAGTTCGCTTTGCGTCAGGGCCGCCAGATCTTCTTTGACCTTGTCGATTTCCTGCCCACGGCGCCCAATGATGACTCCGGGGCGGGCAGTAAAAATTCTCACGCGGACACGGCCGCTGGAGCGCTCGATCTCGATATTCGAGATGCCGGCAAATCCCAATTTTTTTTTCAAGAATTTGCGGATTTTTAAATCCTCGTGCAGATTGGTGCTGAAATTTTTACCGGCAAACCAACGGGCTTTCCATGGTTTGATGTATCCCAGCCTTAATCCGTACGGATGCGCTTTCTGACCCACTAGTTCCTCCTAAATCAAGCTCCGGCGCCAGCCGTTTTTTTCTTCCGGCCCGCCGTTTTCTTTTCAGTTTGAGGGGTTTGGCTTTCTGCTTCTTTTGCTTCCATCGTTTTCGAAATCTTCCACTGCTTGTCCCCTTCTTTTAAAATCAGGGTCAAGTGAGTGGTTCTTTTCAGGATTTTGTTGGCGCGGCCCATGGAACGCTCCATGAAACGCTTCATGACCGGCCCGCCGTCGGCACGGACATCGGCAATCATCAGCCGGGATTCATCCATTCCAAGCACTTTGGCGTTGGCCACCGCGGATTTCAAGACTTTTTCCACCATGCGGGCAGCTTTCTTTTGGAGCGTCATTAAAATCTGAAAAGCGCGTTCGGGATGCTGATGGCGGATCGGATCAATCACAAGCCGCATTTTGCGGGGACCGATCCTTAAA
>CAYGIT010000042.1:15414-18620 GCA_964349955.1 uncultured bacterium
TCCTTAAAAACCGGGCCACGGAACGGGCTGCGAGTCCTGAATCACTTTTTTGCGTTTGTTTTTTTTCTTCAATCTTTTTCATAAGAATTCGTAAACCCGGTTATGTCTTTCCGCCGACGGCCAGGGCTTTTGCCTTGTCCTGCGACGTGCTGTGTTTGCGGAAGGTGCGCGTCGGAGAAAATTCCCCGAGTTTATGGCCCACCATATTTTCCGTCACGAAAACGTTGTTAAAAACTTTTCCGTTATGAACGGCGAGAGTGACTCCCACAAAATCCGGAGTGATCGTGGATCTTCTGGACCAGGTTTTGATGGGACGGCGGTCGTTTTTCTGCTTGGCGATTTGAACCTTCGCCAGCACTTTTTCATCAACATAAACACCTTTTTTCGCAGAGCGGCTCATTTTCTCCTGTCCTTCACAATGTATTTGTTGGTCATTTTATGGCGTGCGCGCGTTTTGAGTCCCTTGGACTTCTGGCCCCACGGGCTTTGCGGATGATTTCCGCCCTTGGATTTTCCTTCACCGCCGCCCATCGGATGATCCACAGGGTTTTTCGCAACACCGCGTGTGCAGGGGCGTCTGCCCAGCCAGCGGGCGCGGCCGGCTTTTCCAAGTGAAATATTTTCGTGATCCAGATTGGAACATTGTCCTACCGTCGCGTAAGAATTCACCGGAATCATCCGGACTTCGCCCGACGAGAGCTTGATATGCGCATAATCGTTTTCTTTCGAAAGAATCTGGGCCAGGCCTCCGGCGGAACGCACCAGTTGGCCGCCCCGCCCCGGATAAAGTTCAATGTTGTGAATCGGCGTGCCTTCGGGAATCGCCTTCAAAGGAAGATGGTTTCCGAGCTTGACCTCGGCATTTTCTCCGCTCATGACGGATTCGCCGACTTTCAATCCCTCGGGGCAAAGAATATAACTCTTTTCTCCGTCCGCATACTCAATCAAAGCAATGCGCGCGCTGCGGTTCGGATCATATTCCACGGTTAATACCGTGGCCGCAATCCCGAACCGGTTGCGGCGAAAATCCACCAGGCGCAGGCGCCGCTTGTGGCCTCCGCCTTTTCGACGAGAAGTGATGTGTCCGTACGCATCGCGTCCGCCGGATCTCCTCTTTGGAAGCGTGAGGGGTTTGTAAGGACGGTCCGTGGTCAATTCTTTGAAATCGGGAACATTCCCGAAACGGCGCGTCGGAGTCGTAGGTTTAAATTTGATTAATGGCATATTTCTCTAGGGCCTCTATTGAGTAATATCGATTTTTTCGCCGGTTTTAAGCGTCACAATGGCTTTTTTCCAGTCACTGGTTTGGCCAGGCTGGTAACGCACACGCCGCCATTTTCCGGAATTGTTCAAAGAATTGACTCGAACCACATGAACATTGAAAATTTTTTCCACCGCAGATTTGATCTGCTTTTTGTTTGCATCCGGGTGGACCCGGAAACCGTATTTGCCGAGCTTTTCGCTTTCACGGGCAATCTTTTCGGTAATCAAAGGCTCTTGAATAATTTCGTAAACACTTAGCTTCATTTTTTCTTACTCCGCTTTTTATTTTGGGCCTTTTTCTTTTTCGCCCGGGCCATGTTGCGGACCTTCACCGGCTTTCCGACTTTAATCGCCTTGACGCGGCGCGCGGCGGGTTTCTTGGGTTTTTCCTTTTCTTCAGCAGCTGCGGGTGATTTCGCTTCGATCGCGCCGGATTCCAGTAACCGTGATTCAATAATGGCAACGGCTTCCTGTTCAATCATTACTTTTTCTCTCCGGAGCACATCATAAGCATTCACATCACTGGCGCGCTTAATCTCGACCAGTCTTTCAAGATTTCTTGAAGCTCTTTCGAGAGCCGGTTCCAGTTCCTTCACCACACAGAGCGCCCGCTTTCCGTCCAACGGAAGCGATTTGACAATTTCAGCCCATTCTTTAGTCTTGGGCGTTTGCAACTTCACATCTTCCAACAGGAAAATATTTTTCTGCTCGCCTTTGAGGCTCAACGCAGAAATCAAGGCTTGCTGGCGCATAGATTTCGAAAGATTCACATAATAAGAACGGGGATGCGGGCCGAACACCACGCCGCCGCCTTTCCAGATCGGAGAGCGGGTCGAACCATGCCGGGCGCGGCCGGTCCCTTTTTGTTTCCAGGGCTTTTTGCCGCCGCCGCGAACTTCTTTGCGAGTCTTGGTATCCGCAGTTCCATGCCTTAAATTCGCGCTATACGCCTTTTGAACAAGCTCCAGCAAACGGGAGTTGACCCGGGCCGCAAAAATTTGCGGATTCAAGACCACTTCCGCTTTTTTCTTTCCTTGTTTGGTATACAGAATTGCTTTCATTGGATTTAAAGTGACTTTCCTTAAAATTTTCTATTAATGTCATCCTGAGCGAAGCGAAGGATCTGCTTCCAGATTCTTCCGGCCTACGGCCTCAGAATGACGGGTTTATTAATATGAATACTACGATGCCGGCGAAGTCTCTTTCGGAGAAGCTCCTGCAGCCTGAACCTTCCATTTGCGGCGCGCATTTTTCTTCAAAGCCGCGCGGACCACCAGGTATCCGCCCTCAAATCCCGGGACGGGCCCTTTGACCATGAGAAGATTGTTTTCCTGATCAACCTTGACCACTTTTACATTCTGAACCGTGATACGCTCACTGCCCATATGGCCGGCCATGCGCATCCCCTTCACCACACGTGAAGGAAAAGAGGAAGCTCCGATGGATCCCGGTCGCCGGCCATGCATATCGCCGTGGCTCATGGTCAAAGCGCCTTTGAACTTGTGGCGTTTGACCACGCCTTGAAACCCTTTACCGATCGAAGTCCCTACAATATCCACAGAATCCCCAGCCTCAAAATTATCGACCTTGACCTGCTGGCCGGCCGCAAGACCTTCCACTTCAGTCGTCCGGATTTCGCGGATAAAGCGTAATGCGGGAGCTTGTGTTTTTTTCAGATGTCCGATCTTTGCTTTATTCAACGTCTTCTCCCGGCAGGGATCAAACGCCAGCTGAACGGCCTGATAACCATTTTTTTTCTCGCTTTGGACAGCGGTCACCCAGCAAGGCCCCACTTCCAGGAGCGTCACCGGAATCCGGCGTCCCTGGTCATCAAAAATCTGGGTCATCCCTAATTTTTTTCCTAAAAGTCCGATCATGATGATTTCAAATCCTTATAACTTGATTTCGACATCCACGCCGGCCGGAAGATCGAGCTTCATCAG
>CAYGIT010000043.1:0-18318 GCA_964349955.1 uncultured bacterium
ATGCCGGAGCCTTGAGAATACCCAAGCGCTGCCGAGTTGCCTGAGTCAGGCACCGGAACCACGATGTCTGCTGCAACCGGGTGCTCAATCGCAAGCTGCTTACCGAGTTTCTGACGCACAAGATGCACGGACTCACCAAAAATCTTGGAATCAGGTCTCGAAAAATACACATGTTCAAAGATGCAATGCGCATGGGTTGTAATCTCTGTAGGGATCTTAAGGGATTTAAGGCCTTTATTCGAAATCATCAAAACTTCGCCGGGTTCGATCTCGCGGATAAAATCGGCCTCGATCAAATCAAACGCGCAAGTCTCGGAAGCAATCACGTAACCGTTCCCGAGTTTCCCGAAACAAAGCGGCCGGAACCCGTGAGGATCGCGCACGGCGAAAAGCTGCTTTTCGGTGAGAATCACCAGGCTGAAAGCGCCCTCCACCTTTTTGACGGATTCGATGACGCCTTCTTCATGGGAGCGATAGGCGGGTTTGGCCATGAGGTGCACGAAAATTTCGGAATCAATGGTACTTGTAAAAATAGAGCCATAGGCTTCAAGTTCGGCGCGCAAAATCTGCGCATTGACCAGATTGCCATTGTGCGCGACCGCCACCTGACCGCGGGAATAATCCACTTTGCAGGGCTGGGCATTGACAAGGCTTGAAGATCCGGTAGTGGAATAGCGCACGTGTCCGATGGCGTGTTTCCCGGGAAGTTTTGAAATCGTCGGTTCATCGAAAATTTCTCCGACCAGGCCCTGGTTTTTATAAAGATGGAGGTCTTCCCCGTCGGAGGTGCAAATTCCGGCAGCCTCTTCGCCCCGGTGCTGGAGCGCAAAAAGGCCGAGGTAAGTAATGCGGGCAGCATCGGGATTATTGTAAACTCCGAATACACCGCAATGGTCTTTAACGTTTTCGCCGCTCATTTTATTCCATTCTTCCCGGAATCGCCCGGCTATAAATTTTTAATACCTCTGCGACTTCCATCTTGATTCTATCACCCATCACAAGCTTATCGCCGCCGGTTTTTCCGATCTGCGTGACCGGCACCCCGTAGCGCTGGGCGGCCTGAATCAGCGCTTCCTTGTCCTTCGGGCGCACGGAGACAATGACCCGGGACTGGGTTTCCCCGAAATAAAGCGCATCCTCACGCAAAGCCGCGGTATTCCGGATTAAATCCAGATGATCCGCAACCACACCGATTTTTTTGCCGAAAGTACATTCGGCCAACGCCACCGCAAGCCCGCCTTCAGAAAGATCATGGGCCGAAGTCAAAAGCGCGCATTGGGCGCCGTCCACGAGAAATTTCTGGAGCGCGTTTTCGGTGGGAAGATCCAGTCGCGGAACCTGCCCCTTTTCAAGTCCATGTTCCAGCATCAAATAATGGCTCGCGCCGATTTCATTGAGGGTTTCACCGCATAGGAAAACAATATCGCCTTCCCTTTGAAAAAAAGAAGGAACACGTTTGGAAATATCCTCAAGAATGCCCACCATTCCCACAGTCGGCGTGGGAAAAATCGCGCCGGTGGGATTTTCATTGTAGAAACTCACATTGCCGCCCGTGACCGGCGTTCCAAAGGCCTTGCAGGCCGCCGTCATGCCTTCGACGCATTTGCGGAACTGCCAGAAAATTTCTGGTTTCATGGGGTTTCCGAAATTAAGGCAATTGGTGACGCCGAGCGGTTTGGCTCCCGAGCAGGCAACATTGCGCCCCGATTCCGCGACTGCAATTTTTCCGCCTTCAAACGGGTCAAGGTAGCAGTAAAGGCTGTTGCAATCCGTGGAAACCGCGATCCCCTTGTCAGTCCCTTTCACGCGGATGAGGGCAGCGTCATGCCCCGGATAAAACACGGTGTCCGTGCGCACCATATGGTCATATTGTTCCCATACCCAGGCTTTCGAGGCAATAGACGGATGATCCAAAAGTTTTTTCAGCACCTGATTAAAATCTTGCGGCTCTTTGATTTTGGAAAGGTCCAATTCGCGCGCTTCTTTCAAATAGGCCGGTTCTTTTTCTTCGCGAATATACACGGGCCCTTCATCGGCAAGCGCTTTGGCGGGAATTTCCGCAACCAGTTTTCCGGCCTCGAAAACCCGCATCAAATGTCCCTCTTTGACTTCTCCGATTTTGACCGCGTGCAGGTCCCATTTCGTAAAAATATCCTCAACGATTTTTTCTTTGCCTTTTTTGGCAATGATAAGCATCCGTTCCTGGGATTCGGAAAGCATGGTTTCATAAGGAATCATTCCGGCTTCCCGCAAAGGAACCTTGGCGAGATCGATTTCAATGCCCGTCGAGCCGCGCGATGCGGTTTCGCAAGTCGAACAGGTCAGGCCGGCCGCGCCCATGTCCTGCATGCCGACAATGGCATCGGTTTTGATGAGTTCAAGGCAGGCTTCCAGCAAAAGTTTTTCCATGAAAGGATCGCCCACTTGCACAGCGGGACGGGCGGCGCGGCTCTCGGCCGTGAGTTCACGAGAGGCAAAAGCCGCGCCGCCAAGGCCGTCACGGCCCGTTGTGGCGCCGACATAATAAACAGGATTCCCCGCGCCCGCGGCCTTGCCCTTCACGATGGCGTCTTTTTCGACGAGGCCCAGGCACATTGCGTTCACAAGAGGGTTTCCTTCATACGAAGGATGGAAATAAACTTCTCCGCCGATCGTTGGAACTCCGATGCAATTGCCGTAGTGGGAAATGCCGGCGACCACGCCCTTGAATAGCCGTTTGACCTGCGGAGAATCCAGATTGCCAAAGCGAAGGGAGTCCATCAAAAGCACGGGCCGCGCGCCCATCGTGAAAATATCGCGAAGAATTCCGCCCACTCCGGTCGCAGCGCCCTGAAACGGCTCGATCGCAGAAGGATGATTGTGGCTTTCGATTTTGAAACAAATGGCAAGGCCATCGCCGATATCCACGATACCAGCGTTTTCTTCGCCGGCTTTGACAAGAAGTCGTGGTCCCTGCGTCGGGAAAGTTTTTAGGACAGGTTTTGAATTTTTATAAGAACAATGCTCGCTCCACATCACGCTGAACATGCCCAGTTCGGTGATATTGGGTTCACGGCCCAGGATTTTGACAATCCGGTCATACTCTTCTTCCGTGATGCCGTGGCGGGCGATCAATTCACGCGTCATTTCAGGTTCTTTGGTCATGGTCATGAGATTGCTTCCAAAAGGCCGTCCCAGATTTTCCGGCCGTCGGTGGAAGCCAGGATTTCTTCGCTGGCGCGCTCCGGGTGCGGCATCATTCCAAGCACATTTCCTTTTTCATTGATAATTCCCGCGATGTTGTCACGGGAACCATTCGGATTAAAAGCCTCTCCGGCATCCCCTTTTTGCGAAGAATAGCGGAAAACGATCCGGGACTTGTCCTGCAATGTTTTTAGCGTGGTGTCATCACAATAATAATTGCCTTCACCGTGGGCGATGGGGATCTGAAGCGTCTGGCCGGATTTTATTTTACTGGTAAAAGCGGTTTGACTATTTTCCGCTCGCAGCCATACCTGTTTGCAGATAAAGGAAAGCGAGCGGTTGCGGAGCATTGCGCCCGGAAGGAGCCCGGCCTCGAGCAGGATTTGAAAACCATTGCAAATTCCGATCACATACCTGCCTTCTTCGGCATGTTTTTTGACTGCTTCCATGGCTGGCGAAAACCGGGCAATGGCGCCCGTGCGCAGATAATCCCCGTAGCTGAATCCGCCCGGCAGGACGACCAAGTCGGTTTTCGGAAGAGAGCGTTCTTTATGCCAAACAAATTCGACGGGAGCTTTCATCACATCGCGGAGAACATTGAAACAATCCGTGTCGCAATTCGATCCCGGAAAAACAATGACTGCGGCTTTCACTCCGAAATCTCAAATGAATATTCTTCGATCACAGGATTGGTGAGGAGTTTGTCACACATTTCACGGATGCGCGCTTCGGCCTTTTCGCGGCTCGGAGCATTCAGGTTCATTTCAAAGAATTTGCCTATCCGCAAACTCGTTGTTTCATTAAACCCCAGGCTTTCGAGCGCATGCAGGACCGTCTGGCCTTGCGGATCGAGCACGGATTTTCGAAGAGTAACATTGATCTTGGCTTTATACATAAATAAGTAAAAAGTAAAAGGGTAAAAGTTAAAAGTATGTAAAAAATTTTACTTTTTACTTTTACCTTTTAACTTTAGAGATCCTTTCCTGTTAAAAACTTGTAGGCGTCCCGGTAAGCCCGGCTTGTTTTATCGATCACATCGGCCGGAAGTTCCGGGCCCGGAGGCTGCTGATTCCATTGAAGACCGAGCAAATAATTGCGCACAATCTGCTTGTCGAAACTCGGCTGGTCATGCCCCACTTCATACTTTTCCTTAGGCCAGAAGCGCGAGCTGTCGGGAGTCAGTACTTCATCAATCAAAATAATCTCGCCGTTCAAAATTCCAAATTCGAACTTGGTATCTGCGATCAAAATTCCCTTTTTGTCCGCATAATCCCGGCCGCGATTGTAAATTTCAATGGAAATCTCCCGGACTTTTTCGGCCGTTTTTTGTCCCACACGCTTGACGGTTTCCTCGAAATCGATATTGATGTCATGCCCCGTGCTCTCTTTAGTCGCAGGCGTAAAAATCGGCTCTTTCAATTTTTCGCATTGCTGAACTCCGGCCGGAAGCTTGTGGCCGCAGATGGCGCCCGTTTTTTGATAATCTTTCCAGCCCGAGCCGGTCACATAGCCACGCACGACGCATTCCACGGGCAGCGGCTGTGTTTTCTTGACAAGAATCGATCGTCCTTCGAGCTGGCTCGTTTCTTCCGCCGAAAGCGAAAGGCCCATTTGGGAAATGTCACCGGTAATAATGTGATTCGGAACAAGGGTCTTGAAATAATCAAACCAGAAAAGAGAAACCTGGTTGAGCACACGGCCCTTTTGCGGAATCGGATTGGGCAGGACGACGTCAAACGCGCTCAAACGGTCGGTCGTCACAATCAAAAGTTTGTCATCCCCCACATTATAAATATCGCGAACTTTCCCCCGGCCGGCGAGCGGCAGACTCAATTTCGTTTCCCAAACGGTCATGACGGCCTCTCCCTTTGTAAGCATAATTCGATCCTTATATTATTTTGACAAACCCATCATTGTCATCCCCGGCTTGACCGGGGATCCAATTGGATTCCCGCTTTCGCGGGAATGACAAAAAAAGGGCTGTCTGGTGGAATTAAATACCCGCCCTCTTAAAAATGGCATCTACGTTTTTTAAATGGTAATCATAACTAAAAACATCTTTGACTTCGCGCGCGCTCAACACACTTAAAATTTTCGGGTCTTTCAATGCCACTTCCTCGAAACTGGCCCGGCTGTTTTCCCAAACCTTTTGGGTCGCGTCCTGGACCCGCTTGTACGCCTCTTCCCGCGTCAGCCCCTTGGAAACAAGCTTGAGGAGCAGGCCCTGGGAAAAGACCATCCCCCGCGTCTTCCCGAGATTGGTCATCATATTGTCTTTGAGAACGACGAGATTTTTGATCACGGTCTGCATATTGGAGAGCATGTAATCCAGCAAGATCGTGCTGTCCGGAAAAATCACGCGCTCCACCGAAGAATGCGTAATGTCCCGCTCATGCCAAAGCGCGATATTTTCCATGCCGGCAAGCGCATTGCCGCGCAAAATGCGGGAAAGGCCGGCGATCCGTTCACAAATGATCGGATTGCGTTTGTGCGGCATGGCCGAAGAGCCTTTTTGCCCTTCTCCGAAGGATTCCTGAACTTCCAGGGTTTCAGTTTTCTGGAGACCCCGGATTTCGGTGGCGAGTTTCTCCAATGAGCCCCCAATAATAGCAATAGTCGTAAGGTATTCGGCATGCCGGTCGCGCTGTAGCACCTGGGTGGAAACCGGCGCGGGACTTAATCCCAGTTTTTTGCAGACATAGGATTCCACTTTCGGATCCACATTGGCAAAAGTCCCGACCGCTCCGGAGATTTTTCCAAACCGAACGGTCTCCGCCGCGCGCTCAAAACGCTCGAGATTGCGTTTGAATTCCTCGTGAAAAAGCGCCATTTTGAGGCCAAAAGTAATGGGTTCCGCGTGAACGCCGTGGCTGCGCCCCACCATAAGAGTTTTTTTGTATTCACGGGCTTTGGCGCGAAGGATTTCAATCAGTTTTTTGATTTCGCGGCTTAAAATCGCGGAGGCATCATTAATTTGAAGCGCGAGCGCCGTATCCAGAATATCCGAAGAGGTCAGTCCGTAATGCACATAGCGCCCCTCCGGCCCTACCTGCTCGGCAAGATTGGTCAAAAAAGCGATCACATCATGTTGAACAACATTTTCAATTTCGCGGATACGTTTCAGGTCGAAACCGGCTTTTTTGCGGACTTTGGAGGGAATCCCTTTGGGGATAAATTCGTAGAACGCAAGCGCGTCCAGCGCCGCCAGTTCCACTTCAAGCCATTTTTGGACCTTGTTTTGTTCGGTCCATACTTCGCCCATTTCAGGGCGGGTATATCGGGAAATCATATTTAACTGTCCTTAAATGTCATCCTGAGCGAAGCGAAGGATCTCCAAGTCGAACCCGTAGATCCTTCGGCAAAAAACGCCTCAGGATGACAACATTTTAGCGCTAACGGGATTTAAACCCGTGTCTTCACCGTGAGAGGGTGACGTCCTAGATCAGGCTAGACGATAGCGCCGGAATTTAGCGCGCACGCCTCAAGTCATTGACTGTACGTTCCATGCTACGGACACGCTCATCCTGGGAATGCACTTCTCTCTCTAAATCATCAATCCGTTTTTCAAGGTCCCGGATCTGGCCCTCATTTTGCGCACTTCCCAGATTCACAAGCTGGGGCAATGGCTGTCCGGATTGAGGAACTGATGGAGCCTGTTCTGCCGGTGGTGCGGGCGCCGGTGGATTATCATCGGCAAAAGAAAAAATAACCGGCAGCGAAAGGATTGAAATAAGGGTCAAGGCAATAATCGCTATTTTCTTCATAAAGGCTTATGTCTCCAAGAGTTTGTAAGGGGCTATCACCAGCTGAAAACGGGGCGAGTATAACATAGGGTTTTCTCTCCCGCAACCTCCGTAATTCTCGCTTCGCGGTCATTTGCATTAAGGAGAAACAGCGGGTATCTTTTGATCATATTAATGTAGGAGTCCTTAACTCGCGGAAAAGGGGACAGGCAGCGGTCCTCTGCCTGTCCCCTTTTCTATGGTAAACGCATGAGAAAAAGAATGCCAGAGAAGTCTTTTCTGCCCTTCAACAAAGCGATCGCTATTTTTCTGTCCGTTTCATTAATTCTTTCTTCGGCACCCCCACCTTTAGGGGCGGGGCTTGTCCCCGCCCTTGAAGGGCGCCCGTTGCAATTGAATATTCCCGCCGGCATCGGGAAAATCGAAGAAGTCACAGCCGGCTCACCCCAAAAAATCATTTTTCATATTCAGGACGCGCACGGCAATGAAGACGCCCAGAAAAACATTCACGCGATTCTCGAACATTTGACATCGCATTATCATTCAAAAGTCATTTTACTTGAAGGCGGGAACGGAAAGCTGCATCCTGATCTTCTGGATTTTTTCCCGAAGAATCCGGAACTCAATCTCAAAATCGCAGACAGTCTCATCAAAAAAGCGGAACTTACCGGCGCGGAAAAATTTCTCATGTCACAAAAAGACATGATCAGTTATGGCATCGAAAACATTCCGGAATACCGGGAAAACCGCCAGAGCTTTCAAAAGGTCTTGCGTGCGAAAGAAAAAACTGGCGCCTTTTTAAACGAATTAGACGATCAAATCCAGCGGCTCGCAAATCCGCATCTCAATCCCCGCTTAAAAAGTTTTCTCAAAAAATCCGAAGACCACGAAACCAGCCGGATTGATTTTCTGAACTGGCTCACCTTTCTCAAAGAGCAAGCGAAGAAGCATTTGGCAACCGATCTGGATGACCCCTTTATCAGCGCGAGTGGCCCATGCTGATCCGTATTTTCCGTCTCCAGGTCAATCACACCAAAATCAACTCAGCGGTGCTTGCTCCCGAAAAAGAAGCCTTCCTCGCCAAACTGAATTCATTAAAAATAAAAGCAAGCTCGATTGAAAAGATAAAAGCCATTCTCGAAACACCGGCTGCGGCGAGCGATTCTTCCGCATTTCCCTATGAAGAAGCTCTTCAGTCATTCGGAGAACTGCTCGAAGCCCTTCCGCCTGATTTCACCTTCAAACCTTACGAAAACCTGCGCCTGCAAATTCAATCCCAAATCCTGCAAAGCGAACTAAAAAGCGATTTACTCGCCGCCGAAACCGAAAAGCTTGAATCTGCTATCACAGAAAAACTCATTCGAACTGAAACTGAACGAAAACTCGTTGCCTTTTCCAAAAATTACCGCCTCCTGAAAAAACTTTTCCGCCTCGAGTTGACACTGAAGGAGTATCAGTCCATAGGCCACAGACCAGAGACGACAGGGGAAAAAGCCTCGTCATCCCCGCATGCCTTTAGGCGGGGATCACCAAGCAGATTCCCGACAAAAACATTCGGGAATGACGAGAACAATAATTCACTCCGTCCCTCTGTGCTTATTGAACAATTCCTCGCTCTTAACTCTGACAAGCGCACGCAAGCCGTCCGCTTTTCCCATCTCGACGAAATCGACCACCTCTTCGGCCTCGCCCTTTCCTTTTACGCCGGCGCGCGCAAACGCGACAGCATCATGGCAAACAATGCACTGAAAGTGATTCAACATTTTAAACAAGACAGCGCCATTCTCGTCACCGGAGGATTTCACTCCCAAGGCATTAAAGAATATTTCGAATCCAAAGGCTTCTCCTATTACCTGATCACACCCAGCATCAAAGAAATCGGAGACAACAAAGCCTATCGCGCCGCGATGCTCGAGGAAAATAAAAGCATCCTGACCTCTCAAATAACAAATATTCTTATGATGCAGCGCCGGCGCAAAGCCATCCAGGAATCCAGGAATCCAAAATTCCCTGATTATCGGGCAGGCCAGGTGGCCATCGAACTTAAAACGAATGCCCGGGCATCAGAATTTGAGGAAATCAATACGGATCTGCTTGCGCGCCAGTATCGTTTAAAAATCATCCGCAATCCCCAAACCGGCTCCCTCGATTTTCGTTTCGTTTCCCGCTCCGAGGCGCGGACAGAGGACACCGAAACAACTCTGGACAAACTCTACGCAGAAGCAGGCATTTCATTTGGAGAACTGCAATCGACGGAAAAGGGCCGGTATGTCAATACCCCGGGGATTTACCTGAATCATGTTTTGGAGACTCTGAATATTTCCGCGGATGAAAAAATCGTCATTCTTGACGCCGGAAGCGGGAAGGGAAAAGCAACGCTTTATCTTGCCATTGAAATTTTGAAAAAAAATCCGGAAGCCGAGATTATTGGCATTGAATTTGATCACGAAATGGTCCAGGATGCGAGCAAAGTCCTGGCACTGGCCAAAAAGAAAAAAATCATCCCCCAAAACAGCCAAATTCACTTTCTCGAAGGCGATTTCACTTCGGACTCGTTCCGGTCCATTTTCAGAAGGGCCTCTGCGGTCGTTTATGCGGAAGCCGGAACTGCAGACACCGCTTTATTCGCTCAAACGCTTACCCAAAACCTCCGCCAAGGCTCCAGGGTCATTGCAATCGTCAAAGCAACTCACGAAAAATTAAAGCTCTCTTTACCGTCCGCGGATTTTGATGCGGTAGAAGACTCCGGCTTTTCTCCTCTTACCATCTACACCCGCCGCTCCGAGGCGCAGGTAAAGGAGAAAGAAGAAAAGCCGGAAAGAAAGGTCCCGGTGCGGGTATTGTTCAGAGAAATAACTCTGGCTTCGATTTTAATCGCTTTATTTTCAGCGTTGAATGGGTTCTTTTATTTGCCCTGGGCAGAAAACCTGCAACAAAATTCCGGGCTGGCCCTTTTGAGCTTGTTTCCTGTCGGCATAGCAAGCGCGGTCCTGCAGGCCTTGATCGGGCAAAGGTTTGAAATCCATGTTTATCAAGAAAGAAATGCCTATCAGCCGGGGAGAATATTCAGGGCTATTCTTCTGAATGCTCTTCTTTCCGTCCCCATTTATGGCTTTCTTGTTTACGGATGGATGATGCACTTTGTTCCGGGAACTGACATCTTACCGTCATGGCTAGTCCAGGCTTTGCTCAATCAACTAGTCCTTTCGCCTTTATTTTTTGATCCGCTGAATTACTTCTGGGGAAAAGTCATCATTGAAAGAGAGTCGTATCAAAAAACCTTGGAAAGCGCAAAAAACAATCTCTTTAGTTTTTGGACAATCGCGTTTGTCGTTTGGTTTCCGGCAGTTGGCATTGCCATGTCTTTTGCAAATCCCCTGGTTACTTTCTTTGTCTTGAGTGTGACAGGTCTTGCCTGGGGAGTCCTTTTTACCATTCTGATTCATCAGGAAAAAATAGGTTTTCTTTCCGCTTTTGAATCACGCCTGGCAAAAACCTTTCCATTCAAATACTTTCAGGCTCTCTACCATCACCCGGTATTGGGCGGATACGTTTTAAGCGTAACTTACTGGCTTTATGCCGTCCTGGCCGCGCGCCTCCTGTTCCTTTTGATCCCCAGTCTTTTCATCACTGCCGGCGTTTTTACCGCCGCCGGGCTTGCCTGGACCGGAGGCTTGCTTTATCTCAAAAAGACGGCGCGGCCCCCTGACAAAGACAGCGCGGGTACCGCCACGCGCTCCGAAGCGCGAACTCTTCATACCGTCGGAGATTCCATTCCTAAAGAGGTCTTTAATGATCCCGAAAAAATGGACGAGATGCTAGGGCGGGTTTATTCCCCTCTTTCTTCTAAAAGATTATTAAAACTTACTGAAAGCCAGGCCATTCGCATCAATCCCGTGATGTATTATACGTATCCCGTGTATGACCATTGGGGTTACAACTCTACAACAGTAGCCATTTTAAATGAAAAATTCGCGAAATTGCTTGGGGGAAATTTACACAAATTCATCTCGGTCCGGGCGGATCAAAAAGCCCAAAAAGGCCAAAAATTTTATGTGCTGGATTGGGGCGCGGGAGACTTCACAGCGCTTCATCAACTTGACCAATCCAATGCCAGGTTTTACGGATTTTCCCGGACCGTTTATGGAAAACAATTCAGAATCATGAGCCGATCTCCTCATGTTCATGCCATTTTAGACGACGCGGAAAATTTTTATGATTATTTCAGGAAAACCAGGCCGCTGGCAAAAATCCGGTTCGATCTCATTATGTCGCACCAGGGCCTGGGACATTTTCTTTCCTGGCGCGATCATGCGGATAATTACACCCGATACAAAGAACATATCCACAGGCTAAGCGGTCTTCTGGCTCAGGGCGGCGTGCTTATCCATGATCTGGATTTAAACGCTATTCCCCTTTTTGAAGAAATACAACCGGAACTCGAAAAAGATTATGAAATCAAAATTGAAAAATTCGACGGAGAAACGATAGCGGAATGGCAAAGTCAAAAAGAGGCAGCTTCAAGCGCGGCCGTACGCTTTACTCTAAAATCGCGGCCGCCTCTCTCTCCTCCCGGCCTCGGGCAACTCTTGCGTGAAAAAAATTCCCGCTCTGAGGCTCGGAGCAGCTCTGGTGAAAACGACACCTTCGGAGGCCCTTGGCTGGAAGTTCGGGGAACGGCGGCTAAAACGGCGGAACAAATCCTTTATGAACGGTGGATTCTTGGTTCTCCCCTGGAAGATTTTGTGAAAGAAATCAAACTTGAGACCAATAACAGGACTGAACTAAAAGGGTCTTTCATTATCCGCGACGACCTGAAAGGAAATCTTGCCGATGTGGCTGGAACCCAGCGGCATTTTTATCTTTCGACCAATGGCACTGGCGTCATTACGGATATCCTCATGTCTGGGAAAGGATACTCCGAGATTATTCTCTGGAAAATGTTGACAGATTTAAAGGAAGCGGGCTTCAAATCGTCTCTGTTTTATGTTGATGAAGGCACTGAAGGCGAACGCTTCTTTTTTGGAAGTTCCGACCATAAGGGCCTCATCGAGCAGTGGAATGAGAAATGGAAACTTTCAGGCACTCCATCCGATTTAATCCGGGTCAATGAGGACACCGACTACGAACGAAAAGTCATTGAAATCCCTGTCAGTGGCACCGATCTGGACATCGTGCGCCCTTTTGCCCCTTTCCGCTCCGAGGCGCGGGTCAATAAAAATACCCTGGCTAAAAATTTGGTGAAGAAGTACACGCTGGATTCCGAAAAGGCCAAAAGCCTGGCGGCACTCTTTCGGAAATCCTCCGTAGGCAAGGCCGAGGACAAAATTATTCTCTCGCATCAAGGCAAAAAGCTGGCCGAAATTTTGCGTCTTGGATCGGTACGCTATTTTGATCTGAATGGCCTTGCGATTCTTACCCTTGATCCTTTTAGAAATGCCATTGAACAGCTCCAATGGAGCAAAACCGGCGAATTCCAAAAGGCCGTTTTCTGGAATGTCGATCGGGAGTTATATGCCATGGCCCCCTTGACCGGCAAGATTCCCAAAGCAAACGTATTTCAGGATTATCAACAGGGTTTTATCTACGATGTCTATAGAGCCAATGATCCAAGCCCTTATAGCCCACTGCGGGGCGAGTTTATTTTTTATGACAAAGGACTTGATCTCACAAAATATCCGGGGCGCATTCCGGGTTCCGGATTTAAACTTGAGAGATTTACCGCCACACCCGGGTTAGGTTTCTCGACATTGAATTTAATTTCTTATTTGGCAAAGGACCGTGGGCAAGCCCTGACTTACAATGGAGATGTGCCCACACCAATGCTTGCCGATTCTCTGGAGGAAGTCGCTGTTTCAGGCATCAAACGAAAAGATGCTAATGATTTTTTTGGGCTTCTTAACAAGGATAATTTGTGGGCCCCGTACCCCGCCGAGCGCATATTCAATCCGAATGGCCTTTTTGTTTCAGTACGTAACGGCACAATCGCAAGAGCGTTTCACAAAGGAGGGATGTCTAGAAATTTAAAAAAAACAGAGGATTCAACTTTCATTCTGCCAGCGCGCCCTTTCAATTTGCTCATTGACAACAAAGGAAATATTCTTAAAAAATTGAAGAGGCAAAATGCCCAACGCTCCGAAGCGCGGAAGGCTAGTGGGAATGGCGGTGTTTCTTCTGATCAATATGGCGCTGGTAAATGGCAGCAATACCAATCACAAAATAGATCACGCCTAAAACTATTAACAAATCCACAATTGGCATCTAATGATCTCCTTGGGGTGGATATAAAATCCAAGCACCTAAGGATGATAGCAGAATTCCGACCCCCAGGGCAAACCGCATTTCCATCCCAAAAGCTGCGAAAAAGCCAGTCGTCAGACCGGCTGCAACAGCCAGTTTCACCATATCCATCAAAGATTTCGCCAGAAACCCCCGGCGCGCTTTCGTCAAAGGTTCAAACATTGAATCCTCCAAATGCCGGAAAGAATAACACTGATATTATTAATAGTCAATATTTATTTAATATATTACGAATAAGCAAGCTTACCCAAATCCTGATGGATGGCATCGTACCGTTGATAGCAACGGCAGCCGTTGCAAAGGCAGCATTCTTGTCTTTTTTTGGTTACAAGCTTGAGGCAGCGCAAACAATACCGGTTCCACAGGATGTGCAGCAGGCCAGGATTGAGAAAGCACTTCGCGAAATGGGTATTCCTTTCGCAAAATACGGGGCGGAAAGGACCACAGCCACGGATGATTCTTTTGGTATCACTGGGATTTCTGTTTCCAAAGAATTAGGCGTTCCGGCATTGGAAAAGACTCTCGATGATTTTGTGCCGCTTTTTTTGAAGAATAATCCGCATAAAATCCTGATTCTGGTCTATTCGGGGAGTCTACCGTCCGGATTCGCCACGCGCACCTATGAAAACTTCGAGCGGAGGGTTTTTATTTTGAGCGGGCCAGATGCATTCAAGAAAATTTTTAGTTCGGATTTTTCGGGGTTCAATGCCGAGAAAAAGGCACTGGCCCGGCATTTGCTTCCCCGAGCCAATGAATTGGCACAGCAGGCGGATATGGCCGTTTCCGGACCGCTCAAAATGGCGGATCTCAAAGCCGTTTCCCTGGTGGCGGCGGATGATACCGTGCTGAATGCCCTGGACATTGCACATCAATTTCTGGATGAGGCCATTTCCAATCCGGAAGCTGACCTTGTGGTCAAACTTGTGGAGCTTCCCCTGTTAGCCCGCCTGACGACCGCGGATTTGATCAAAAAGCAGCCGGACAAATACACGACGGCGGCCGGTTCCCCCAACCGCTTCACCTTCACTTCCGCATTTCGCGGTCAATTGGCCGCTTTGGCCGATGCTTTCCGCAGCGCGCGGCATATCTTGGAAGCGGCATAAGTCTTCTCACTGTGTATTCTCCGGCTTGAACGGCATATCCTGGAAGCCGCATGAACACCCATCACTGTCATCCTCCGGCTTGACCGGAGGATCCAATTTTCTTTAAAAACTAAAATGGATTCCCGCTTTCGCGGGAATGACAAAAGCTAAAGATCCTTCGGCAAAAAGCGCCTCAGGATGACATAGGCTAAGCTCGGGGATGGAATTGGGAGTGGACGCCTTTCAGGCGATCGCGCGAGACGTGGGTATAAATCTGGGTGGTGGAAATATCGGAATGGCCGAGCAGTTCTTGCACAATGCGCAGGTCGGCGCCGTGCTCCAGCAAATGGGTGGCAAAGGAGTGCCGGAAGGTATGCGGCGTAATATTTTTGGTGATCCCGGCCTGGCGCGCGTATTTCTTAATCATCTGCCAAACAAACTCGCGGGTAAGGCCGGTTTTTCTTTTTCCGATGAACAGATGGTCGGTTGTTGCCCTTTGGCGTGACCGGACTTTCGAAAGATAAATTTTAATCGCTTCGATCGCGGCTTTGCCGACCGGAACAATCCGTTCCTTGCTCCCCTTGCCTTTGCATTTCAGAAATCCGTTTTCAAGGTTGATGTCCCCGGTTTTGAGGCCCACGATTTCGGAAACCCGCATGCCGGTGGCATAAAGGCATTCCAGCATGGCCCGGTCGCGAATCGAAACTTTGTCCTGGCCCGAGGGCGCTTTCAAAATCGCATTGATTTCCGGAGTGGTGAGAAAATGCGGCAGGCGCTTCCAGAGTTTCGGGCTTTCGAGAACGCTGGTCACGTCTTCCTGAATGAATCTTTCCTTGACGAGAAACCGGTGAAAGAGTTTGATGGCCACCAGGCGCCGGGAAATGCTGGAAGCCTCCAGCCCCCGCTTTTTCTCCCGGGTCATGAATTGAAGGATATGCTCGCGCTTGACCTTGGCCCAGTCTTTGAGTTTCTGCTCTTCGAAAAAATGATGATAGGCTTCAAGGTCCTGGCGGTAGGCGGCAATCGTATTGGCCGCAAGGCCCTTTTCAACGAGAATATAGTTGAAAAATTCCTTAAAAACGAAGGGAAGGGTTTGTTCTGAAACCGGATTTTCCGCCTGGATCATATCTTGTCTATCGGCGAAAATAGGATGAGGCTTGATCGTCGACAGGGCGCCCACAAGGGGCGCCCCTACCATACAAATCAAAACCCCGCGGGTCGCCCCTACAATTTCAACATGCGGATAAAATCTTTTTCGTCGAGGATGGTAATGCCGAGTTCTTTGGCTTTGGCGGCCTTGGAGCCCGGGTTTTCACCGACGATCACAAAGTCGGTTTTTTTGCTTACACTGCCCGTAGGATGGCCTCCGAGCGAGCGGATGAGAGCCTCGACCGCGGGCCGCTCATACTTTTCAAGTGTGCCTGTAATCACGCAGGTCTTGCCGCTGAAAGGCGTCCCGGTTTTGACTTTTTCCACAATGTCGAAACGCAAACCCGCTTTGCGAAGCTTTGAAATGATTTTTTTTGCACCTTCTTCGCGGAAAAAATCATAAACGGATTTCGCGGTCACCGGCCCGATTTCGCGGATCGTCTCAAAATCCTCCATGCCCGCTTTGGCCAGCGCATCCAGATTTCCGAATTTTTGAGCGAGGATTTGCGCGCCCCGCTCCCCCACATCCATAATCCCCAGCCCAAAAATCAGGCGCGCCAGCGGCCGTTTTTTGCTTTCTTCAAGGCCTTTGAAAAAATTCTCCGTTGATTTTTCGCCCATGCGCTCCAGATTCATCACGGTATCAAAATCCAGGGAATAAATGTCAGCAAGGTCCTGGATCAGCCCCTTCTCCACAAAGGTATCCACCCATACGGTGCCGAGCCCTTCAATATCCATGGCCGTGCGTTGGGCAAAATGCCGCACCCGGGCCTTCAATTGCGCGGGGCAGGCCGGATTGATACAGCGCACCGCCACTTCTTCTCCGGATTTCTCGGCTTTTCCGCCACAAACCGGGCATTTTTCCGGAAAAACGAATTTTTTGAGGTCGCCCTTGCGTTTTTCCTTCAAAACTTCCATCACTTTGGGAATAATCTCCCCGCTTTTTTCCACCCGCACATAGTCCCCGATGCGCACATCCAGCCGCTCGATTTCATCGGCATTGTGAAGGCTTGCCCGTGAGACCGTTGTTCCTGAAAGCTGCACGGGTTTCAAAATGGCCACGGGAGTGAGCACGCCGGTTCTGCCGATCTGCACTTTGATGTCTTCGAGGATGGTTTCGGCCCGTTCCGCCGGATACTTATAGGCAATGGCCCAGCGCGGTGACTTCGAAGTGCTTTTTAGAGCCTGCTGATAATCAAAACGGTCTACTTTGACCACCAGGCCGTCTACCTCATATTGAAGATTGCCTTTCTTCGCCTGAAATTCCTCGATAAATTTGATGACCTCTTCGATGGATCGGCAAAGCCGCGTATTTTGAATGGTTTTGAGGCCCACCAAGCGCATGAAAGCATGGGCTCCGCTTTGCGATTTAGGCTCTTTGCCGCCTTCGATAAAGGCAAGCCCATGCACCCAGGCATCCAGCCTTCGCGAAGCCACGATTTTAGAGTCCAGCATTTTCAGCGTGCCGGCACAGGCATTGCGCGGATTGGCAAAAAGGTCTTCGCCAAGCTTTTCTTTTTCCCGGTTGATCCGCTCAAAACTTTCATGCGAAATATACGCTTCCCCGCGAACCTCGAGGCGTTTCGGAAATTTGCCTGCTAATTTTAAAGGAATCGTTGAAATAGTTTTGAGATTCTCAGTAATATCGTCCCCGCGTTGGCCGTCGCCCCGCGTAGCGCCAAGGGTCAGCACGCCATTTTCATACGTGAGGGCAATAGAAACGCCGTCGACTTTTTCTTCCACAAAATAATCGACGGTCTCTTTGGCGAGAAAGCGTTTGACTCTGGCATCAAACTCCAGCAACTCTTCATTCGAATAGGTATTGTCGAGAGAAAGCATAGGCACGCGGTGTGTGACCTGCCGGAATGATTTCAGGGGAGCGCCACCCACACGCTGGGTCGGAGAATCGGGCGTCAGAAGATCCGGCCAGGATTTTTCGAGCTGTTGAAGCTCCTGCATCAAGACATCAAATTCAAAATCGCTGATTTCAGGCTTGGCTTCTTCGTAGTATTTGCGGTTGTGATGCTCAATTTTCTTGCGCAGTTTTTGAATGAGTTTTTCAGCCTGCGACCGGGTTTTGGGAAGGCTCATGTCGTTCTCAATATTTGACGGTAAATCCTTCGAAAGCCCCGTCTGCCGGGCCCCACTCGGATTCAACATCCCGGATATAACCGGATAATTGCGATTGGCGAATCGATTTCAAGAAATCTTTCAACGAGTCTTCTTCCCCTTCCGCGGCCACTTCCACGCGGCCATCGGAAAGATTGCGCACAAAGCCCGTGATTAAAAAGCGTCCGGCTAGACGTTGGGTGGTATACCGGAAGCCAACGCCTTGAACAGTGCCTCTGAAATACGCGGTCATGCGTTTTTTCATAACCGCGCCATTCTATTATTGAAGCGGGGTTCCTGCAATGAGGGACTTTGACTTTGTTAATTGCCCACGGATATGGTAGGCCGCGATTCCGAAAGCGACGGCGGCATTGAGGGAAATTTTAAGGCCGGACATTGGGATTTCAATCGCCTGGTCGCAAAGCGGGAGTAAATCGTCGCCGACGCCTGTAATTTCATTCCCCACCACCAGGCAAACCGGGGTTTTGGGGTGAAATTCCTCATACGGGAGGCTTTGGGGAGTTTGTTCGAGGAGCACAATTTGCCAGCCTTCGGCCTTCAGGCGGGCCAGGCATTGCCGGGCGTCGGGGCTGTATTCCCAAGGAATGGATTGCTCTGCGCCAAGCGCGGTTTTGGAGATTTTTCCGGAAGGCGGGATGCCGGTTATACCGCAAAGCCACAGTTTTTCAAGTCCGGCCCCGTCGGCTGTCCGGAAAAGGGAGCCTACATTATAAAGGCTGCGGATATTGTAG
>CAYGIT010000044.1:0-17696 GCA_964349955.1 uncultured bacterium
GTTCCTGACTTTACTCTTCCCGCGCTGGCGGGAGGGAAGCCGGTTGTTTTTTCGGAGGTGAACCGGGAGAATCCGGTTCTTCTGGTTTTTTGGGCGACCTGGTGCCCGTCTTGTGAAGAAGAAATCCCGGCATTAAATGAAATCCAGAAAAAGTTTTCATCGCAAGGACTCAGGATTTTGGCGGTCAATGTGGAGGAATCCGGGCAGGCCGTGCAGGATTTTCAGAAAAACCATCCCATGAATTATCCGGTCCTTTTAGATGAAAAGGGGAAGGTTACGAACCAGTTCGGGCTGGCCGGAGTTCCGGTCTTGGTGCTGGCCCAAAAAGGCGGGAATGTCCTTTATTTCGGTTTTTCACTTCCGGCAGATCTGGAAAAACTTTTACAGAAAGGGAAGCCATGAATCCTGAAAGAGAGTTTGAAAACAATATGAATCAACTGGTGCATTTGTTGAAAAAGCTTATCAAAAATCTGCCCGGCAAGCCCCCCTTTTCACAGTTCCCCGCAAAGCAGGGCGAGGCCGGCATGAACCTGAATATTTGTTTTTTTAATTTTATGGCGATGAGCCCCGAGGAATGCGAAGCATTTGAAGAGGCGGCTTATGGACAAGCAGGGTTTCATGAAGAGGGGAGCGAAGAAATGTCCCGCGAGCTTAGTCCTTCCGATGTGGAGTTTCTGCGCCGCAATGGAATCCGCTTTTAAGCATGCCTAAAGCCTTCCCCGTTTTAGTTTTTTGTTTTTTTGCCTTTCTTTCCAATGCTTTGGCCCAAAGCCAGAGTTTTGACCATTCCCTGTGGGACCAGTTTTTGAAAAAATATGTCAATGAGCGGGGAGAAGTCAATTATCAGGCCGCAGCGCAAGACCCAAGCCTTTTAAACAGTTATCTGGAAAAACTCAAGCAGATGGATGACAGGGCCTCCAGCCCGCATCAATGGCCGCGCGAGGAAAGGTTAGCATTTTGGATCAATGCGTATCATGCCGGGATTGTCCATGCGGTGCTGGCCCATTATCCGGTCAAAAGCCTGCTTGAAATCCCTAGTGTCTGGGACATTGATGCGGTGCAGGTGGGGATTTATCACTACAGCCTGAACAACCTTCGCCAGCAAGAGCTGATCGGAAATTTCAGGGATGAGAAAATCGACACCGCGCTTGCATGCGGAGCCCGGAGTTGTCCGGCGCTTTCCCGGGAAGCCTATACCGGCCCGCGCGTGGAAGGGCAACTTTTTCTTGCGGCCCAGCGGTTTGTCAATGATCCCGAGCGAAATCCTATCGAAGCGGGGGCAAAGAAACTCCGGATTTCAAAAATTTTCAAATGGTACGGGAATGATTTTAAACTGGATTTTGCCTCGGAGGAAAGGGACCCGCGTTTTTCGGACACAGAGTACGCAGTGCTTGCTTTTATCGCCAATTATTTGAAGGATGAACATAAAATTCAATATCTCGAAGAATCCCGCTATAAAATCGCTTACCTGGATTTTGACTGGAGCCTGAATGAATGGCGTCCCGAGGGTAAAAAATCCTGAAAAAATTCCGGATTGCCTGCATTCAGACCGGTGCGGGACAGGACTGGCGCAAGAATCTTCAGCGGGTCCGCATCCAGGCAAACCGCGCGCTTGCCTTCAAACCTCATCTGATTGCTTTTCCGGAAATGTTTTTCTGGCGCGGCCCTTCCCGCCAACTCTCGAAGATTGCTTCTCAAGTCACGCCGCTTGTTATTGACGAATTTCAAAAATGGGCCCGGCAAAATAAAACGGCTGTTCTTCTCGGCAGTATTCTGGAGCCGGCGCCCGGTGGAAAATTTTACAACACCTCTCTTTTGATTTCGGAATACGGAAAAATTGCAGCGCGTTACCGTAAAATCCACCTGTTTGACAATCGTCTCAAAAACGTGAAGTCGCGGGAATCGCGGCATATCGCCCGCGGCCATAAAATCGTGACCGGAAAAGTTTGGGGGATTCGCGCCGGGCTGACGGTTTGTTACGATCTTCGTTTTCCGGAACTTTTCCGGCAGCTTGTCCGGAAGGGGGCCCGGGTGATTTTCGTTCCCTCGAATTTTACTTTTGAGACCGGAAAAGCGCATTGGGAAATCCTGCTTCGCGCCCGCGCAATCGAAAATCTCGCTTTTATCGCGGCCCCGGCGCAAACGGGAACTCATCCTTCGACCGGCATTCGGAGTTTCGGCACAAGCCTGATTATTGACCCGTGGGGGGAAATTCTGCAGAAGGGGAGCCTTTCGCGGGAGCAAATATTGATCGCCGATCTGGATTTAGCGCGCCAAACGGCCCTGAGGAAAGTTTTCCCGGTGCTCAGCCACCGGGTTTTATAATAAGGCTTCAGTGAAGCACTTGTGATCTCGAGGAAAGAAGCCGGGGAAGTATTCCGGAAAAAGAATCAGCGCCTCTTGCCGAGTGAGGAGATCCATTTTGGGGACTGCTGTGCGGTCCCCAAAATTAGCTCCGAACGAGGCGGCGCGTTTTGGAGGAATACTTCCCCGGCTTCTTTCGCGGGATGAGTGAACATTTACGTTTTATAACGCTCTAACCCCTTATTTTAAAAAGGGTTAGACATAAAATCAAAAGCATTGACAGTCCGCAGGGATATCCCTACAATAAGCTTCTTTTACCAGGGGGATTTATGTCATCTTACGCAATTATTGAAACCGGTTCCAAGCAATACCGGGTCGAACCGAAAAGCATTATTGAAATCGAAAGATTGAAATTGCCTGAAACCGGCAAAGAAATCCTTCTTGAGAATGTTTTATTGCTTTCCAACGGCAAAGACATCCAGGTTGGAAATCCCAGAGTCAAAGGCGCCAGCGTAGTTTGCGAGCTTCTCGAGGAATTCCGCGCGCCGAAAGTCATTTCATTCCGTTTCCGCCGCCGTAAGAATTCAAGGCGCAAAAAAGGGCACCGCCAGGATCTTCTTCGCCTTCAGGTGAAGGAAATCAAGGCCGCAAAGTAATTTAAAGGAAATTCACCATGGCGCATACAAAAGCACAGGGCAGTACCACCAACGGCCGTGATTCCAATCCTAAACGGCTGGGCGTGAAAGCCTACGGAGGCCAGTTTGTGACCGCCGGCAGCATCATCGTCCGCCAGCGCGGCAGCCGATTCCGGGCCGGATTTTTTGTCGGAAGAGGCAATGATTTTACCCTGTTTGCCAAGCGCGACGGTGTGGTGCAGTTCAAACCGAACCGCACAGTCCATATTATCCCTGCAAGCTGAGCCATTCCCGCTTCTTCGTTTTTCAACCATCTTTTTTTAATCCCTTATGTTTGTTGATCGTGTTCATTTTTTGATTCAGGCCGGCGACGGCGGGAATGGCTGTGATAGTCATTACCGGCGGACGGACAGAAAACTTGTGCCCAACGGCGGTGACGGAGGCACGGGCGGAAAAGTCATTTTTCGCGTGAATAACAATGCTTCGGGGCTCGAGAGTTTTCGCATGCGCCAGTACATGATCGCCGAATCCGGCGGGCATGGCGGCAGTACGAAAAAACGCGGGCGCAACGGGACCGACCTGGTGATTTTAGTCCGGCCCGGCACGAAAATTATCGACCGGGCCCGGAACTTTGTCATCCGGGAACTTTTACGCGCCGGTGAAGAAATGGTCGTGCTGGAAGGCGGCCGCGCTGGATTCGGCAATCAGGGCGGCAAGGAAGCCACGTCCGGGGAAAAAGGCGCGACCATGGATGTGGAGTTGAGCCTCCGGATCGGCGCTGAAATTTTCTTTGTAGGCCTTCCGAATGCAGGAAAATCAAAACTTTTGAATGCCCTGACCGGCGCCCACCTCAAAGAGGAAAGTTATCCTTTCACGACCCGTGGCCCGGAAATGGCCGTTCTCATGGATGAGATCGAAGAGCCTGTCACCCTTTGCGAGCTTCCTTCGCTGTATGGCGCTTCGCATGAAGGGCGGGGGATGGGCCTGGATTTTTTAAAACACCTGGAAGGCGCGCGCGGCGTGGTCTATGTCCTGGAACCGGTTTCGGAATTCAGCGCTTCCCTCAAGGAAGGAATGAAAACCCTTGAAACTCAGATTCAATTTTATAACAAACAATTTCTCGAGCTTCCGCGCCTGGTCATTGTGAATAAAATGGACCTTGAAGAATCCCGGAAAAAAGCAAAAGCCGAAAAGTTCGATCCCGGCGTTCCGGTTTTGTACGTTTCTGCCGAAAATGGGGAAGGAATCGAGGCCTTGACAAAACAGCTTCGTAAAATGGCCGCAGCGGCCTAGCATCTGCCGTCATCCCCGCATGCCTTTAGGCGGGGATCAGTCAACGGATTCCCGACAAAAGCATTCGGGAATGACATGAAGGATAAATCATGCGTGATTTTTTGAAAAAAAGCCGGAGGATCGTCATCAAGGCCGGCACCAGCATTTTGGCCACGGACGGCCATATTTCCGAAAAAAACATGGAACGTCTGGCGGCGGAAATTACGCCTCTCCTCCGTTCGGGCTTCCAGGTGGTTTTGGTGAGTTCCGGCGCCATTGCCTTCGGCATGGAAACGCTCGGGCAAAAGATACGCCCGAAAGAAATGCCCCGCCTGCAGGCTTGTGCCGCCATCGGGCAAGGCAAGATGATGCATGCCTATGCGCGGGTTTTTTCGAAAAAAGGCATCGATACCGCCCAATTGCTTTTGACGCGTGACGGCCTCGAAGACCGCCCCCGTTTTCTTGCGGCCCGGCGCACTCTCGAAGAACTTTTCAAGATGAAAGCGCTTCCGATTGTGAATGAAAACGATACGATTGCGACCGAGGAAATTGCTTTCGGCGATAACGATATTTTGTCCGTCCATGCGGCACATCTCATGCAGGCGGACCTTCTCGTGATTTTGTCGGACGTGGACGGGTTTTATCTCAAAGACGGTACCCGCATCCGGGGTGTTTACTCGGAAAAGGAAATCGATACCGAACTGGTGCGCCATCTCAAGGATACGCGCAAGCAAAAAACCGTGGGGGGCATGCGCGCAAAACTCAAAGCCGCCAAAGTGGCGATGCGTCTGGGCGTTCCTCTTTTGATCGTTAACGGCCATAAAGAAGGGATTATCCGGGATGTTTTGAGGGGCCGGGATGAGGGGACCCTTTTCAAGGCCGGCCGGGTGCGCCAAAGCGACCGGCAAAAATGGATGGCGGCATGGAGCAAGGCATGAAAGACCTCAAGAAATCCTGGAAAGCACCGCTCCTTTCAAAGCTCAAAGCCGCACGCGAAGCTTCCGTGCAAGCCGCTCAACTTTCTTCGAAGGCCAAGAAAAAAATCCTTCAGGATGCGGCGCGGGAACTGGTCAAAAATTCCAAAATAATTCTACGGGAAAATCAGAAAGACTTGAAGCAGGCGTCCCACGACGGACTTTCCAGTGCAATGATCGACCGGCTGACACTGAACCCGAAAAGAATTTCGGAAATGGCTGAAGGGGTCCAGACCGTGGCGGGCCTTCCGGATCCGGTCGGCGGAGTGGAAAAAAGCTGGAAGCGGCCCAATGGCTTGCGCATCTCCAAAGTGCGCGTGCCCCTTGGAGTCATTCTGATTATTTATGAATCGCGGCCGAATGTCACCGTCGAATGCGCGTCGCTTTGCCTCAAAAGCGGTAATGCCGTCATCCTGCGCGGAGGACGCGAAGCTTTTTATTCGAACCGCGCGCTGGTGGCCGTCTTCGAAAAAGTTTTTGCCCGGCATCACTTGCCGGAAGCCTGCGTGACTTTTGTCGATACGACCGACCGCGCGGCCGTGGATTTCCTTCTGAAGCGCGAAGGGGACATTCACCTTGTGATTCCCCGCGGCGGCGAGGCGCTTATCCGCAAGGTGGCGCGCACTTCCCGGATCCCCGTGATCAAGCATTATCAGGGCATCTGCCATGTTTACGTGGATAAAAAAGCGGACCTCAAAAAAGCGCTTCCGATTGTTTTGAATGCAAAACTCCAAAGGCCCGGCGTTTGCAATGCCATGGAAACCCTGCTGGTGCAGCGCGATGTTGCGTCCCGTTTTCTTCCCATTGTCGCCGAAAAATTAAGGGAAGGCGGCTGCGAATTGCGGGCCGATGCTTTGAGCCGGAAGTGGATTCCGTGGGCCAAAGCCGCGAAGCCGGAAGATTACGGCCATGAATTTCTCGATAAAATCCTGGCCGTCAAAGTTGTCCCTGATCTGGATTCTGCGATCCGGCATATCCAGGATTTTGGCTCCGGGCATACCGATGCCATTGTGACCGAAGACCGGCGCAGCGCGGAGACGTTCAAGCGGAAAGTGGATTCTTCTTCGGTGATGGTGAACGCCTCGACCCGTTTTTCAGACGGCTTTCAATACGGTTTTGGCGCCGAGATCGGCATTTCCACCGACAAAATCCATGCCCGCGGGCCCATGGGCCTGGAAGGACTGACTTCTTATAAATACGTGGTCGAAGGAAAAGGCCATATCCGCACCTGAGGTCATTTTGATGAATACCGCCATTTTAGGGGGGACTTTCGATCCTATTCACCAGGGGCATCTGGCGCTTGCCCGTGCGGCGAAAAAACAATTCTCACTTGACCGTATTTTTTTTGTTCCCGCATTCATTCCTCCGCATAAAGCCGGCCGGCGGGACATGACCCCCGCGCCTTACCGTTACCGGATGACGGAACTGGCGGTTCACGGAGAGCCGGGATTCGAAGTTTCCGGCATTGAATTTTCGAGGCCCGAAATTTCCTATACCATCGATACCCTGCATGCCTTCCAGCAACAATTTCCGGAAGACCGCTTGTTCCTGATCCTCGGCGAAGATTCTCTGGCGGAAATGCCTCAATGGAAAGAGCCGGAGCAAATCAAAAAAATAGCGGGTCTCCTGGTCGCCAAACGGCCGGGCGCCTCCGCGGTTTTACCCGGGGGAGCGCGGTGGATTAAAATGCCCGAATGCCCCTTTTCCTCCTCCGCGATCCGGGAACAAATCCGGAACGGTGAAAAAATTGCTCCGGAAATTTTGCCGGCGCAGGTGGAAGAGTATATTCACACAAAGAATCTTTATCGCGCCCCTAAAACGGCGTAGGAGTCCTTTTTGCATATTGTTTTGAGTTTTTTTATTCTAGCTGTTTTATTTTTTCTCTCCGCCTTTTTTTCGGCTTCGGAAACCGCCCTGTTTTCCCTTTCCAAAATCGAAAAACGCCGGGTGGAAAAAAGCCATCCCTTTTTGTCACGCTGGGTCAAAAGCCATCTGGAATCTCCCCGCCGGACCCTGGTCACCATCTTGATCGGAAACCTGGCGGTCAATACCCTGGCCACAGCGCTTGTGACCCTGATCGTGCTGGAGCATCTGGACGGCCGGTACCTTAGCCTGATTCTCGTGGGCTTTACGGTCGCCCTGATTTTCTTTGCCGAAATCATGCCGAAAACATTCGCGGTAAAGCAAAACGAAACCGTGGCGCTTGCCGTGTCCCTTCCTCTAAGGATTTTCTCCATTCTTCTTTACCCTCTCCGGCGGCTGGTCCGGCTGGCCACGGATTTTATTCTCCGGATGATTCTTCACGACCATCGCGAGCACTCGGACCAGATTTCGGAAGAGGAGCTCAAGACGCTCGTAAAAATCGGGGAAGAAGAAGGGCTCCTGGACCGCCGGGAGCGTTACATGCTCCAGAAACTTCTGGAGCTGGGGGAGCGGCAAGTGCGGGAAATCATGACTCCGCGCATCAGCCTTGCCGCGCTGGATATAGAAGGCCCCCGCGAAGCGCAGATCGAGACCATGCGGAAATTTCATTTCATGCACTTGCCGGTTTATCAAAATTCCATTGATAATTTGTTGGGCGTAATTTCGGTGCAGGAAACCATGCTCAATCCCGGAGTGCCGCTCACGAGTTTTTTAAAACAGCCTTTGTTTATTCCGGAATCCAAAAGGATTGACGATCTTCTTTCCGAATTCCGGGTCAAAAACCACAACTTCGCGGTTTGCGTGGACGAATACGGCGGGACGGCCGGCGTGGTGACGCTCGAGGATATTTTTGAGGAAATTTTCGGCGAATTTTATGATGAATATGCGAAAGTCGAAAATCCTGTCCGTCCCCTCGGCCATCAGGAATTCCTCGTGGAAGCGAAAATGCCGCTCGCCAGTTTCAATGAATATTTTTCCACGCATCTGGAGTCCGAAGAGGCGAGCACGTTGAGCGGTTATCTTCTCGAAAAAATGGGGGAAGTGCCCGAAAAGGGAAGAGTGCTCGAAACACCGGAATGCGAAATCCGCATCCACGATGTGATCCGCCAGCGGCTGATCCGCACGGTGATTGTGAGGCGTATCCCGTGACCTCGATTTTGCTGGCTTTTCTTTTATGCCTGATCATTTCCGCATTTCTCTCCGGCGCGGAAATGGCCTTTGTTTCGGCCAATAAAATCCGCATGCGCGAAAAGGCCGATTCCGGCAATGCCGCGGCCAAAAAAATCGTGGGCCTGCAGGAAATACCTCATCATTTTTTGACGGCGATCCTCATCGGCAACAATGTCGTGAATATTCTCGCCACGGTCCTTGCGACCTACGGCCTGGAGAGGCAATTCGGCATCAATAATGAATGGCTGGTCACGGCCATTGTCGCCCCCGTTTTGATTATTTTTGGCGAAACGGTGCCCAAGGATTATTGCCGGTTAAAATCCCAGAATTTTTTATTGAAGTATGCGGGCCCTCTGAATTTCTTTGTGAAGCTTTTCAAGTTTCCTTCGAAGATCGTGCAGCGCATGATTGTTTTTTTTATGGGCCCGCTCGGTGCGGCCGTGGACCAGAGCATTTTCGTCTCCGAAAGGGAATTCCGGGTCTTGATCGAAGAAAGCACCCGGTCGGGGGTCCTCGACCAGCATGAAAAGAAATTGATTGATACCATCCTGGATTTTGAGAGAATTCATGTGGATTCGGTCATGACGCCGGTCGACAAAGTAACGAAAGTCGAAATTTCTGAGCATGCCGGGAAAGTCAAAGAAATCGCTCGCCAGAGCCATACCCGGATGGTGCTGGTTTACGAAGAAATTCCGACTTTGATTGTGGGCATGATTTATGTTTTTGATCTGCTTTTTGATGCCGGGGAGGAGGATGGATTGAAAAAATACCTGCGCTCTCCAATTTTTCTTTCTAAAAATACTTCTATTGAAAAAGCCTTTTTGACGCTTCAGGAAAAGCGCCAGTCCTTTGCCGTTGTGACCGATGCGGCGCATGAAGTCATGGGCGTGGTGCCTTTGGATAAATTATTTACTCTATGAAAAACAAAGCCTTTATTACAATCGCTCTTCTTTTCTTTTTCAGAATCTCCTCCGCTTTTGCCTATGTCGACGACGTTCAGGCCAGCATCGATGAAGCCTGGCAGGCGGCCCTCAAAGTGATTCAGCCGGCGGGAATCCAGAAAATGAATGAAAAGAACAAGACGATGGAAAGCAAGTGGATGGAAGACGAAGTCGTCCGGAGAAACCCTCTTTTCAAGGATATCACTTCTCAAGTTTACCGGCGCCGCTACCGGATGAAAATCAGCCTAAGCGTAACGGCCGATAATAATGTTCAGATTTTGGTGAAAGGCGATTTCGAAGAAAAGCCCAAACAGAGTACTTCTTCCGCGCCCTGGCGAAAGTTAAAAACGGAAATGCAGGATTACGATCTCGAACGCGTCTTCTTCATGCGTATTCTTTCCCAAATGGCTAAAGACCATTATAGACCATAGTCTGTGGTCTGTAGTCTGTGGTCTGTAACTGTGGTCTGTAATACGAGTCTTAGTATAAAGTTTTAGAAAGTCGGGCCGTTAAGGTAAGGAACTGAAAAAGAGGTTCTGGCCTACCAGTAGCGGGAGGAAACGGTTTGCGCGTCATAGCGGTGGCGAATCAAAAGGGTGGTTGCGGAAAAACCACGACCAGTATTAATTTTGCCGCGACTTTAGCCCTCCTCCAGAAGAAAATCCTCTTAATTGACCTGGATCCCCAGGGACATTCCACTTGCGGCCTCGGCAAGGAAGCCGCGCAAGCCAAAGCCACTCTTTACGACCTTCTCACGCCTTCCCGGTTCAGTGATCTTTCCTTTACGGATGCGCTGTGTGAAGTCGAGTCCAATTTTTTCCTGATTCCTTCTTATGAAGTCCTGGCATCCCTTGAAGAGGAACTTGTTCATATCCAGGATCGTGAAAAAAGATTAAAACAAGCGCTCGGCCGCTTCCGGCATGGAGACAAGGAATTCGACTTCGTGATTCTAGATTGCCCGCCGAACCTGGGGATTTTGACCGCCAATGCTTTGCAGGCAGCCGATGAAATCCTGATTCCGGTGGAGCCCTCGTTCTTTTCGCTGCATGGCTTGGCCAAGATTTCAGAGACACTGGCAACGGTCAACCGGAGCCGTGAAACGCCGATTGAAATTCATGCGCTTCTGACCATTTTCGATTCGCGCACCCGGTTTGCCAAAGAAGTTTATGAAGAGGTCAAAAATCATTTCCAGGAAAAACTGTTCAAGACCATCATCCATGAAAGCGTTCTCCTGAAGGAAGCGGCGGGTGCAGGACAAAGTATCGTTCAATACGACCGCGATTCGGCGCCTTTCCGGGATTATTTCAATTTGGCCGTGGAATACCTCGAAAGACAGTGGGAACAGCGCCTTCCCGCAAAAAAAATGGGATGGCTTCAGGTCTGGCACAGCCGTTTTGGCCCCCGCCAGGTTGTGGGCGGAGTTCTTTTTCAAATGCTTAGTAAAACCGCGCGGGCCGTCGAAATTGCCGGAGATTTCAATCATTGGGTCCCCGAACCGCTTGTTCCGCAGGGGGATGGGCTTTGGCAGAGAGTCGTAGCCATTACCGAAGGAGCCTTTCGCTATAAATTCATTGTGGATGGGGAGTGGCAAGTGGACCCTTATTTGCCTGTGAGCCAGCCCAATGCTTTCGGCACCGTGGATTCCTACCTGGAGTTTCAAAAATGATTCCGGATGAGCGCAAACTCAAACGCGGGCTGAAGGACATTTCGCCTCTTTTTGAGACTGAACGAACGCCGCTCGTGCTTGAACCTGCCGAAGAAAAGGGCGGGCTTCGATTGGTCAGCCTTTTTTCTCCCGAACGTGAGGCCAAACCCCTTGTCTTGAGCCAGTACCTCGCCTCTCAATTGACGTCGCAGAACCATGCGGCTTCGGTGATTTGCCTGAGACAAAAAGGGCCGGATTTCGAAAAATTCAGGGAAATCCGGGAGTCTTTCCTGCGAGGCCTTCGTCCAGCGACGGAAGCGTCCCATACCTTTTTTCTGGATTTTGATCCTTCGAACCTGGAACAATTCCGGGAAATTGTTCCCATGCTGAACCAATGGATTTTTCTGGTCAGGCCCGAGATGGAGAATTTAAGCGAATGCTACCGCATGATGAAATCCTCGGCGGCCCTCAACAACCGCCTGGAATATTTTTTGCTTTTTGACAGCGTTTCAACCGATGAGCAGGCGAGCCGTCTTTTTGAAAAATACGGCGAACTGGTGTCGCGAAGGCTTGGTATTCACCTGGCCTGCCTGGGTTCGGTCCGGCTGCAAAACGGAAGAGGCCCTGCCTCTTCCCTGGCGCTGGAATCGCTGTTTCTGGGCGTGCAATGAACTTCTACATGATCGAAAAAACGGATGAAAAAAAAGCACCGGAACTTCTGTCTTCCATCAAACAATTCCTGAAGGAGCGCCTTTCGGGAGCTATTGAAGACCCGGTGCTCCAGCTGGCCTCCGGTGGAAACAATCCGTTTTTTCTCAAGACCCAGGCGGGCATTCACTGGGTGCGCGTGTTTGAAGAAGCTCTGACCCTTCAGGGGCTTCCGGCTTTACGCCATGATCTTGAGCGGGTTTCCCAAATGTTCCGGCAAAAAGTAAGATTTTATCTTTTTGCGCCCGGCTACAGCGAAGATTTCAACCTGACGACTTCGCAACCTCATGACGCGTTGTTTTTTGAATATTTTCCTTTAAAGTCGCGTTTCGGGCAGGGAGTTGCCCTCCGGGAACGCAAAATTGATTTTCAGGAAAAATCGCCTCTTTCACCGGCGCCGTCTTCCGGACGGCTTTGCAACGCCCGGCTGGAAAGGGACGAACTGTCGGAACTCATCAATCTTAGCCTCGACTTAAAAGGCCTGGGACCCGCCGGTATTTAAAGGTTGCCGCTCCCCGGATTCTCTTCTATAATTCTCTTTCGCCTTATATATAGACAATCTTGAATGTCTCAAAAGGATTTGATCCATGACAGATACGATTAAAGACAGTATCGGGATTCTCAAGCTAGCTCAAACTTTGGACCGGGAGATTTATCTTGCCCAGCAGCAGTTAAAATCTTTTCCGGAAGAAAAGCAAGAGCTTCAGCAGGAACTTGAAAATCAGAAGGCTCGGCTTCGCCAGCTCGAAGACGACTTGAAAAAAATCCAGCTCAAACAAAGAGACAAAGAAAAAGAGCTTGCGGAAAAAGAGAACAACATCAAAAAGTTCGACGCACAGCTTGGCCAGGTCAAGACCAACAAGGAATACGCCGCCCTTCAACAGGAAATCGCCTCCCTCAAGGCCGACAATTCCCTTCTTGAAGAGGAAATCATCAAGGCTCTGGATTCGGTGGAAGCCGCCGACGAGGAAGTCCGTAAGGAAAGAGAGCGCCTCAAGGTGGTTGAAAAAGAATTCCAGGTTCGGCACAATGAAATTGCCGAAAAAGAAAAGTCCCTGGCCGAGACGATCGAGGCCAGGAAAAAATCCCGCGAAGAAATCATCAAACAGGTCTCTCCCGATGCGCGCAATCTTTATGACCTGATCATTCAGAAAAAACAGGGGCTTGCCCTGGTCAGGATCAACGGCGAAATTTGCGGCGCCTGCCAGCTCCAGCTCCGCCCCCAGCTCATCAACGAAATCCGGCTGGGCCAGTCCCTGATTGTCTGCGAGAATTGCTCCCGCATTTTGTATTTTGAAGAATAGGCCTTCCCAGTATTGATGTAGGGGCACCCCTTGTGGGTGTCCATTTTGCCTGATTCAGGGCGGGCACAAGGCCCGCCCCTACAATCATTCCCATTTTCACCCCTCCATTGATTGTGTTTGATTCCCGGTATGCCTACCAAATGTTGTGCCTTCCCATTTTTTAAGCCTTTTTCTGAAAATCGCATTGACACTCCCTTCAGGCAAAGATATACTCCTGCCGATAATAAAGTGGTGAGAAGTGGGGGATTGTGGTGATTATTCGGATGGAAAAGGCGGACCAATAAATGTTCTACGGGGAATATGAGCACTCGCTGGATAACAAAGGGCGCGTCATCATTCCGGCCAAGTTCCGTGAAATTTTCAAGGAACACTATGTTGAAAAATTTTTCATCACCCGGGGCCTCGATCAATGCTTGTTTGTGTTTACGGAAGAGGCGTGGAAGACACAGGAAAAAAAATTCCGCGATCTTCCGTTCACCAAAGGCGAGGCGCGTAAATTCAACCGGCTTTATTTTTCAGGCGCCTGCGAAGTGCTTTGCGACAAGCAGGGCAGAGTATTGATTCCGGACTATTTAAAATCGTACGGCGAAATAAAAGAGGATGTCGTGATTATTGGCGTTTCGGACCGCATTGAAATCTGGTCCAAAGATAAATGGAAAGAGTTTTACGATCAAAACAAGGGCAATTTCGAAGATCTTGCAGAAAAACTGATTCAGGAATAATCACCGCTAAAGTAAAGGGGAGGATTTCAATGGCGTACCGGTCACGGATGAAAATGGGGGTTGAGGTGCTGCGTTTTCAAGGCGACTTGAATGCATCGGAAATGATTAAAATCAAAGAGCGCCTCACGCGGCTCGTGAACAAGAACCATAAAAAACTGCTGCTTGATCTGAAACTGGCACGGCATGTGGAACTCTCGGGGCTCGGCATTTTGATCGACCGGCTCATGAAAGTTCGCGCCCAAAAAGGCGATATCAAGCTCTGCAACATCCGTCCCGAAGTTGAAAAGACATTCCGTATGATTGGAGTGAGCGAACTCATGGAGTCGTTCCGCTCCGAAGAAGAGGCGATCCGGAGCTTTGCCGCATAAACCCGTTTTGCTGGCAGAAGTGCTGGCGGGCCTCCGTTTAAAGCCGGGGGATATCGCCGTCGATGGTACGCTTGGGAGCGGCGGGCATGCGATCGAGATGCTCAAGCGGATCGGCCCGGAAGGGAAGCTTGTCGGCCTGGATCAGGACCCGGCAAGTATCGAGAGGTGCCAAATGATGTTTAATAACGCTGAAAACGCTTTTTTATTCCACGCCAACTTTTCCGAATTCGGAAAAGCCCTGGACTCCCTTCATATTCCCTCGGTAAATGCCGTATTACTGGATGTCGGCTTCTCGTCAGACCAGTTGGAAGACGCAAGCCGCGGATTCAGTTTCGAAAGGAGCGGACCGCTGGATATGCGTATGAACCCTGAAGGAAGAATCACGGCACGGGACCTCGTCAACCGGCTGCCGGAGGAAAAACTCGAGAAGATTTTCTTTGAATACGGCGAAGAACGGTGGGGAAGAAGGTTCGCACGCGCGATTTGCCGCGAAAGAGCAAAACATTTTCTGGACACGACGGATGATCTGGTCAATACTCTTTCAAAAAGTTTGCCGTTTGGCGAAAAAAATAAAAAAGGCCACAGGCCTCAAAAAGCAAGACGGCATCCGGCGACCCGCGTTTTTCAAGCGCTCCGGATTGCAGTCAATGATGAATTGGGTGTTTTGGAACGCAGCCTGCCGCGGATTTGGGAAAGAATCCGGCCGCAGGGAAGGCTTGCAGTGATCAGTTTTCATTCTTTGGAAGACAGGATTGTCAAACAGCAGTTCAGGGCATGGGCGCGCGCGGAAGAAGCGATCGATATCACGCGCAAACCCATTGGGCCCTCCGGGGAAGAAGTTTTGGCCAACCCGCGTTCACGCAGCGCAAAATTAAGGGTGGTTGAAAAGTCCGGAGGCGCGCAATGAAAGGCGCCGGCAAAACCATTCTCGGCGTTTCGGTTGCCGTGGTTTTTCTGCTTCTCTACGTTCATGAGCAAGTGGCTCTCCTTCATATTTCCTATACGCTGGAAGACAAGTCCGAGAAACTGGTGCGCCTTTCCGAAGATTACCGGAACGTCAAATTCGAACTTGATCAGCTCAAGGCGCCTCGCCTTCTCGAAGAAAAAATCAAGGAAATGCAGTTGAATCTTGCCTTGCCCAATGAAGTCCGTGTCCTGAAAACTGCCGCGCCGCTTTTACCGGAGAGCTCGCTCAAAAGCGTTTCGGCCAGCCCGATGTCTGACCGGGTCCTTCATTTTCTGGGCCGGTGGGTGGACATCGCCCAGGCCAAAACGGACAATTAATGCCCGCCTCTATTTCGCCCCGGCGTTTTTGGGGCGCAATTTTTTTCGTTGTGTCCCTTTTTCTGGTGATTAGTTACCAGATTTACCAGCTCATGATCATCCGCCGGCCTGCTCTGGTGGCCATTGCCGGTAAACAGCACAATCTTAATATTGAAATACCGCCCCTGCGCGGTGCTATCCTTGACCGCAACCGCAAAGAGCTTGCCACGAACCTCCGGGTGCCTTCTATTTATGCCGTTCCGCGCCTTGTGGGCGAGAATGAGAGAACTGCGGCAGCCGAAAAACTGGGGCATTTGCTGCATTTAAAACCAGCTTTTGTCCGTGACCGTCTTTCCCGGGAAAAATCCTTTGTCTGGTTGAAACGCAAGGTGAGTTATGAAGAAGCCGATGCCATCAAAAAGCTCGAGCTTCCGTATCTGGGCATTTTAAAAGAATACCGCCGCTTTTTTCCGCAAGGCGATTTGATGGCGCAGATCCTTGGGTTTTCGGATGTGGACAATGCCGGCATTGAAGGCATTGAACGTTTTCTCAACCGCGATTTGCAGGGCCGGAAAGGCTTGCGCCAGACCAAGCGGGATGCTTTGGGGCGCGAGATCAAAGCTTTTGAAGCCCGGCAAATTCCTGCGATCCACGGCCATCAAGTCCAGCTTACGATTGACCAGTATATTCAATACCTGACGGAGCGCGCGCTTGACCGGGCGTTTACCGCCTGGAAAGCCAAAGGCGCGATGGCGATTGTGATGGAGGCCAAAACCGGGAAAATCCTGGCCATTGCCAACCGCCCGACTTATGATCCCAATCATTTTGAAAAATCCACGGCCGAATCGCGGCGCAACCGCGTCGTTACCGATATGTATGAACCCGGCTCGGTTTTTAAAATGGTGGCGGCCAGCGCGCTCCTGAACGAAAACAAAATTACACCTGAAACCATGATTCATTGTGAAAACGGTGCCTATCGCTATGGTTCCCGCACGCTGCATGACGTTCATTCCTATGGAAACCTTAGCTTTGCAGATATTATTGCCAAATCCAGCAATATCGGAACGGTCAAGGCGGCCTCGCGCCTCAAGCCGGAAGTATTGAATGCCTACATTCATGCCTTCGGTTTTGGTAAGGCGTCCGGAATTGATCTGCCGGGAGAAGCGCCGGGATATGTGCGCCCGGCTTCACAATGGTCCAATACCTCGCCTTTTAATATTCCCATCGGGCAGGAAGTCATGGTCACAGCGCTGCAAATGACCACGGCGATGGCCGTCATTGCCAATGGCGGGGAACTGGTCAGGCCTTATGTGATTGAGCGTGTGGCCGACCAGGAAGGGGTAGTGATCCGGGAAAAGAAACCGCTAGTCAAACGCCGGGTCATTCGTCCGGAAGTCGCAGAAACCGTGCGGAAAATGCTGCAGCGTGTGGTGGAAGAAGGCACGGGAAAAAAGGCCATGATTGACGGAATTCCGGTGGGGGGAAAAACCGGAACCGCGCAAAAGGTATTGGCCAATGGGCGGGGCTATTCCCACAGCAATTTTATGTCTTCCTTTGTAGGATTTGCGCCGGCGGATAATCCGGAATTTGTAATGACCGTGGTGCTGGATGATCCCAAACCGTTGTATTATGGAGGAACGGTGGCGGCGCCGGTGTTTAAAGAAGTGATGGAAACGCTTTTGCTTTCGATGGGCTATGTGCCAGCCACAGCCAAGCCTGTTACCGCGCCCGCTGCCCGCGGCGGCGCGGAAAATTTTCCAAAAAAGCCGCCCATGATTCGAGCAGGGCACGCTTTGGCAACAAAAATTTAGCTTCCGTCACGCCCGCCGGGCAAGTGACATTAATCTCGATCAATTTTCCGTTCAGAACGTCGATTCCTGCCAAATAAAGCCCATTTTTTAAAAGATAAGGGCGCAATTCCCGCACCAGCTTTTTTTCCTGCGCGGTTGCCCGGGAAATGTGAAAAGTTGCGCCAAGGCCCAGGTTTCCCCGGAATTCCTTCCCCCGGGGTCTTTTTTCATAAAGCGCGAAAATCTCTCCGTTGAGAAGAACAATCCGTTTTTCAATTTTTTGTTTCGTGTCGATAAACCGTTGCGCCATGACCGTTTTTTTGCCTTTGCGGGTAGCCTTGAGGAGTTGATGCCGCGCTGCCTGGTGGTTGGGTCGTAGCAAAAAAATTCCCTGCCCGCCTTTTTGATCCAGCGGTTTGATGAGGACCGTGCTTCCGAGTTTTTTTTGAAAATCCAGAATTCGTTCAGCGGAGGAGCTGACGAGTGTTTCAGGAATCCATTTTGGGAAGTTGAGAATGGACAATTTTTCATTGGCATTGCGGATGCCGGCCGGGTGGTTGACGATGGGGACGGGCACGCGTTCCAGCAAATAAGTCAAATAAAGATATTCTTCATTAAAGGGAGGCTCTTTGCGGATGAGGATCAGGTCGAATTTCTCCAGAGAAAAAATTGTAGGG
>CAYGIT010000045.1:0-2679 GCA_964349955.1 uncultured bacterium
GTTCAAAAATACAGTTTTTCTGGTCCAGGACCCCCGGACCAAAATCTGCCGGAGAAGCCGGCCAGTCTCCTTGCAGCCAAACGACCGCATTCCGGACTCCGCCTGCGGAAGAGAGGACAAGCCCTACCGGATATCTTTCGGGATCACATCGATCCTGGCGCTTCTGGTCCATTTTTATTTTTTTAATCACAGGCAGCGGCGGCTCTAAAAAAATCTGCCCGTGGATTTCATTTGCTTCGGCAAGGGAAATACAGGCCGCGAGAAAAAGAAACAGGATTATTGCGTGCTTTGAATATAACGCCATTCGAGGCGGTCTCCCCGCTTTAACTTTTTAGTTTTGGGTGAAAATTTACGCGAACCGTTCAGCGTGCAAATCCACCACCGGTTTTTCAAAGGATCGATCCTGACCCCTCCGATTTCCAGTAAATCACGGAGACTGCAGCAACTTTTTCCGGACAGGACCGGGAAAACTTGGGAGACCGCCTCTTTAGGAGTGGTTCCTTTTTCCACGAAAAATTTGGGATCATCGACTCCGGGTTTCACCGCCGGGCCGAAATCCACGATCAGATGAATCGGGAAAGTTTTCTTCGGGCGCCGGCCCATGGCATAGGAAGACTTCCCGGAAAAAAACTCAATACTGGAAAGGATCAAACACAATAGAATGAATATGGCTAGTTTTTTAATCCATTTGGAGTTTTTACCCATACTTTATCCCCCCTCATCCTGACCTTTTCCCCTTGGGGGAGAAGGAATCCAGCAAAAACTTAAGTCAATGCTTTAAGGATCAAAACGCTGATTGCTAAAAAAATCCAGGAAACCCACATCATGAGTTTGACGCTTCTCAAAATATCGCCGGGCTCAAAATCTTTCAGGGCGATTCCTAAAAAAGGTTTTTCGACGAGTCTTCCCTGATAAATGCTGGAGCCTCCGAGCCGCAGGCCCAGGGCCCCGGCAAAAGCAGCTTCAGGAATGTTGCTATTGCCGTGTCCCAAGGCAACGCCGTCCCGCCAGCCGGAGACAAAAGCTGCTTTAGCATTTTGGCGGAAAAAAAAGGCCGCCAGAGCGGTCACCGGCCAGGACAACCGCGCCGGAAGCCAATTCCACAGTTCATCTTGCCGCGCGGCCACAAAACCAAAATCACGGTAACGATCATTCAAATGCCCGATCATGGAATCCAGAGTATTCACGGCCTTATAAGCCAGCGCCATCGGTGCGCCGCCCAGCGCCGCAAAAAACAAAGGAGCAATGATTCCATCCACCGAACTTTCCGCCACCGCTTCTACGGTTCCCCGTACAATTTCCGGCATTGAAAGCGAGCCGGTATCCCGTCCGGCAATTCGCCCCAAATCCTGCCGTGCTTTCGGAATATTTCCTTGTTTCAGGTCTTCATAAATCCGGAGCGCTTCGCGGCGAAGATCGTGGATCGAAAGCGCTGTGTAAATTCCAAAGACCTGAAGCCCCCAGGCAAGCCCGGCATCGATCCGGCCTGCCCAAGCAATCAAAATGCAGGCAAATAAAAACGTTGAAACCGGAAGACTGATGGCCAGAATACCGCCGGCCCATCGTTCCTTCGAAACGGTTTTGCGTAAAAATGTTTCGCCTTTTTCGATGGCCCAACCCATCAGCCGGACCGGATGCCAGGAATAAACAGGGTCGCCAAATAAAAGATCGAGTAAAAAGGCAACGGGCAAATAGGTCATTTTGACGACAAGGCCTCAACCAATCGTTGATTGTCTTTACGGGTCTTGACCGCAATCCGGAAAAAAGAATCTTCGAAGCCGGGAATATCTTGTATCTGGCGGATGTAAATTCCACGCCGGCCGAGAAAATCAAAAAGAGCGGAGACCGGCTCTTCGCTTTTCACGAGAAAAAAATTGGTGCGCGATGGAAAAACCTCGAAATTTTTAAAATTTTTCAGGGAAACGCGCAGCCATTCTTTTTCTTCGCGAAGCCAGCGCCGGCTTTTTACGGCGAAATCCAGGTCCGCAAGAATCGCCGTCGAAAGTTTTTGCGCCAGGCGATTGCAGGCCCAAGGCCCCTGCTCGCTTTTCATTTTTTGAATCAAGTCCTGCGGTCCGATGGCAAATCCGGAGCGAATGCCGGCCAAAGCAAAAAACTTGGTGAGCGAACGCACTACCAGAAGCCCCTCTTCCCTTTGGGCTTCCCGGGCCACGGAAATTTCAGGCTCCCAATCCGCAAAAGCTTCATCGGCAATCACAAAGACGCCAAGGCGGCGCGCTTGCTCAACCAAAGAAAGCATTTTTTCACGCGTGAGCGCTGTACCGGTCGGATTGTTCGGATGCCCCAGGATCAGGAGCTGCACCTCCGGAAGGCGCTGAAGAACGGATTCAAGGCAAAATCGGAAATCTTCTTCCGGCTTTAGCGAAATCACTGAAACCCCGCAGCCTTGATGCTCCAAAAGTCTCCGGTATTCATTGAAGCAGGGTTCGATCAAGAGCGCGCGCCTGGGTTTCAACGCGCGTACCGCCAGGTTCAATATTTCCATGGACCCGTTTCCGGCCATGATTCCTTCTGGAGTGAGAGAAAAAACTTCCGCGATTTTTTCTACCAACGGCCTGGCTCCGGGATCGGGATAAAGGGACAGGTCGGCCAAAGAATGGTGATAAAGCTGAGTCAAAGAATCCGGAAGGCCCAAAGGATTGATATTGCTCGAGAAAT
>CAYGIT010000045.1:2689-17505 GCA_964349955.1 uncultured bacterium
TTGTAACTGCAATAAGATCAATCTCGGGCCGCTGATATTGCTCGAGAAATCGAGAATGTCTTCTGCGCGTTTGCCGAAGCGGGCCGCAAAACCGAGGAGATCTCCGCCATGCCCTGATTCCTGAAAAAGGGTGTCCTTTTCAAGCATGACGGCCTCCAAGCAAAATAGACGCCAGAAGAAAAATAAAGAGTTCGCTCAATTCCGAAGCCGCTCCCAGCAAATCGCCGGTTACGCCTCCCAATTTTTGTTTGAAAAAAATTCCCAGCAAAAAAAGAAAAAGAACAAACCCGGAAAAAATCAAAATACCGGCACTCCCAACCCATAAAACAACCGCCAAAAGAAAAACGGTCGCCCCCAAAACCCTGTTCTTTTCTACTTTGCCGGCGACGCTTTCACCGAGCCCGCCTTCCGGGCGTGCGTAAGGAAGGAAGAAACTGAAAATGCCCTGCGCCCAACGGGATGCGGTCATAGCGAGCAAAAAAACTTTGGGCCGCAAAGGCAGGTCCTGCAAAAGTTCGAATTTTGCAGCCAGGAGAAGGAAAAGACCGAGTGCTCCCCACGTGCCGATGCGGGAGTCTTTCATGATCCTCAGGATATTTTCCCGGCCATGTCCCCCGAAAAAACCGTCACAGAAATCCGTAAACCCGTCCAGATGAAGTCCCGCGCTCAAAAAAATAGGAGAAGCCATCAAAACCAGGACCGCGGCACGTCCGGGTAAAAATTTTTCTGCCATTGAAAAAAGAGCGAGACTTGCAAGCCCGATCAGAAACCCCACGAACGGGAAAAAAAGCATCGCTTTTGCCAATCCGGTGGACTTCCGCGAATCCCCTACCGGGAAAATCGTTAAAAAGCGCAATGCCGTGAGAAATTCCTGCATCATCAAGAAACTCCCTGACGAAGATTCGCTTTGGACTTGCAATGTGCTACGAGCCGTTGGGCAAGCAATGGATCGCTTCCAAAATGGAGGTGCTGGTAGCTAGCCAAAAGACGTTCTGAAGCAAAGCCATCCAATCGCCCGCCAATCCGGTAGGCCGGCTGAACCTCCATGGGATGCTCCCAAACAGAATAATGAAATTCATGGGACCGTAATTTCGTGCCTTTGGGAAAGAGAAAGGTATCTTTGATCGCTACCGGTTCCTGATAACCGAAATGCTGGAGCCGGTCGGTCATTCTGACTTTTCCCGGAATCAAGCCGGTCACGGAATAAAAATTTCCGGCGGAATCTTCAAAGCCTTCTGTCAGATAGATCAATCCGCCGCATTCCGCATAGATCGATCCTCCGCCTTGATAAAAATCGTGGATGGCTTGTTTCATGGAAGAATTGGCTGCAAGCCGGGCCGCATAAATTTCCGGGAAACCACCGCCCAAATAAAGAAGGTCCGCATTGGCAGGAAGTCCCGCATCTTCAAGCGGCGAGAAAAAAAGAATTTCGGCGCCTTCTTGTCTCAACAAATCAAAGTTGTCTTCATAATAAAAGGAAAAAGCGGCGTCGTAGGCGACGGCGATGCGGCAGACTTTTATCGGAGATCTGCTTAAAAATGGATTCCCGCTCAGGCTTTTTACAGCCCTCGCAGAGGGTTCGCGGGAATGACATGCGGTTGCCTGTAGAAAACGCTCCCACTCAAAATGGGGCTCCAAAAGCTCTACAGCCTTTTGGATTTTCTCAGCGATACCGTTTTCTTCAAGCGCGGTTTTCAGGCCAAGATGCCTTTCGGGAATACGCAGGGATTCTTCCGGCGGAAGATACCCGAGGCATGGCACTCCGGTTCTTTCTTCAATGGCTTTTTTGAGCCACAGAAAATGGCTTTCGGTGCGTACACGGTTGATGAAAACTCCGGCAAGATTCATTTCAGGGTCGAATTTTTGAAAACCCAGGACAATGGCCGCGGCACTGGTGGCAAGGCCCGCGCCGTCGAGCACTAAAAAAACAGGCAATCCCAAAGCTTTGGCGATTCCGGCGCTGCTTGTTTCCTGCCTGAAACTATTTTTTCCGTCAAACAGCCCCATCATGCCTTCGACAATCGACAGATCCGCGTCCTGGCTGTTTCGAGTAAAAGAATTTTGCATTTCTTCCAGAGGAAGAAGATGAAGATCCAGGTTCCGTGATTTCCGGGGACTGCAAAGGAGGTGATGAAAACCCGGATCAATATAATCGGGCCCAGCTTTAAACGGCTGGACCACGAGTCCCATTTTGCGGGCAAGCGCCATGAGCGTCAGGGCCCAGACGGTTTTCCCCACGCTCGAATGCGTTCCGGCAATCATGCAAGCCGTTTTAGCATTCACGCTTCGCGACTCCCGCTTCAGCAAATGTGGCTGTTTCATTGTAAACGCGGACTGCCGCCTCTAAAATCCCCATCGCCAAAGCGGCCCCGCTTGCCTCACCCAGTCTCATCGAGAGGCTCAATAAAGGTTGGGCCTCCAAAGTTTTGAGCAAGAGTGCATGCCCATTTTCTCCGGATTGATGCGCGAAAAAAAGATAATCCAGGACTTTGGGATTGATCCGGATGGCCGCCAGGGCGGCCGTAGAAACAATCCATCCGTCAATCACCACCGGAAGCCCGGAACGAGCGGCACCCAAAATCGCGCCGGTCATGGCCGAAATCTCATAACCTCCGATGCAGCGCAAAATCTCCAAGGGACCGGTCAAAGAATCCCGGTGAAGAGCCTGCGCGGAGTGAATGACTTCGATTTTATGCTGCAAAGCGCTGTCTCCCAACCCCGTGCCACGCCCCGTGACCGCTTCAACCGGTTGATCGAGCAAAGCGGCCGTGACGGCGCTCGCAGCGGTCGTGTTTCCGATTCCCATTTCCCCCAATCCCAAAAGCTCGATCCCTTCCTGATACGCCCGGCGGGCAAGGTTCCAACCGGTTTTCAGGGTTTGGTCAAGTTCCTCGGCGGTCATAGCGGGTTCGCGGGTCATATTTCGAGTTGCCCGGCGGATTTTCGCATGGATCAGTCTGGAATCCTGCCCAAAATCCGCATCCACGCCCATATCAATTACTTTTACTTCCGCGCCGGCTGCGCGGGCAAGCGCATTGATCGTCGCTCCGCCGTTTAAAAAGTTGAGCACCATGGCCTGCGTCACTTGCCGGGGATAAAGGCTCACGCCTTCTTCGGTGACTCCGTGATCTGAGGCAAAAATCAGGATTTGTTTTCGTTGAACACTCAAGACCGACTTCTTTTGAATGGCCGCCAACCGTTCCAGCACACTCTCAAGAATTCCTAAACTTCCTTCCGGACGGGTTTGTTCGCGTAAACGGCACCGGGCTTGCTGCCGCCACTCTTCATCCATCCCTGAAATTTTTTTTGACTCCATAATCCAATCAGGCATAGACGCTTCCTTTCAGACGTTGGGGGATTCCGGCCGTCATGAGAATCACTTCATCACTGATGCGGGAAAGCTGTTGATTTAAATTTCCAAGTTCATCCATATAACGCCGGGCCAGCTTGTTTTCGGGAATCAGGCCCGAACCGGCTTCATTGCTGACGACAATCAAATGACCGTTTTTCCGGTTGGCGGTTTCCAAAAAAGCGCGGATCTCCCCCTGTACCTGCTGGGGATTTTCAGGAAAATAAAAAAGCAGGTTATTGATCCAGAGCGTCAGGCAATCCAGCACCAGACAGGTGCTAGATTGCCACCCTTGCGCGACCGCGCGAGAAAGATGAAGCGGCTCTTCGATCGTAAAAAAAAGGTCTTCACGCTCTTTACGGTGCTTTTGAATTCGGATTTTCATTTCTTCATCAAAAGATTCTGCCGTGGCAATAAAACCCATGGGATTCCCGGCCATTGTCCGGCCGCGGGCGAGCTCCAGGGCATAACGGCTTTTTCCGCTTTTGATTCCGCCTAAAATCAGCGTCAGTGTTCCGGTCATTTTAGACTCCTTTTTAGTGTCATCCCCGAATGCTTTTGTCGGGGATCGATAAACTTAGATTTCCGCCTAAAAACATGCGGAAATGACAAAGGTTTATTCACTTACCGCAACCCACCGTGCAAAGCCGGAATTAAAATCCAGCACGGAAACGGACGCGGGTTCAATATAAAGTGCCCAGAAAAAACGGGGGGCCAGCCGGAGGCTTTGAATCATCATCATCCGGATCGGTCCGCCATGCGAAACAATGGCAATGGTTTTACCCTCATGTTTTTTTAAAATCTCCGCAAGAAAATTTCGGATCCTTTTCTTGAAAACCCGGAGGGATTCCCCTCCCGGAGGAGTAACCCAGCTCCCCTTGCACCAGCGCAGATAAGAAGGCTCTTTGGCCCGCACAAGCTCGCGAGCGGTTTTTCCTTCCCATGCGCCGAAATTAATTTCATTAATCCGTTCATCCGTGGCAAGACGTGCTTTCCGGCCGTTGGCAAGAATCGCGGCAGTTTGGGCGGCGCGCGCCAAAGCGGAAGTGTAAAAAAAAGAAATTCTGCACCGGCCAAGCCGTTCGCCGAGACGGCGCGCCTGTTTTTGGCCTGAAGGGCTCAACGGAATATCGGTGTATCCCTGATACCTTTTTTGACGCGTCCATGCCGTTGCTCCATGACGGATCAAAATCAAACGAGTCATAATATTTCCAGCGGGCGGCCCCAATGATCTTTAAAAATAAGCTCTGCCACCGGAATGCGTTTTTCCCATCTCGCTTCCTCCAGCATCGGCTTTTTTGGAAATTCACGGACATAGCCGAGACAAAGATAAGCCACCGCGGTCACACCGGAAGGAATGCCAAGGATTTCCTTTAATTTTCCCGGATGAACAATACTGACCCAGCCGACACCAATTTCTTCAGCGCGGGCGGCAAGCCATAAGTTCTGGATCGCGCAGCAGGTGCTGTAAAGGTCGGTTTCGGGAATAGTATTTCTTCCAAGCACCTGCCCGCCGCGTTCATGGTCGCAAGTGATGCAAAGATTCACCGGCGATTCCAGAATACCTTCCAGTTTGAGTGACCGGTATTGCTCCCGGCGCTCCCCTTCATACTTTTGTGCCGCCTTTTGATTCTCTTCTTCAAAAAGCATTTTCACCTGGGTTTTGACCGCAAGATCACGGATGACGATAAAATTCCAGGGCTGCATGAAGCCGACTGAGCCGGAATGATGAGCGGCATCGAGGATTTTTTTTAAGATCTCGTCTGGCACCGGATCAGGGAGAAATTCCCGGCGGATATCCCGGCGCTCATAAATCGCCCGGTAAACGCCTTTTTTTTCTTCTTCTGAAAAAGAATTTATTACAATTCCTGTCATTAATTATTGTCCTTCCTCAAAAATACTGTCATTCCCCGGCTTGACCGGGGAATCCAATTAAAATGGATTCCCGCTTTCGCGGGAATGACATACTCTCCATACTTTTCCGGACGCATAATTAGTACTCAATTCCGGGCTGCGCCTTGATGCCTTTGTGGTAGGGATGTTTGATGCATTTCATTTCCGTCACGAGGTCCGCCAATTCGATGATTTCGGCAGGCGCCCCACCGCCGGTCAGAATCACATGTTTCAAAGGCGGTTTCTTTTTTAATTCAGCGGCAATTTCTTCAGACGGAAGAAAATTATATTTCATGACATAATTGATTTCGTCAAAAATAACCACTTGATGCTCCTGATCATGCAAAAATTCCTTGCACTTCTCCCATGCGCGCCGGGCGGTGGCAACATCCTGTTCGAAGTTTTGGGTATTCCAGGTAAATCCTTCTCCCATGGGAATGATCCGGAATTGATCGCCAAAGGTCTTGGCCGCCTCTTCCTCGCCAGTTTTCCATTTGCCTTTGATGAATTGCACCACGACCACTTTATATCCGCGACCCACGGCACGCAGGGCGGTCCCAAACGCGGCCGTGCTCTTGCCCTTGCCGTCGCCCGTATTGACCAGAATCAGGCCTTTTTTCTGGTATTCCCCGGTGGTCTTGTGATCACGCGGCGCTTTATCCTTCATTAAAATTGTCCTTTAATCCCCGTGTAAAAGCCTACGTGCGGCATATCAAAACCGCGGGCTTCATAATACTCGTCATTGGTGGCATTATCAATTCGAGCGTAGACCTGCGCAAATTTGGTCAGATCATAGAATAACGCCAAGTCTAATCGCGTGTATTCATCCAGTCTCGTCGTGCCGTCATCACGGCTCCCAACCCAAAGCCAATTTCCGGAACAGTGAAGCCGCTTGTAATCATAGGACAATCCGAATTTTCCCATATGCCGGGGTATTCGCGCCAGCCGTTTCTTCGTTTCTCTGTTAATGGAATGGGTATATGTGTATGAAGTGTTAAAATAGAGGCCTTCCAAAATTTCGATTCGATGCTCAAGCTCCACCCCTTGACCTCGGACACGTCCGACATTGGAAGTCGGAAAAGTATTTAAAATTAAATTTTTAACTCGATTATCAAAATACATGGCCGAGAGGCTCCCTCTTTTATTCCAATAAAACTGTTCAAACCCGGCATCCCAGTTCCAGCTCGTTTCAGGCAAAACATTGGGATTGCCGAACACTTTTCCTCCACTTACGCTCTGGGAAAAAAGTTGATTGAAGGTAGGCGCCCGAAACCCTCGCCCGAAACTTCCTTTGAGCTTAGTGGCTGTTTTAGCAATCCACAACCCACTCGAAATAAGCGGGGATGCCTCAAATCCGTAGAGTTCATGCTCATCCATCCGTATTCCTGTCGCAATCGTCCATATTTTCCATAGAGTCAACTCATTTTGAGCAAAGAAGCCGTGGTTCCGTGTCAGCTGGCTGTAGGCGCCGCCGCCTTTGCTATTCACCGTCGAATGTTCGAATTCATAACCCACGGTCAGAACATCAAAGTCTTGGATGTAAAAATCCGATTGATATTCAAACGTGTGCCGGTTTGAATTGATTTTGAATAGGACGAATTCATCCGCTCCGGAGCCCGGGAGATCACGGGGCTGTACCGTCAGCGAGGAATCATGGAAAAGAGAATAACGGACATGCTGCTGCCACCAGTCAGCCAGGGATATCGCATACTTTGTATTGACCACCTGTTGATTCGACCGGCTATTGTCGTTTGGATCCGTATTGAAAGCGCCCCCCTCAATCCCGGTGATAGAATTGTAATGATGGAAGGCCATGTCCAAATCGGAGTTGTCCGTGACCTGCAATTTTCCATGGACCCGCGCGGTCGTATTTTCATACTCATCGTTTTCGGAAAGTCCCTTTGTATCCAGGCGGCCTCCGGCGGCAGACAAGGAAAGTTTTTCGGTCGAAGCCGAAGCATTCCCTTCTTCATAAAAACTCTCATACGTTCCATATTCGAACCTTCCGCCAGCATGAATCCCCTTCCGGGCGTCCGGCTTAGTCACGATATTGATGACGCCGCCCACGGCATCGGCGCCGTAAAGAACGCTTTGGGTGCCCCGGATGATCTCGATGCGCTCGATGTTCGCCGTTGTCAGATGATGCACCGCGGCGATTTCTTGGTTCGCATTATTGACCTGGACCCCATCGATCATCACCAGCGTGGATTCTTTATTGAGGCCGCGGATAAAAATATTGGATTCTCTCCCAAAAGTCCCTGACTGCGTCACCATCACGCCGGGGACGCCGCGCAAGAGATCGAGCAGAAATACTTTCCCGCTTTTCTCGATTTCCTCGCGCGTAATTACGGTCACGGCGCGGGTCGATTTTTCAATTGGAATTTCGCGGCGGTTCGCGGAAACAACGGTCGTCACGGGAGGGACCTGTTTGGTTTCGGAATCCGGGACTTTCGGATCCTGCTTGGAGACTGAAGCGGCAAATACCGATGCGTGAAAAGACAGCAAAACAAACAGAAGCACTGTCATCCTCCGGCTTGACCGGAGGATCCATTGGATCCCCGCTTTCGCGGGAATGACGACACAAGATGGGAATGACTCGTTCCCGGACATAAAAAATCCCCTTTCATTGTATCCAGGAAGAAAGACAATCAAGGGGATTAAAGACACCCGCGGATTACAAGTCTCTCTGGCTCGGAGATTCAATCCAAAAGCAGGTCTTCTGACTGGCGAGCGTACTTTGCAAATGACAGGCCTACTCACGGACCTTCCCGTTCCCTTTGGAACAGTGGTATTCCCGTTTTCGTTCTCGCCTACAGCGGCGGCACCGTGGAGTACAGGTCCGTTTTATGGACCGGTCTCTCTTCCCTTAAATTCCTCCCGAAAGAGGAAAACCTTTGGGCTGTAAGATTTAAAGTTGAAAGAACAAATTTTGAAGCGGAGGTGATTATACGTGAGCGATTAGAGAAGTCAAATGAAGAAAATCTAAAGTTCGAGTTCGATTCTTTTTCCCTGAAAATCAAGGATGACTCGCTGGTTTTGAATTTCCAGCACCGTGGCGCCTTCTTTAAGTGTTTCTCCGACGCCCGCCACCTGATCATTGATCAGGGCCAGGCGGGTATTTCCGGAAAGCGTAATGCCCGTCAATTCAAAATCAAGTGCATGATTGTCGTCTGACAAGATCCGGGAATCAGGATTCCCGGCATCAAGACTTGCTGCCATGCGTGAATCATTCAAGCCCGGTGATTTCAAGGCAGTATTGTGAACATACAAGACGGCTCCGAGAAAAAGAAGGATCAAAGTGGCGGCCATGAAAGCCGCTTTCCCCGGTTCCCCGCGCCGGGCCGGAGAAATGCGCATCTTGTCGAATAAGCCCAATAATTTTACTTTTACTTTCACTTGCCAAAGAGGATCGGTTTTGGAGGTGATTGGAACCGGGCTGGCTTCTTTCGGAAGATGCGGCCGGGTTTCTTTCTCCACCGGTTTCAAGCGCCCTGCTTTTTCCAATGCTTCCTGAATCAAACTCATGCTTCCACTCCTGCCAAATCGGCCTGTGCGTATTCCACCATCGAAGGTTCAATCAAACGGATATTTTGGGTGAAGGCAGTCATCAACGCCCGGTCGGCAAGCACATTGATCAGCCTGGGAATGCCGGAAGACATTTGATAAATCAAGTCAATCGCCGCGGGCGTGAAAAAAGAGCCCTTGGCACCCGCTACTTTCAAACGGTGCTCGATATAATCCCCCACTTCTTCCCGCGAAAGTTCAGGCAAATGGCTGCGAATGGCGATTCTCTGTTTGAGTTGCACCAAATCCGGACGGCCCAGCAAATCTTTGAGCTCCGGCTGCCCGGCAAGAATAATCTGAAGAAGTTTTTGATTCGTTGTTTCGAAATTGCTAAGCAGGCGGATTTGCTCAAGCGCTTTCGGCGAGAGAAGCTGCGCTTCATCGATAATCACAACGGCATTGAACCCTTTCTCCAGTTCTTCCAGCAAAAAAGCATTCAATGCGTCAAAGTAGTCTTTGCGTTTTTTCCCTTTGGGTTTGATGCCGAAATCTTCCACAATCACCTGCAAAAGCTCAAACTCTGAAAGTTTCGGATTGATGACAAGCGAGGTATGGACTTTGTCATTGAGTTTGGCAAGAAGCGTGCGGCAAAGGGTGGTTTTTCCGGCCCCGATTTCGCCGGTAAGCTGGATAAATCCCCGGCGGCTTTCGACGCCGTAAGTCAGGGATGAAAGCGCAGCTTGATGGTGCCGGCTAAAATAAAGAAACCTCGGGTCCGGGGTGACATTAAAAGGACATTCTTTGAGGCCAAAAAAGGATTCGTACATGGGCTTTTAAAATAACGGCGGGATTAAGGAAAACTGTAGGGGCAGGCCTTGCGCCTGCGCGGGCACCCGCAAGGGGTGCCCCTACGATATTATATGGGCCGAAATTCGAAGACTTTGCCGTCTTTACGGCCGATTTCAAAGGTGAAAGGCTGGCGCTTTTCCCGGGAACATATTTTCTCATTTTTTTCGAGGATATCGCGGACCTTCATCTTGCCTGTACTCCGCCCCAGAGCGGGCAAAAAAACACCGGCGCTCTTCTCCTCGTCTCCATTATTCACCGCCACCAGGTAAAAACGGTTCCCACGTTTGAAAAAAGCGGTTTTTACATCTTTCGTCGCGGAATGCGCCGCCAACGGAATTTTAAGGAAACCAACGATCTCCGATATCAATTCCCGCGTCGGTTCCACGCCAAGATGAACAATCTGCCCACGGCCTATTTTTTTGATATACCCGACGGTCAATTTCCCGTAGTTGCCGAAATCCGCATTGATTTTCCGGGCTCCCCGGGCCTCAAAATGATAGATAGAACTGACGATCCGAATTTTTGGCCTCCCCGGTGAAAACTGGATTTCAAAACTTTTCTTGAATTCGAAAAGGATTCGTTTCGGATTCTCAAAACCAATGATCGGACTCTCCTGAAACAATTCATTCTTGCGTGGATAATCGCGAAAAGCGATGAGGGTTCCCCCGTTCTCGACAAAACTCCGGATATTTTTTTGGGCGGCGGCTTCCAGCCATTGATTGCCGGAGTAAAAAAGATATTTTTTGTTGCAGGTTCCGGACCGGGGGTCCCAAAATTCATAATCCAGATCCGCTTCGTAAAGGCCGGTCAAGACCGGAGCTGTGGGCTGCATGGTCCGCGCGGCATATTGAATGGGATTGAAAGTCACGGAAATTCCGGTCATCTTGGACAACGAAGGCGGATGCATTTCCCGAAAAACCGCTACCAGTTGTTTGAAAACTTCGTAAAGCTCGCCTCGCACCCTTCCCCATTCATTAATAGGCGACATGTACCAGTTGTCACGATTGACAAGCATATACCAGTTCCACCCCGCGACTCCGCCGAGCAGCGCGCTTAAAGTAATCAGCCGGTAATGATTGGGAGTCAAAACACCGGTTTCATAATGGCGCGCATGCCATACGCCTGCGGCAAATTCGGCGATGTAAGGGACTTTCGAAACGCTTTTTAGGTACCGGATTTTGTCGATGAACTTGCGCTGCTCAAAACGGTCTTCGGAAAATTCGCTGAAAGGATAAAGATCAATGCCCACCATATCCGCGTTTTTTTGCATTTCCACCCAATCATGCGCATAAAAGAAAGGATATAAATTCAGGTAAATGGGAATCTCCACGCCGAGTTTGCGATAAGCCTGGACATTCCATTGGGCGCATTGGTTCGAATAAAAATATTTAAATTTCAAATAATCAATATTACGGCGCAGTTCATGATCACCTTTTAAAGGAAGACCGGTTTCGCCGGAAAGCATGGTCGCGATAAACGGTCCCACCTCCTTGAAAGACTGATAATCCGTTCCCCAGCTTTGATTGAGGTCTTCCAATTCACCCAAATAAAGGGATTTCATGAAATCCTGAAAAAGACCGGGTTTTTCTCCCAAGCCATACTGCGGCCCGAATATATCCGGCCACGGATCGATTTCATTGTCCGCCTGAAGCATGAGGATATGGCCTCCGACCCGGCTTGCCTGAAACGGCCGGATAATTTTCATCACTTCGGAAAGATATTTTTGAGCGTATTCCTGAAACTGCGGGTGGAGGCGGTGATACTTGTAGGCGTAAGCGGGCGCGCCCTCATTGGGCCATTCACTGTAAATGTAGGGGCCGGGCCGGATGATGACCCAAAATTTTTCTTTGCGCGCGAGTTCGAGAAAGCCTTTTAAATTACGGGCCGGGTCGGTCTTGCCCGTGAAATCAAATTTGCCGCGGCTATACTCATGATAATCCCACGGAACATACGTCGCGATGACGTCGAGCCCCATTTCCCGCACGCGATCCAGCACGTTTTTCCAATAACCGGGATTGAGCCGCCAGTAATGGACTTCTCCGGAAAGAAGGGAAACTTTTTTCTTTCCTATCTGGATTTCATTATTCTTGATTTGAACTCTAGGCAACGATATTCACCATCCGTCCGGGGACTACGATGACCTGTTTGATTTCTTTGCCCGCAATCCAGGGTTGGACCTTTGCATCTGCAAGCGCAAGGGCACGAATCCGGTCCTGGGGCATATCCTTAGATACGGTTATTTTGGCGCGAACTTTACCTCCTACCATCACCGCCATCTCGAATTCCTGCACTTCGAGATGCTTTGGGTCATAAGCAGGCCAGGGTTCACAGGCCAGGCTTTCCGGGTGCCCCAGGCGTTGCCAGAGCTCTTCGGCCATATGAGGAGCAAAGGGCGCAAGCAGAAGAATGAATTTCTCCAGAACTTCTTTGGAATGGTCCGTATCTTTGAGGGTTTCATTCACAAAAATCATGAGGGCCGAAATCGCAGTGTTGAGCCGGATGCTTTCAATATCCTCTCCCGCTTTTTTAATCGCCTGGTGGAGACGGCGAAGTTCCCCTTCCGTTGGCGGGCGATTGACAATATTGGATTGCAATTGATTTTCCGGCGTGACAAAAAGACGCCACACACGCCCAAGAAACCGGTAAACCCCTTCCACTCCCTGCACCGACCAGGGCTTGGTCATTTCCAACGGCCCCATGAACATTTCATAAAGCCGGATGCTGTCGGCGCCATAGCCATCCACCATGATATCGGGATTGACGACATTGCCTCGCGACTTTGACATTTTCTGATTGTCTTCGCCGAGGATCATGCCCTGATTCACGAGTTTGTAAAAAGGCTCTTTCTGCGTCACGACTCCGCAGTCATAAAGCACCTTGTGCCAGAAACGGGAATAAAGAAGATGCAGCACCGCGTGTTCGGCGCCTCCGATATAAAGATCCACCGGCAGCCAGTATTTTTCTTTTTCAGGCGCCACGGGAAGTTTGTCATTTTGAGGATCAAGATACCGGAGGTAATACCAGCAAGAACCCGCCCACTGCGGCATGGTATTAGTTTCGCGTTTTCCGGTTTTTCCGTCTTTGGTTTTAACGTCCAGCCATTCCCCCGCCAAAGCCAGCGGGCTTTCGCCCGTGCCCGTCGGTTTAAATTGGGAAAGTTCCGGAAGCATCACAGGAAGTTCATCGTAACCCGCAAGCTGTGGCTTGCCATCGACATGAATGACAGGAATCGGCTCGCCCCAATAACGCTGCCGGGAAAAAAGCCAGTCGCGCAATTTATATTGAACTGATTCTTTACCAATGCCCTTTTGTTCCAGCCACGCCGTGATTTTTTCTTTGGCTTCCGGCGTTTTCAAACCGCCTATGGAAAACGACCCATCGGGCGTAGAAGAATTGAAGTTGATGCCTTCGCCGGTGAAGGCTTGATCAATGGTAGGGGCGGAGCTTGCCCCCGCCCGCTCAAGGGCACCCGCAAGGGGCGCCCCTACATTCGGGTCTTGAACCACAGCCACAATCTCCAACCCAAATTTTTTCGCGAACTCAAAATCCCGTTCATCATGCGCGGGCACAGCCATGATCGCGCCAGTCCCATAACTCGCCAAAACATAATCCGCAATCCAGATCGGAATTTTCTTTTGATTGACGGGATTGATCGCATAGGCGCCCGTAAAAACACCGGTTTTTTCTTTGGCTAAATCCGTCCGATCCAAATCCGATTTGCGGCTTGCGGCCTCAATGTATTCTTTTACCGCCGGTTGTTGGGCGGGCCCGGCAATTCGAGTAATCAGCGGATGCTCAGGCGCAAGCACCATGTAGGTCGCGCCAAATAAAGTATCGGGACGAGTGGTGAAGATGCGGATTTTATTGTCATCCTGAGGCGTTTTTTGCCGAAGGATCTCGCGAGATTCTTCGCTTCGCTCAGAATGACATAGCGTAAAATCAACTTCAGCGCCCGTCGATTTACCGATCCAGTTGCGCTGCTGCTCTTTGATTGCTTCGGGCCAGTCCACAAGTGCTAAATCTTCGAGAAGCCGTTCGGCATACACAGTAATCTTCAAGACCCATTGACGGATCCGTTTGCGAATAACGGGATGGCCGCCACGTTCGCTCTTTCCATTGATCACTTCTTCATTCGCAAGAACGGTTCCGAGAGCCGGGCAAAAATTCACCGGCAGTTCGGATTCATAGGCGAGCCCTTTTTCAAACAGCTTCATAAAAATCCACTGTGTCCATTTGTAATAGGCGGGATCGGTCGTGTTGGCCTCGCGTTCCCAATCATAGCTAAAGCCAAGCCGCTTGATCTGGCGTTTGAAGTTAGCAACATTTTTGACGGTAGCTTCGCGCGGATGTGTGCCGGTTTCAATGGCATGCTGCTCCGCCGGAAGCCCGAAGGCGTCCCACCCCATCGGATGAAGCACATTGAATCCCTTCATCCGTTTGTAGCGGGCAATAATATCCGTCGCCGTATATCCCTCGAGATGGCCAACATGCAAACCCGCTGCCGAAGGATACGGAAACATATCGAGAACGTAATATTTAGGCTTGGAAGAAACCTGCGGGGTCTGAAAAACCTTTTCTTTATCCCAAACAGACTGCCATTTGGGTTCGATTTCATCGAAAGGATAAGCTTTAATTCCACTAGCCACGATAGTGACTCCGATAAAATAATTTAATTTTTTGAAAGTTCCAGGGCTTTGATAAAAGCTGCGGACCCTTTGGACACCCGAACGGTATATTTCATTTTATGTTTGCTGGAAAAAGTATAAAGATGAGCTTTAAATCCAAGGGCTTCTATCATAGAAAAAACGTCTCGTGCCAGAGGCGGAATCGTCGTAACAAAATTTACCATCTGATATCCGCGATCATAGTAAATTGATCCATCGGTTTCGATCAACCCCTTCAAACAAGGAACTAAAAAGTCCTTTTTTTGTAAAATCCATCCTGGGACCGAAACGTTTTGTTTATATTTAGATCCGCCGTTTGCTTTCCATCCTAACCACGGCTCCCATTGCTTCGAATAACAACTAATATCGACATATCCTTCGGCGCGATTGACAAGGCTGACACGGTTCTTCGGCAGCAAAGTTTGAATAGCTCGCCGAATGCGCTTAATCAGCAGGGCATAGCGCGTATCACAAGTGATTCTTAACCGGGGAGCCCTGCCATTAGGGTTTGAAAGATTTCCGTCTCCAATGGCTAGACCAATAACATAAGCTAATGT
>CAYGIT010000046.1:0-10990 GCA_964349955.1 uncultured bacterium
GTCCTGCAATCCGCCGATGCAGTGGTGTATGACCGGCTCGTGAATCCTGTTTTGCTCAAGATCGCGGCGCAGGCAGAAAAAATATTCGCGGGCAAAGACCCGGCGGTTCAAAAAAAATCTTCCGCCAGTCACCCGGAATTTTTCCCTCAGGAAAAAATCAATCAATTGCTCGTCAAACTCGCGCGCGGCGGAAAAACCGTGGTTCGCCTCAAAGGCGGGGACCCTTTCATCTTTGGAAGGGGAGGCGAAGAAGCCAGCGTCTTGAAACAAGCCGGAATTCCTTTTGAAATCGTGCCCGGGGTCAGCGCGGGGCATGCGGTGCCAGCTTATGCCGGAATTCCCGTGACCGACCGGCGTTTTGCCTCGGCTGTCACTTTGCTGACCGCTCATGAAAAGCAGGAAAACTGGAAAGACCTTGCCCGGTTGCCCGGAACGCTTGTTTTTTTTATGGGGGTCAAAACCCTTCCGGGGCTTGTAGAGGCGTTGATTCAAGGGGGGAAATCCCCGGCAACGCCGGTTTCCGTGATTGAACAGGGAACGCTTCCGGCCCAGCGCGTGGTGGAAGGGACCCTCCAAACCATTGCAGGAAAAATTAAAAAAGCCGGGATTCAGCCGCCTGCCCTCGCCGTGATTGGGCAGGTAAACCGTTTGCGCCGGGAACTGAACTGGTTTCATCCGTTCCGGCATGAGAAAGACCAACCTTTGCGGGGGAAGACGGTTCTGATTACGCGCGCAGGCGCCCAGAGTCAGGGCCTCAAACGGGACCTGGAATCCAAAGGGGCTTTTGTGCGGGATTTCCCGGTGATCCGTATTTTGCCGCCGAAAAGCTGGAAGCCCTTGGACAGCGCGATTAAAAAAATAGACGTTTTTGGTCGTCATCCCCGAATGTTTTTGTCGGGGATCCGTAAGGTCACGGATCCCCGCCTAAAGGCATGCGGGAATGACGAGCTAGCATTCGACTGGGTTGTGTTTACCAGCACAAACGGCGTCGATGCTTTTTTTCAAAGGATGAAAATTCTGGGCAAGGATAGCCGTTCTTTGGGCAATGTCCGGATTGCGGCGATCGGCGAAGCCACCCGCGAACGGCTTCTTGAAAAGGGCATCGAGCCGGACCTTGTTCCGAAAAAATTTACTTCTGAAGGGCTTGTTTCAGAGCTTACGAAGGAAAACGAAATCAAAGGGCGACACTTTTTGCTTCCACGCACCGACATTGCCCCTCCTTATTTAAAGGAAGCGCTGGAAAAAGGAGGCGCGAAAATTACGCAAGTCATCAGTTACCGGACCGTTCCGGCCTGCGGCGCCCGGGAAAAGAAAACTCTTCGGCGATGGCTGGCAGCGGGGGAAATTGATTTTGTGACGTTTACCAGCGCCTCCACGGTTGATCATTTTTTTGCATTACTTCCGAGACAAAAACGCGGTAAAATGGCGGCCCGTCAGGTCTCGATTGGCCCTGTCACGAGCAGCGCGCTTGGCAAATATGGCGTGCGCCCCTGGCGGGAGGCGCGGGAACATACGATGAAAGGAATGCTGGAGGTGATGGATCATGAATAATCGAGGAGGAAATTTCCCGCTTTCCCGTCCCCGGCGCTTGCGCTCCCATGCGCTTTTGAGGAACCTTGTGCGTGAAACCCGCTTTTCCCCGGAGCAATTGGTCATGCCTTATTTTGTCCGTGCCGGCAAAAAAATCCGGGAAACCGTGGATTCCATGCCCGGTCAATTTCGCTTTTCGATTGATACCCTTCTCCGGGAGCTTGGAAATTTGAAAAAGGCCGGGGTTTCCTCCATTCTTTTGTTTGGAATTCCGGGATCCAAAGATGAAAATGCCTCTTCTGCCTATTCGTCTGCCGGAATCGTGCAAAAAGCAGTACGCGAAATCAAAAAAGAATTCAAAGAGGAATTGCTCGTCATCACCGATGTTTGCCTTTGCGCGTACACGAGCCATGGCCATTGCGGGATTGTGCGCCACGGTAAAGTGGATAATGATGCTTCGGTGGAGATTCTTGCCCGCGTCGCATTGTCGCATGCGGAGGCCGGCGCTGATATCGTCGCGCCGAGCGATATGATGGATGGCCGGGTACGAAAAATCCGCGAAACCCTTGACGGAAAAAATTTCGAAAATATTTCCATCATGAGTTATGCGGCCAAATATGCCTCGGCTTTTTACGGACCCTTCCGTGATGCGGCCTGTTCCGCCCCAGGTTTCGGCGACCGGAAAAGTTATCAAATGGACCCCGCCAATCTGGAAGAGGCCATTCGCGAAATCGGAATGGACATCGAAGAAGGCGCGGACATTGTGATAGTCAAGCCTGCGCTGGCTTATCTGGATGTGATCCGGGAAGCCGCCCGCATTTTCAAATTTCCGCTTGCCGCTTACAGTGTAAGCGGGGAATATTCCATGGTGAAGGCCGCGGCCGCGAAAGGGTTCCTCAATGAAAAGGAAACTGTACTTGAAATGATGACGAGTCTTGCCCGGGCCGGCGCCCGGATTTTGATTACCTACCACGCCAAAGAAATCGCCTCCTGGCTCTCCCGGTAAATACCCAGTAATACCCGCCTCACGTTTATCTTTTTTGTAAATATAGACTTAACCTATTATGTTGTATAGGGTTAAAACTTCAGTCATCCGTTTGTAAAATCTTTTGACGGCGGGTATACTTCCTTTAGAACTTATGGAAAATGAACAAAGCGATTTTACGGTAGATCCCAAGGATCGAAATTTTTCAATCCTTCTTGTGGAGGAAGACGAAGACGTTCTTCCCGTCGTGAAAAGAAGCCTGGCAACCTCCACGTTTCCTGCCTTTGTCGATTATGCTAAAAACCTTGGAGAGGCCCTCAAAAAATTGCAGGAAAGAAACTATCATCTTTTACTGGTGGAGTCTGAGGTGGAGAAAGAGCCGGGGTTGAATTTGCTGGATCAAATTCAAAGCCTTGGAATTTCAGTGCCTTTCATTTTAATGACTCCGGTTCAGGATGACAATCTTGCGCGGGAAGCGATGAAACGGGGCGTCACGGATTTGATTGTGAAAAGCGAGAGCCAGTTCCAGGAGCTTTCCGAAAAACTCAAAAAATCTTATCTGGAATTCAGGAACAAACACCAGGATCGCCGGAAGAATGAAAATTTTTTCCGGCCGGATGCGCAAACAGAGAATGCCCATGCGGAGCATCAAAAAACAATCAAGGATGAACTGACCGGGCTTTACAATCACAGCTATTTGCACGACCGGATCGTGAATGAATTCTCCCGGGCTTCGCGGTATCAGTATCCTATTTCCTGCCTTTTGATGGACATCGATCATTTCAAAGACATTAACCAGCAATTCGGCCACCAGGTGGGCGAACAGGTATTGAAAGAATTTTCGGCCCTGCTGTTTGGCAATACCCGGCTAAGCGATTTTGTGGCGCGCTACGGGGGTGAAGAATTTGCGCTCATTTTGCCGCATACCGCTTATGAGGGAACCCGGGAACTGGCAAGCCGGTTGAGGCTTCTCTTTGCAAAGCATACTTTTCTTGAAAAAACACAGGCCATTCATCTGACCGTTTCCATTGGGTTGGCCTCGTTTCCGGAGGACCCGCTCAAACAGCGCGGAGAATTAATCAGTTTTGCCAATCAGGCGCTTCTTCGCTCGAAAGCGGCCGGACGCAATTGCGTGACCCTTTACAAGGATATCGAACCGGTCATGGGCGGGGAATTTCCCGTGATCCGCATCAGCGAAGAAAAGGTGGCGGAGTTTCAGAACAAGATAGGTGCGATCATGAGTGCCGCAAGGCGGGGATATATGGAAGCCACCAAGACCCTGATCATGGCCCTTGAAGCCAAGGACCCTTTGACGGTCGGCCATTCGGCGACGGTTGGAAAATATTCGCTTGAAACGGCCCTCTTAATGGGAATAACCGAAGAAGACGCGGAAATCATCCAGCACGCGGGGATGTTGCACGATATCGGAAAGATTTGTATTCCGGATGAGATTCTTCTGAAACCTGCACGGTTGACCCTTACGGAATATGAAGAAATGAAACAACATGCCTATCTCGGGTTTAAAATTTTAAAAACGCTTAAATTTTTGCACCAGGAATCCGTTTTTGTGCTGCATCATCACGAATGGTTCAACGGCGAGGGATACCCCTGCCGCCTGAAGGGGGCCGATATCCCCCTGGGGGCGAGGATCATTGCCGTGACCGATACCTACGACACCATTCGTGCTGCCGGCGGCCGTTATAAAAAAACGGCAACCCCTGAAACGACTGTGAATGAACTGATCAATTGCGCGGGCACTCAATTTGATCCGGAAGTCGTCAAAGCCTTCATCGAAGTCCTGAAGCGGCGGGGCGAGATCCCCAAAGACTTCACTGCTGTTTTTAAAATTTCTTGAGATTGGGCCCCTTCCCGTAGATAATACCCTGCCTTTTGATGGACATCGATCATTTCAAAGACATTAACCAGCAATTCGGCCACCAGGTGGGCGAACAGGTATTGAAAGAATTTTCGGCCCTGCTGTTTGGCAATACCCGGCTAAGCGATTTTGTGGCGCGCTACGGGGGTGAAGAATTTGCGCTCATTTTGCCGCATACCGCTTATGAGGGAACCCGGGAACTGGCAAGCCGGTTGAGGCTTCTCTTTGCAAAGCATACTTTTCTTGAAAAAACACAGGCCATTCATCTGACCGTTTCCATTGGGTTGGCCTCGTTTCCGGAGGACCCGCTCAAACAGCGCGGAGAATTAATCAGTTTTGCCAATCAGGCGCTTCTTCGCTCGAAAGCGGCCGGACGCAATTGCGTGACCCTTTACAAGGATATCGAACCGGTCATGGGCGGGGAATTTCCCGTGATCCGCATCAGCGAAGAAAAGGTGGCGGAGTTTCAGAACAAGATAGGTGCGATCATGAGTGCCGCAAGGCGGGGATATATGGAAGCCACCAAGACCCTGATCATGGCCCTTGAAGCCAAGGACCCTTTGACGGTCGGCCATTCGGCGACGGTTGGAAAATATTCGCTTGAAACGGCCCTCTTAATGGGAATAACCGAAGAAGACGCGGAAATCATCCAGCACGCGGGGATGTTGCACGATATCGGAAAGATTTGTATTCCGGATGAGATTCTTCTGAAACCTGCACGGTTGACCCTTACGGAATATGAAGAAATGAAACAACATGCCTATCTCGGGTTTAAAATTTTAAAAACGCTTAAATTTTTGCACCAGGAATCCGTTTTTGTGCTGCATCATCACGAATGGTTCAACGGCGAGGGATACCCCTGCCGCCTGAAGGGGGCCGATATCCCCCTGGGGGCGAGGATCATTGCCGTGACCGATACCTACGACACCATTCGTGCTGCCGGCGGCCGTTATAAAAAAACGGCAACCCCTGAAACGACTGTGAATGAACTGATCAATTGCGCGGGCACTCAATTTGATCCGGAAGTCGTCAAAGCCTTCATCGAAGTCCTGAAGCGGCGGGGCGAGATCCCCAAAGACTTCACTGCTGTTTTTAAAATTTCTTGAGATTGGGCCCCTTCCCGTAGATAATACCCTTCCCATGGGTCTTGAAGCCTTTCCCGAAATTGAAAGTTTCCAGAAGCTGCCGCGGCAGGTAATTGTCAAAGGCGGTAGTTCCACTTACAGCGAACGCGAAGGCGCGGAGCTGCGCGGGATTGTGATCAACAATATTGGGCACCCGATCCGCGATTTACGCGTACAAGTCGTGATCATGGATGACAAAGGAATTCCGGCCCTTTCAGCCGGGACGGTTCCCGAACCTTCTCATCTGCCCCAGGGCGGCATCAGCTCTTTTGTTTTCAAAGTGACCGAGTACACCCGAAAAATTTCCGATTATCACGTTTATGCCAATTGGAAGTTCGATGAAAGTTAGTAAAGAATCTCTCGAAGTCCTTTCCTCCGAAGAACGCAAGTTCCCCCCTTCTTCCGCTTTCCGCGAAAATGCGGCAGTCAACGACCTTTCCATTTATGACAAGGCCCTGAAAAATAGCGAAGCTTATTGGGAGAATTGGGCCCGGGAATTGGACTGGATCCAGCCCTGGAACAAAACGCTGGAGTGGAAACCGCCGCATGCCCAATGGTTTTTGGGGGGCAAACTCAATGCTTCAATCAACTGTCTGGACCGTCATGTGTCCCAGGATGCCCGGCGCAACAAGGCCGCAATTATCTGGGAAGGCGAGCCTGGCGATACCCGCACGCTCACTTATTGGGACCTTTACCGGGAGGTCAATCAATTCGCCAATGTTTTAAAAAAATTGGGAGTCAAAAAGGGCGACCGCGTTGCGGTTTATTTGCCCATGATTCCGGAACTGGTGATTGCCTGTCTGGCATGCGCGAGAATCGGCGCCGTGCACAGCGTGGTATTTGGCGGATTCAGCGCCGAGGCGCTTCGTGACCGGATCAATGATGCTGAAGCAAAACTTTTGATTACTGCGGATTTCGGCTGGCGGCGCGGGCAGCAAATCCAGCTCAAAAAAGCGGCGGATGAAGCGCTCGAAAAAACGCCTTCCATTGAAAATGTCGTTATCGTAAAGCGCGGCGCCGAAGCTTCGTTGCAATGCCATATTAAAGAAGGCCGGGACCACTGGTGGCACCGGCTCATGCAGGACGCGCCCCTTTCGTGCGAACCCGAAGCCATGGATGCCGAAGACATGCTCTTCATTCTTTATACTTCCGGCACGACGGGGAAACCCAAGGGAATTGTTCATACTACCGGCGGTTACATGACGGGCGTTTATGCCACCACCAAGTGGGTTTTTGATTTAAAGGACAAGGACGTTTACTGGTGCACCGCGGATGTGGGATGGATTACCGGGCATAGTTATGTGATTTACGGGCCCTTGGCCAATGGGGCAACGGTCCTTATTTATGAAGGCGCGCCCGACTGGCCGGAAAAAGACCGTTTCTGGAAGCTGATCGAAAAATATGGAGTTTCGGTTTTTTACACCGCGCCCACGGCCATCCGTACCTTTATGAAATGGGGAACGGAGTGGATAGGCCGCGCGGACCTTTCTTCTTTGCGGCTGCTTGGCAGCGTGGGCGAGCCGATCAATCCCGAAGCCTGGATATGGTATCAGGAAAATATCGGAAAAAAGAAATGCCCGGTAGTGGACACCTGGTGGCAGACGGAGACCGGCGCGATTATGATTACGCCGCTTCCGGGAATGACGACCACTAAACCTGGTTCCGCCACGAAAGCATTTCCGGGGATTTCTGCCGAAATTCTGAATGAAAAAGGCGAAGTGGTTCGAACCGGCGGCGGATATGTGGCGATCACCCAACCCTGGCCCTCCATGTTGCGCACGATTTTTCGCGACGATGAACGCTATGTCAAAACTTACTGGTCCAAATGGGGGAAAGATATTTATTTTCCGGGCGACGGCGCGCGCCGGGATGAAGAAGGTTATTTCTGGTTCATGGGCAGGGTGGATGATGTCATGAATGTGGCCGGACACAGGATCGGCACGACCGAAGTGGAAAGCGCGCTCGTGGACCATCCGGCGGTGGCCGAGGCCGCGGTGGTGGGCAAAGCGCATGACATCAAAGGGCAGGCCATTGTGGCCTTCGTGACCTTGAAGGATGTAGGGGCACCCCTTGTGGGTGCCCTTGGCCGGACACAAGGCCCGCCCCTACCCCAATTGATACAGGAATTAAAAGCCCATGTCGTAAAAAAAATCGGAGCGCTCGCCCGGCCCGAAGAAATTTTATTTTCCGCAGACCTCCCCAAAACCCGTTCCGGAAAAATCATGCGCCGCCTGCTCCGCGATATCGCGGAAGGCAAAGCGCTGGGCGATACAACAACCCTTGCCGACCCTTCTGTTATCTCCCGCCTCAAGCAGCAGTACGAAAGCGAAGAGGGATGACTTCTTCGAAGGCACTGTTTAAACTCGCGAACCAATTTCTTCCTGCAGGAGTCAACTCCCCGGTCCGTGCTTTCAAAGGGGTGGGGGGCACGCCGGTCTTTGCGCGCCAGGGTAAAGGCCCCCTGATTTGGGATGAAGAGGAAAAGAGTTATATCGATTATTGCGGCTCCTGGGGAGCGCTTCTTTTTGGCCATGCGCCCGCCGGTCTTTTGCAAGTCTTGCGGGTTGAGATTGCCAAAGGAACGAGCTTTGGCATGCCCACGGCCAAAGAAGTGGTTCTCGCCCGCGCCCTCAATGCTTTTTTCCCTTCTATGGAAAAACTTAGGCTTGTTTCTTCGGGCACGGAAGCCGTGATGAGCGCGTTGCGCGTGGCACGGGCGTATACCGGGCGTGAAAAAGTCATCAAGTTCGCCGGCTGCTATCATGGCCATGTGGATAGTTTGCTGGTGGCCGCGGGTTCCGGCGCCACGACATTGGGCATTCCGGACTCCGCGGGAATTCCGGAGGATCTGGCGCAGCATACGCTCACCATTCCTTTCAATGATTTTGAAGCGCTTGAGACGGTGTTCCGCGTCCAGGGTTCCGAAATCGCCGCGTTTATTCTGGAGCCTGTTCCTGCCAACATGGGCGTCGTTTTTCCGCGCGAAGGATATCTCGAGAAAGCGCGCGAATTGACAACCCGGCATGGCAGCCTTTTGATTCTCGATGAAGTCATTACCGGTTTCCGGATTTCTTCCGGAGGCGCGCAGGATTATTACGGCATCCGGCCGGACCTGACCTGCCTTGGAAAGATTCTGGGCGGCGGCCTTCCGCTGGCGGCCTTTGGGGGAAAGCGCGAAGTCATGGATTTTCTTGCACCCGATGGGCCGGTCTACCAGGCCGGCACGCTTTCAGGTAATCCCATTGCCACCACGGCAGCGCTTTGGGTGTTGAGCGAATTCGCAAAACCCGGTTTCGAAAGAATGCAAAGAGCGCTGGATGAGCGGGCTTTTCATCTCTACCATGACCTGAGCGCTGAAATCCGCAAACGCAGCTTGCCTGTCCAATTGAATGCCGTGGCTTCGATGTTCACGCTTTTCTTCACCCCAGACCCGGTGACGGATTATGTCTCGGCCAAAAAATCCGATACCAAACGCTACGCCCAATTTTTTCATGCCTGCCTGAAACGGGGGATTTACCTCGCCCCTTCCCAATTCGAAGCCAATTTCATTTCCACTGCGCATTCCGCAAAACACCTCGAAAAAACCCTCTCCGTTTTCAAAAAAGTCCTTAAAAACAAGCCGTAACATCCCCGAGCTTTTGGGTTGAAATTTTGCAGTTTCCATGGTATCTTTTAGTTGGAAAGTAGGAATCAGTGGGAATCTAGGAGGCGAGATCATGGTTACCCGAATGAGAGAAAAAGGCCAAGTGACGATTCCGTTAGGGATTCGGGAGTCGTTGCATCTTTCAAAAGATTCGATCTTATGCGTTTCGAAGGTCGGAGATGCGATTTTATTGACCCCAAAGCAGTCGGTTTTTGAAGCGGTTTCCGCAAAGTACTCAAAGTCTGCCGAAGAAAAAGGGATATCCCTTGAGGCCCTTCTGAAAGATTTGAAAAAGCTTCGCCATAAAGAATAATGGCTTTTCCCCGGTACCGAATTTTCTTTGATACAAGTGTTTATATTGCGGCTTTGCTTTCTTCTGAGGGCGCGGCGAGGGAGCTGGTACGGCTGTCAGAGGGCGGCATTATTGGAATGGTCGTATCAGAAGAAGTTGTGACGGAAACAGACCGAGTATTGGCCAAAAAATTTCCGGAACTTGTGCAGGAAAATCGCAGGCTATGGAAAGAGTTGGCCCCGGAGATAGCCCCAACTCCGGCAGAGAGTCAAATCAAGCTCTTTTCACGTCAATTGGCCAAGGGGGATGCCTCGATTCTTTGTTCCGCCCGTCTGGCAAAGGTCTCTGCATTTGTCACTTGGAATACGCGGGATTTCATGGCTCCCGGAATCAATCTTTTAGTTGATTTCCCAATCGTTGTTCCGGGGGAAGGCCTGAAACTTTTCAGAAAATGGATCGAACCGTTTTTGGATTAAATGGAAATGATTAGAATCCGCTTTGTGTTTTGATATAATGACCCTCTTATGACGCGCACCCTTACGCTTGAAGAAATTTATGCTCCGGTGGAGGCACGGCTTAAAAATGTGCCCTCCGCCATTCAGGAAATCCTTGCCACGCCCAATGAATTGGCCCAGGATGTGGTCCGCTATTTTTTCTCTTCCCAGGGAAAGCTTCTCCGGCCGGCCCTCACCTTACTGGGCGCGGAAATCAAAGGCTTGCAGCCTGAAATGGAACGCCGCCTGGTGGCGCTCGCGGCATCCTTCGAGATTTTTCACGCAGCCACTCTCATTCATGACGACATCATTGATTCCGCTTATCTGCGCCGCAACATTCCCACCATCAATATCAAGTGGGGGCCGGAAGTGGCGGTGCTCGTGGGCGATTATCTCCACGACAAGGCGATTGGCGCCATTTTCACCCATGGTAACGAAAAAATCGTTTCCACTTTCCTTCACACCGCGGGGACAGTCTGTGACGGCGAAATCCACGAGCTCAAGGAAAAAGACAATTTTGGTTTGACCGAACAGGAATATTTGGAAATCGTGGATAAAAAAACAGCGGTTCTTCTGGCCTGTGCCCTCGAATGCGGGGGTATACTCGCGGGCGCTACCCCCGAAGAAGCGGGTGCTTTGAACCGGTTCGGCCATGCTTTCGGAATTGCCTTTCAGATCATCGATGATTGCCTGGATTTTACGGGCCAGGAACAGGAATTCGGAAAGACGCTTGGCGCCGACTGCGCGGCCGGGGTGCTTACCCTGCCTTTGATCCGGCTCATTCAAGTGGATTCAAAGAATAAAATCGAAATTCAAAAAATTTTCTCCCCCACAAATCCTAGCGGATCCGCCTCTGGCGGAAAGCCGGAAGATACGGCGGCGAAAAAATTCGAGATACTCCTTGCCATGATTCGGGAGCAGGGCACCCTGGATTATTCCCTGGAACGCGCGCGCGAATACTGCGACAAGGCGCGGCTTGAGCTTTTGATCTTTCCTGAAGGCCCGGGCCGCCAAAGCCTTGAGCGCCTTCTCGATTACGTCATTGA
>CAYGIT010000046.1:11090-14338 GCA_964349955.1 uncultured bacterium
TTCCTGAAGGCCCGGGCCGCCAAAGCCTTGAGCGCCTTCTCGATTACGTCATTGATAGAAGTCGATGAATAATCTTGTCATCCCCGCGAAAGCGGGGATCCATTTACTTTGGATTCCCCGGTCAAGCCGGGGAATGACATAAATAAAATGCTTTCGATCGTTCCCACTCCCATTGGCAACTTGCGCGACATTACTTTGCGTGCGCTGGATGCCCTGAAAGCAGCCGATCTGATTATTTGCGAAGACACCCGCCACACTCAAAAACTTTTGACGGCTTATGAAATCAAAAAACCCCTCATCAGTTTTCATGAACATAGTGCTCCTGGCAAAGTGAAGGAAATCATGGCCATGCTGGCAGAAGGCAAAAACCTGGCGCTGGTTTCCGATGGCGGAACCCCATTGATTTCGGACCCGGGATTTCAAATCGTGCATGAAGCTATCCGGAGCAAAACGCCGTTTGAAGTCCTGCCGGGTGCATCAGCCCTCACCACGGCCCTTGCGGCAAGCGGGTTGGCCACGGATTCTTTCAGCTTCTTTGGCTTCCTGCCCCAAAAATCTGCGGCACGAAAAAAATTCCTTTCGGAACTCCTGGAAAGAGAAGAAACCCTGATTTTTTACGAATCTCCCTACCGGCTGGTCCAAACCCTGGAAGAAATGAAAGAAATCTTCGGCGAGCGGGAAGCCGTGGTGGCCCGCGAACTCACGAAAATGTTCGAAGAAATCCAGCGGGGCTTTTTGGCAGACCTCGCCGCGAAATTTTCCGCCAAAAAAGTTCTGGGTGAAATTGTGGTTTTGGTGGCGGGTAAAGGAAGAAAGAAATTGTTTAGTCTCATTTCTGTTCCGGATCAATGTCCCGCGGGGACTACAAAAAGCGCTGTCATCCCCGCGAAAGCGGGGATCCATTTTGAGGGTAAATCCTAGCAGCGGATCCAATGGAAAAAGAATATTATGTGTATATTCTTGCAAGCCAAAGACGTGGAACGCTGTATGTTGGTGTTACTAACGATTTAAAACGGCGGGTTTATGAACATAAGGAAGGAATTATTGCAGGATTTACTAAGCAATACAAAGTGAGTCAGCTTGTTTATTTTGAACAAACTACGGATATTCATAGTGCGATTGCTCGCGAGAAGAAAATCAAAAACTGGAACCGACAATGGAAAGTAGAGTTAATTGAATCAAGGAATGCAGATTGGCAGGATCTTTATGATGCTATTTAAAATGGATCCCCGCTTTCGCGGGGATGACAGCGCTTTTTGTAGTCCGCGGAACGCGATCAGGGGCGAGATGGCCGGAATTATGAGTTTATGAAACGAATTGCATTTTTGGCGTCGGGGAATGGGACGAATGCGGAGAATCTGACTAAGGAGATTCAGGCTGGGCGGGTTCCGGATGCGGAAGCAAGGCTTGTGATTACGGATAATCCCGGAGCGGGCGTGATTGAAAGAGCCCGGAAGTTGAAAGTGGAAACGGTGGCCCTGGACCGGAAAAAGTATCCGTCGAAACAGGAATTTGAAGCGGCGATCAGGCATGAGTTGGAGTCCCGGGATATTGACTTGATTGCTCTGGCGGGGTTTATGCGCATCCTGAGCAGCGATTTTGTCCGCCATTTCGCGGGAAAAATCATCAATGTTCATCCCTCGCTTCTTCCGGCATTTCCGGGCGCGCATGGCATCCGGGATGCGTTTGAAGCCAGGGTGAAAGAAACCGGCGTGACGGTGCATTTTGTGGATGAAGGCATCGATACCGGGCCGCTGATCCTGCAGAAAAAAGTTGCGGTGGATACCGGGGAAACGCTGGAGACGCTTGAGGCGAAAATCCATGCGCTCGAATACCGGCTTTACCCCGAAGCCCTGCGGCTCGTGATTTCTGGCAAGGTCCGGTTACCCGCCCATCACCATGAGGACGAATTCTGGACAAAAGACTAGTGCGTTGTTAAGATTGAAATTGGATTTTTCAATTTCAATCTGCACAGTACCGCGAACCTATAGAATTGAAATTGACGCGGTACTAGGCTTTCCCTATAATTTTCAAAATTCTTCGGAGGATTGCATGACAACTGTAATGGAGAGGAAAAAATCAATGGCATCATCGGTTTCCAGTTCTAAAATTTCGAAAATCATCGCCCGTGAAATTCTCGATTCCCGGGGCAATCCCACCATCGAAGCCGATGTGCTTCTCAAAAACGGAATTTTGGGCCGCGCCGCGGTCCCGAGTGGCGCTTCGACGGGCGAATATGAAGCAGTGGAACTCCGGGACGGCGACAAAAGCCGTTACGCGGGCAAGGGCGTTCTCAAAGCCGTGAAAAATACCAATACCTTTGTTGCCAAGGCTTTGGCGGGTGAGGATGTTATGGACCAGAAAGCTCTTGATCAGACCATGATCGAGCTGGATGGAACACCTAACAAAAGCAAAATCGGAGCCAACGGAATTTTAGCCGTGTCGATGGCTGCTTGCCGCGCTGCTGCTGCTTCTCAGGGAATTTCTCTTTGGAAGCATATCGGAGCACTCCATCAAAATAAAAAATTCACGCTTCCGGTCCCGATGGCCAATATTATCAACGGCGGCAAACATGCGGACAATAAAATCGACTTTCAGGAATTCATGATTGCCCCGTTGGGAGCCCGCACTTTTTCCGACGGTTTGCAGTGGATCACTGAAATTTTTCATGGCCTCAAAAGCATTCTCAAGAAAAAGGGGCATGTCACGGCGGTCGGAGATGAAGGCGGATTTGCCCCGAATCTCGGCAATGAAGAAGCGCTCGAACTCATTATGGAAGCCATTGCCGCCGCGGGCTACAAGGCAGGCAGCCAGATCCAGATTGCCCTGGATTGCGCGTCGTCCGAGCTTTTTGATGAGGGCGGGCGTAAAGGTTACAAGTTCTGGAAATCCAATCCCGGAAAACTTTTTTCGGCAGATGAAATGGTGGGGATTTATTCGCAATGGGTCAAAAAATATCCGATCTATTCCATTGAAGACGGCCTCGACCAGAATGACTGGAGCGGATATGTCAAATTCACGAAAGCGCTTGGCGGGAAAATCCAGATTGTCGGGGATGATTTTTTTGTGACCAATCCCGAGCGCTTCAAAAAGGGGATCGACATGAAGGCTGCGAATGCGATTCTGATCAAGGTCAACCAGATCGGGACCGTTTCCGAAACCCTCGAAGCCATCCGGATGGCGCAGAAGGCCGGGTATGGCGTGATTTCCTCCCACCGGTCCGGTGAAACCGAAGATGCCTTTATTTC
>CAYGIT010000046.1:14348-17225 GCA_964349955.1 uncultured bacterium
GATTGCCGACCTCGCCGTTGCAACCAACGCAGGGCAAATCAAGACGGGCTCCCTTTCGCGCACGGACCGCATTGCGAAATACAATCAGCTTCTGCGCATCGAGGCCGAGCTGGGCAAAAAAGCCGTTTACGCCGGTCCGGAGCTTGCACGCGGCCATCAGTGAAAAAACCTTTTCTCTTCCTCTGGCTCGTTGTCGGGACCGCGGTTCTTTTTTCCTGGATTTATCTGCCCGCGCTCTCGCGTTATCAGGATTTGAAGACCCGCCAGGACGGGATTGAAATCCAGAGCAAAAATCTTCAGGCCAAATTAAAAGACATCCGGGAAGAGCGGGACCTGCTGAAGAATGACGTGGGTTACCTTGAAAAAGTGATCCGCGAAGAGCTGGGGCTTGTAAGGCCCGGTGAGATTGTTTACAAATTCGTGGAAGAAAAACCGGTGCCGAAGCCTTCTTCTCCTTCAGCTTCCGGAGAATCCGCGGCGGAGGGAACCCAAAAAATGGAAGCGGTGCCTTCCCCGGCAGCCTCGCAGGGGATCACCGTTCCCGCCAAGCTTGTTCCAAAGCCAAAAGTCACTCCTAAACCTGCTCCAATGCCCTCGAAATCCGAGTCTTTCGAAGACCTCGACTAGCTGGGTCTGATCTTCAAAAAATCCTGATTGCACGAAAAGCAAAAACCGCCTTCTTTGGAAGTGAAATGAGTTTGCACATAGGCTTCAAGGTCTTGCCGTGCCGGAGGATTTTCAAGAGGCAAGAGATTGAGCATAAACTCGGCAACCGTAAAAGCATTTTCAAAAGAGGCTGTTTTTATTTGGGCGGGGACCGTCTCGATCGTGACTTCGTATTTTCCGCCGGTCTCTTTACGGAAAGTGTCTGCCAGAGGCCGGAGGTCGTAACTCCGGTTCAAAAAATGGCGCAGCATTTTCATGCAATCGGTTTCCGAATTTTGAAGTACCACGGCCAGAGTGCCTTCCGGAGCCAGCCAGGAGGCCATTTTTTCCAGGTTTTGAAGCCATTCGCCGCCGGGAATATAATAAAAAACATGGGAAGAAAGCACCAAATCAGCCGGGCCGGAGATGGGGGCTTCCAGGATGGTTTCCCCATACACTTCTGCCTTGGGACAGACAATTTCCAGTTCTTTCCTCAAGGATTCATTGGGTTCCGTCGCGAGGGTACGCTCGAAAGAATCCGTGAGCCATGCCGTGACTTTGCCATTGCCCGCCCCGGCATCGATAAAGACGCGCTTTGAGGGAAGTTTTTGCACGCAGGCTTCGAGCCATTGCCGGGCCTTGGCTTTTTGGTCGGTGTGGTCCAGAAAAACCTGAAAGGCCTGATGGTATTCTTCCGTATTCGATTTGTAAATTTTCGCTTTGGGAATCATGGGAGTATCCTTTATTTTTGCGGCGGATGAGATGCGGGCGTTTCTTCGACGACCGGTTCATAGGATTGCTTTTCGAAACGGGAAAAAACTTCATAGGCGCAAGGCACGACAAAAAGCGTCAGGACGGTTGAAAGCGTCACCCCTCCGACAATCGCAACCGCCATGGGAACCATGGTCTCAGAACCTGCGCCGAAAGCAAGAGCTTCCGGAATGGCGGCGGCGACGGTAGCCACGGAAGTCATCAAAATGGGGCGGAGCCGCACCGGACAGGCTTCCAACAGGGCGGTTTGAACGTCTTTTCCCTGCCTCCGGCGTTCATTGGTAAAGTCCACGAGAAGAATGGAATTTTTCTTCACAATCCCCATCAATAAAATCAGCCCGATCATGCTGTAAAGATTCATGGAATTCCTGCTGATAAAAAGGGCGACGAATGCGCCCGTAACGCTGAAAGGCAGGGCCAGAAGAACCGTGAAGGGATGGATAAAGCTGTTGAATTGCGTTGCAAGGACCATGTAGGCCACAAAAATTCCCATCACGAGCGCCAGGATCAGGCTCTGGAAAGATTCCTTGAAGGCCTGCGAGCCGCCCGAAAAAACGGCATGGTATCCGTCCGGAAGGACCTCCTGAGTTATTTTTAAAACATTATCCAGCGCTTCCTGCTGGGAATGTCCCAGGGACGGATTCGCGAAAATGCTGATCGCGCGCTCGCGGTTTTTGCGCGTGATTGAAAACAAAGTCGGCTTGATTTCGGAAGTCACCACGGCGGAGAGCGGAACGACCTCTCCATATTGATTGCGAACCCAAATGTTTTGAATGTCCTTCGGATTGGAGCGGTCGGCCTCGGCCAACCGGACGCGGACATCGTAACGCTTTCCATTGTTGGTAAATTTTCCGTTCCTGACGCCGCCAATCATGGAATTGATGGTCGTCGCGATCGAGAGAACACTCACCCCGTGTTCGGCCGCTTTTTGGCGGTCGGGATGGATTTGCAGTTCGGGCATGCCCAGTTGATAATCCGTATCGATGTCGATCATCAGACCCGAGGCTTTCATGCGCTTCATGATTTCCGCGCTCAAGCTCCCAAGTGTTTTCCAGTCGGGCCCCCGCACTGTGAATTCCACCGGAAAACCGCGTTGGGCCGAGAAGCCCGAAAGCGAAAGGTCCTGAATGCTGGCGCGGTCAACTCCCGGCAAGGCGCTGAATTCTTTGCGCAAAATCTGCATAAATTCCTGCTGGGTTTCACGATGGCCGCGGATTTTGGGGCGATGCTTCCGGTCTTTCATCGTGATGAAAAGATTGCCGGTATTGACCTGGGCGCCTCCGAACCCGCCGACCGCGGAGTAGTAATTCTCAAGCTCCGGGCGGGTCATCAAAAAAGCCTCGGCCTTTTTAAAAACCTCATTGGTCTTTTCCAGGGAAGACCCCAAAGGCAGAATCAGGCGCACAAGGAAGCGGCTTTGGTCCTGGGAGGGGACGAATTCCTTTTTCAGGAGGCCTGTGA
>CAYGIT010000047.1:0-9172 GCA_964349955.1 uncultured bacterium
CCACTCGCGTTGCCACGCGTGTGGGCATTGGTCGCGGCGCTGATCTTGCGGTCTTTGGAATTGCGCGGTCCGTGTCGGGCCTGCGTGCCGGAAAATTGCTCGAAGAAAACCAGGGATTTAATACGTGGATGAAAAAAATGCAGGAAGCGGTCAACACCCCGAAAGGACTCCAGTATGCCAAGAGCTAAAGCCAGCCATATCCTTGTCAAAGAAGAAAAAACCTGCCTTGATTTGAAACAAAAAATCGAAGCCGGCGCCAGCTTTGCCGATCTTGCGGCAAAACATTCGCTGTGCCCTTCGGGAAAAAAAGGCGGAACCTTGGGAGAGTTTTCACGGGGCCAGATGGTCCGGGAATTTGACGAAGTCGTTTTCTCCCAGGAAATCGGAAAAACCCACGGTCCCGTCAAAACCCAATTTGGGTATCACTTGATTCTGATCGAAAGCCGTAACTAGTGATGTCAGCTCAAAATGGATTCCCGCTTTTGCGGGAATGACAGAGCATCTCCATGAGAGACTTCCCCCGCAATCCCGGCCGCAACAATCCAAACCCGCGCCGGAACTCCTTTCCACAGAGGCGCACGCAGCGCTTTTCTTCAAATCCGAACCCGCGCGGCCCGGTTTCCCGCAGGCCCGTGGCGGAAGAAGCTGAAAGCCGTTTTCTCGCAAGCACCGCGGTCGATCCTTCCCCTCGCATCCGTCTTGAAGACGGTTCGCAGGAGCTCACCATGCGCGCGATGGATGTGATTTGCCCCATCGGCATGGGACAGCGCGGGTTGATCGTGGCCCCGCCTGGTTCCGGGAAAACCACTTTTCTTAAACATATTTGCCAGGCCGTTGCCAAAAGCCGGCCAGAAATGAAACTTTACTGCCTCCTGATTGATGAAAGGCCGGAGGAAGTCACCGATTTTCGCCGCAAGGTGCCGGCCGAAGTCCGTTGGTCTTCGTCGGACCAGAGTTATGACAATCATATTCGCACGGCCGATGAATTGATGCGCCAGGTGTTTCGCGAGGCCGAAGCCGGAGAAAATGTGATGGTTGTGATTGACTCCCTGACGCGGCTCGCGCGGGTGCATAATGCCGAAAGCCGCTCCAGCGGCAGAACGCTTTCGGGAGGGGTGGATGCGCGCGCGATGGAAGTGCCGCGCCGTATTTTCGGGGCCGCGCGCAAAATCGAAAATGGCGGTTCTCTTTCAATTATGGCCACGATTCTGGTAGATACCGGCAGCCGCATGGACCAGGTTATTTTCGAGGAATTCAAGGGCACGGGGAATATGGAAATTGTTCTTTCCCGGGAAATTTCAAACCGCCGGATTTTTCCGGCCATCGATATTCCCAAAAGCAATACGCGTAAAGCAGAATTGCTTGTGGAGCCGGATGAGCTTAAAAGGATGAATGTGCTACGGCGCGCGCTTGCCGAGCTTAGTCCGGTCGAAGCCGCGAAGGCTCTCGTGGACCAGCTCCAGAAATATCCCACGAACCGGGAAATGCTCGATGTCCTCGGCAGGGAAGATTAATGCTCGCTTATAAAATGGAGGGCAAGGGAGTTCCGGTGGTTTTGCTGCATGCTTTTCCGCTTTCTTCGCGGATGTGGCGCGATGACATTAAAGCTTTGTATCCCTTTGCGCGGGTGATCGCTCCGGACCTTCCGGGCTTTGGCGGTTCATCCGCCGAAAGCGTTTCTTCGGTGGGCGAAATGGCGGTGGCGGTAGCGGATTTGCTGGACCATTTGCGCATCAGCGAGCCGGTTATTTTGGCCGGGCTTTCGATGGGCGGGTATGCGGCCTTTGAATTTCTTCGCCAGTTTCCGGAGCGGATTCGAGGGCTCGGCCTTTTTTCCACTCGTGCCGTGCCCGACACTCCCGAAACACGGGAAAAGCGTTTCAAGGGAATCGAAGCCATCGAAACGCACGGCCTCGAGGCTTACGGCAAAAAAATGATCGTGAATCTTTTGGGAGAAACGACGCGGCAAAGCAAGCCGGAAATAGTCAAGGAAGTGATGGAGATGATTCTCTCGAATCGCATCGAAGGGCCTATGAATGCCCTGCGGGCGATGGCGGACCGTCGCGATTCGACCGGTCTTCTGGCTTCGATCCGTTTTCCGGTCATGGTCGTGGCAGGGGAGGAAGATACGCTCGTCAAACCCGAGGATGCGCGCGCGCTGCATTCCCAAATTGCCGGTTCAAAGCTTCATCTGGTTCCGAAAACCGGCCATCTGGTGAATCTGGAGCAGCCGGCGCTGTTTCAAAAATTTCTTAAAGACTTTATTGGAAAAAACTCCTAACAAAAACCAATACTGGCTCACTCGGTGGGTGATTCAAAGGTCACTCGCCTTTGTTTATTTCATCGCTTTTTTGATCGCCGCCCGGCAATTCCTGCCCCTGCTCGGCAATCACGGCATCATTCCCATCGGGCCTTTCCTGAACGCCGTTCCTTTCAAGGAATCCCCAAGCCTTTTTTATTGGAACTCTTCCGATACTTTCATCCTTGCTTCGGCATGGACAGGCGTCGCACTTTCCGTTTTTGCACTCACCGGTCTTTCCGAATGTTGCATGCTTGTTTCTGCGGCCACATGGTTTTTGCTTTGGGTTTTGTATCTTTCCTTCGTGAATGTGGGCCAGCTTTTTTACGGCTTCGGCTGGGAAACGCTTCTTCTGGAAACCGGATTCCTCGCGATTTTTCTCGGGTCAAAAAAAAGTAAACCGCCGGTCCTCGTGATCTGGCTCTACCGCTGGCTTCTTTTCCGCATCATGCTCGGCGCGGGCCTCATCAAAATCAGGGGAGACGAGTGCTGGCGCAATCTCACCTGCCTGGATTATCACTACCAGACCCAGCCGCTTCCCAATCCCTTGAGCTGGCATCTTCACAAATTGCCGGCCCTCTGGCACAAGTGGGAAGTGCTTTCCACGCATTTTATCGAGTTGGTTCTTCCTTTTGCCTATTTTGTTCCGGGCATTCTTTGTGGGGTTGCAGGGCTCATTACGATTTTCTTCCATACGATGCTGATTTTGAGCGGTAATCTTTCCTGGCTCAATTACATCACAATTGTCAGCGCCTTCGCTTGTTTGGATGACCGGTTTTTTTCGGCCATTCGTCATTCCCGCATGGTTTTAGGCGGGAATCCACGAGCCTATGGATCCCCGACAAAATCATTCGGGGATGACGGGATGAAACTTATGGGCACTTTCCGAAAGATTGTTCTCTGCACGCTCGCTGCCCTGATCGGATTCTTAAGCATCTCGCCCGTCACCAACATGCTTTCCCCGAGGCAAGCAATGAATGCGAGTTTCGAACCGCTTCATCTCGTGAATACCTATGGCGCTTTCGGAAGTGTCACGCGCGAGCGCGATGAAATTATTTTCGAAGGAACGGACGATCTTAATCCCGGCGACAGTGCGGTCTGGCATGAGTACGAATTCAAATGCAAACCGGGCGATGTGAGCCGCGCGCCCTGCGTGGTTTCCCCCTACCATTATAAAATCGACTGGCAGATGTGGTTTGCCGCGATGTCGAGCTGGCGCTACAACCCATGGATTTTAAATTTTACCGCCAAACTCCTTCAAAACGATCCGGCAACGCTTGGCCTGATCGGAAAAAATCCTTTCTCCGAACAGCCGCCGAAATATGTTCGGGCAAAGCTTTACCGCTATCGCTTTACAACCGCCGGAGAAAGAAAGCAAACCGGCACCTGGTGGTCCCGCACATTCCTTCGGGAATACCTCCCGCCGCTGTCGCTGGATAATCCCGCATTTCACAAAATTTTGTCTGCCCTCGGCATTCCTTCCTCGTCTAGAAATGGATTCCCGCTTCAGCGGGAATGACAACCTCTAGCAGTATTGCCCCCTAGTTGTAGCAAAATGGCTCATAAAAACTAGCATTAGATAGCATTACTAATTTTATAGGCTCAAGATCTAGTAACGCTGTTATCTGGCTGCTATATTTTATAAAGAAAATGAGACATCAAAAATGAGTTTATATTCATTGAGCCAGGGTCTGTCTAAAAGAGTTGCGGCCGCACTTTTGCTCTTTTTCTTTATGGTTCAAAGCTGCTTTGGGAATGGAGAGAGTTCTCTGCTTTCCCGGCCAAACGAAAAAACTTTTTTGCCCGGCCCATTGAAACTCACACAAGATCTCGGTCATCTCGAATGGGTCTCCCGCAACAATCAAAAGAAACCTGTCGATTTTATTTTGATTGAAGATGCGCATGCGGTGACCGACGCGCAGCATAAAATTTCAAGCATTTTAAACCAGCTCGTGCGTGACAAAATAATCAGCTCCATCGCGCTTGAGGGAAGCTCCGGCCGGCTCGATCCTGTGTTTTTGAAAACGTTCCCTCTGCCGGATTTAAGGGACCGGGTTTTGGAAGAATATCTTGGGCGGGGAGAATTAAGCGGCGGAGAGTATGCGGCGGTGCAGAACGGCGGCCAGGTTGAAGTCCGGGGGATTGAGAATCCCCGGCTTTATCAACAAAACCATCAGGTGATGAGGGAGGTATTGAAAAATCGCGAGGAGGTTTTGGGGAAGCTTTCGCGCCTTCGCCGCCGGTGGGAAGGGGAAATGCGGCAAGCCCTTACTCCCGATCAACGGAGTATTTTAAATGCCATTGACGAAGTTTTGTCGGGTTCACTGGACATAAAGCAGATTACTTTTTTGCTGGGTCTTCCGGATGTCAAAAAAGCGGCCCCGGATGTTCGCCATTGGGCAAATCTCACGCGGTCGGTCAATAGCCAGGAGCAGCATGAGACCGTTGCGAAAATCAAAAAAGGATTCGCTCAACGGGTCCTTCCAAAAACCGCAGCCGGGGAAAAAGTACGATGGGGCGGACTGCTTCAGGGCTGGGAAACAGGTTCTCTTAGTGACTGTGAATTTCTGGCTTCAATGATCGAAATGGGGGAAGCCCATGGGATTCATTTTAAAAACCCGGAAAAATTCAAATCTTTCATTGAGCAGGCGCGTTGGATCAATGGATTGAAACAGCGGGATGGAAAGCTGTTCGAAAGTTTTGAAGTGTATCTCCGCCGGGTTGAGGAGAAGAATTTTCAAGGCAATGCAAGGCCCTGGATGCTGCGCAGGAGAGGGCTGCGGCTTGCCCGGAAATTCATTCAGCTTGAGTTGTCTCTCCAGGAATGGCGGCGCCATCCGGCGCTTTGGCGCAGCCTTTCACAGAAACCGGAATTTACCGCCGCAAAGCATTTTTACGAACTTGTTTCAGAACGGGACCGCGCCTTTGCCGCCGCTTTCCACGGCTTGGCCCAAAAGCATATTTCCACGGCCGTGGTGCTAGGAGGCTTTCACCGCGATGCCTTTTCGAACTTTTGCCGGCATGAAAAGTTGAATTGCGCGGTCGTGACCCCGGCCATTCGTGATTTGGCGGGGCATGAATTTTACGAGCCGGTCATGCAGGGAAAGGTTTCTTATCAATCAAAGGGGACCGGTGAATATGAGGCGTTTATGTCCCATGCGGCGCTCCGGTTGAATGCCGGGATTCCTGAAAACATGCACGGGATTATTTACTCAGAGTGGCGTAAAAATCTCCTCTTTGCCCTTGCAGAGACAAATCGTCTGGGAGACGCGGAGCGTTACGCTCCGTTTTTGGAAGAGTTTAAAAGTGGAAAGAAAAGGACGGCGTCTGAAAATTGGCAGGGATGGGTGGACCAAAAGGTGGAAGAACTATGGGCCGGTTTCAAGAAAAACTGGAATTTAAAATTGCCTGCCTTGCGTCAGATGGAAAGGGAAGGAAAACTGACGCCCGCTTCTACCGCGGACTTGCTTGCATCCGGCCGGAACATGCTGGCATTTTCAACCGCCAAACTGATTCCCGAAAGTCCTCCTCTTGTTGATCCCGGAAGACAGGAATTTCCTTTGGAAACAGGGGTGCCATCGGCGCCCCCGCGCTCCGAAATAAGAATTCCGCAGCTCCTGGATTTGAAGGGGCCTGTTTTCGCGCAGACGGAAGATATCGATGCCCTGGATATCGGGCTGATGCGCGCCGCCGCGAACGCGGGACAAAAATACCTGCGCATTTCCATCAACGACTTGCGCGACCTGTCTTTGCTTGAAACAGAAGCGTATTTAGAAAATGGGGAAGTCAAGACCCGGGCGGGCATTCTCTATGACCTTATTGAGCACGGAGGGATACTGCTTTTAGATTACGCGGGTTCTGATCCCCAGTTTGTCGAGGATTTCAGTTCGCTTTTTAATGAGAAAAATCCTTTTTATTTAAGCTCGGAGCACCCGGCTCATCCGGGGCTGAAAATTATCGGTGCCGCCCGGCCGGACCAATTTCTGAAATACCCGAACACGGTTTATTCCCGGTTTGAATCGAGTATGACGGGCAATGTTCAACCTGAAGAGAAGGCGGGGGAAAGTGCGGATCCTGTTGGAGAATGGAACGAAACTTCATTAGAAAACGCGGAAGTCGTTGATTTATCCGGCCACCCGATGTTTGCCGAAGAAATGATCGGGACCTATCAGTTTGGCGGCGACGGCCGGCTGCAGGCGGCGGAAGGCGCTTTGATTCGCGCGCTTGCCTCGGGCAAACCCATTGTAGTCCGCGGTGTAGAATGGGAACCCAAACTGATGCGCAATCCTCAAACCGGAGTTGTCGATAAAGTGCTTTCATCTCCGATCGCCCATTTTCTTCGCAAGCTGGCGGTGGACCGGGAATTCAAATGGAACGGAAAAACCTATCGGCTGAAACCGGGCGCTTTTATTTTTCGCGCGGAACGCAATTTCAAAGAAGGAGTTAAAGACAAGGTTGTTCATGCCGGAGGAGAAGCGCCGCCCGAATCCGCGTTCGTCATGAATCTTCAAACCGCGGATATGCTGCACTCGAGATTTGAAATTGAAACATCCGGCCGGCGCATGCTGGGCCGCAAAGGGCTGCTGCAGGATCCGGCCTTTCAGGAGAAAGGACTGGACCTTTATATCACCGAAACCCAGCGCAGTAATTTTCCGGATTATTACTGGCACATGATCATGCACGCGCCGTTCCCGGTCCGGATTTGGCTCGCGCCAGGGGTTCCTGTTCCGAGGATATACAAAGATTTTGTTCAAGGACAACCCAAAATCCGGGAAAAGGTGGTCCCGGCTGAATACGATGCGGCTCTTGGCAGCGAAAAGGCGGTTGTCATCGAATCGGAAGATATTTCCCTGACTTTGGCGAAGGTTGAACAAGCCACGGGCCGCAAGCCCGTGATTTTTTCCACCTCGCCCGGAGCCCGCCTGAATGATTTGATGGGGGAGATGAGCGTTGAAAAAAAAGACGGAGCTTATGAGTTTGAATTGCAGTCGACTGAATGGATAGAGGCTTTGGAAAACGGAGAAACCGTTGTCGTGACCGGGCTTGATCAAAACCCCCAGCTTGCGCGCCAGCTTGAAAGCTGGTTTTCGTCCCAGGCTTACGTGGAACGCAACGGGAAGAGAATCCCTCTCACGGATTTTTCCGGTAAAATCGTTGCGGTGGTTAAAAGCAATCCCCTTCTGACAGCCAGACAAACAGCCAAGATCACCCCCAAAGCTGATAACTACGCCGAAATTTTAATCCGTGAAGCGGAGCAGGCCGGAGGACAGCCGGTTTCCAAAGAGCGGGCCGATGAGATCCGTTCCCGGGTGCTGAAAATTTTTGAACTCGTTAAAATTTTTCAATCTATCCCAGTGCCGAATAAGCCGCGGCTTTACCCCGAACAGGTTGAGATGGGACTTGCTCGCCTGCGTCTGATGTTGACTTTTGATAATCTCGCCGAAGCGTTTCAGCAGGGGATCATCAATCGCTATGAAAACGCGCCTGACGTGGCTGCCTTCATGCGGGTGATGGTAAGAAAATCGCTTGGCGTAGAATTTCCGGGCCGGAATCCAAAGGCGGTTCATGAGGATGTTTTGACTTCCGCCCTGAATCTCACAGCCTACCGGTCCTGGGACCAGGTCTACTGGCGATTGCTCGATTCCCTGGGCTCGGAGTTAATCCGGCGGTTTAAGATTTTCGAAGATTTTGATAAGCACACAACCGGGGATATCTTCAGGATCATTCGCGCCGCGATGGCAAAAGCGAATTCAAAAGATCCCGAAATCCGTGATTTTTTTAAAAAATACAGTGATTCAGAAACGGTTGAATTGACAGATTCTGAAGTCGATCAGGCGCCGGTTCTGGAAAAGGGGCCTGATACCCTGACGCAGGATGAAGAAAAAATACTGGAATACGCGCTCCGCTTCCGGGGGCTCTTTTTCAAGGGAGTGCCCGGGTCGGGCAAAAGTTATTTGGCCAAGCGGCTGCGCGCTTTGCTCAGCGAAAAAATGTTCGATGGCGACCGCAAAAGGCTGAAATTGTTTGGCCCCGTGACTGTGGGCCAGGATGTCAAAGAGCAGGATGTTCTGGCGCGGACGGTGATGAAAAAAGGGAAAACCGTACTGGAACCCGGAACCATTGCCGAGTGGGTTTTTTCTGAAGACGGGGGGCTGCTGGCAGTAGACGAAGCCAATCTTGCGGACCCTGAATTCTGGGAATTCTTGCGAGGCGCTTTTGATCCACTCAAGCCTCATGTCTGGATTGCCGGCGTCAAGCATAAGCTTAGTTCGAACCACAAAATTATTTTTACGGGAAACGATGAAACCGTTGCGGGGCGGCGTTTTATTTCATTGATTCAGGAGCACATGCTGACGATTCCCTTCCGCTCCATGCCGGACTCTTTTTTCTCCAAACTGCTTTTGCAAGGGGACACTCAAAACGAGGTCGCGCCCTACCTGGATACGGACCTTTCAAGCCGGGACAATCTTTCGGAAATGCTGATCGAGACTTACCGGATGCTGGAATCCATCGAACCGGAAGGAAGTTATTCCCTGCGCAATCTCCAGGAAATGGCCATTCGCATGAATGTCTTTTTACCGCGCGATTGGGACCCCGGAAATCCGGAGCATCTGCAACAGGCAGTGTGGCGAATGTGGCAGTTGGAACAAGGTGTCTTGAGTCCCGAAGCCCGGGCTGCCTTCAGCACTCATCTTGAGATCCGCTGGGGAATTCGGGTGGACGATGTGGAGCAAAAAGAAATCAAAGATGCTCTTCAAAGGTATCAAAGGGAATATTCCTGGGAAGGTTTTACGCATGTGGCGTCTTCCGTCAAACTTGGTCTTGAACTGGAAGCCTTCGCGAAAATTTACAAGCACCGCCTTGAAGGCGGAA